>JBKHBS010000040.1:0-11061 GCA_046542225.1 Candidatus Izemoplasmatales bacterium | reverse complement strand
TTGCATATTCATAGCTTGTTCCTTCATATACAAAATTAGTAATTTGGGTTGGATTCCCTTGATCATCATATGTATATGCTTGAAGGGTTGCTTCTGTTTGTGGCACACCATTAGTATAATCTACTTCACAAAAGCACAATTTTTTAGTATTTTAAATATATTGTCAAATAAATATTAGCACAAACTTATATTTCAAACAATAACACAGGTTAAAATAATTTATTTTTATTCATTACTATGTCTGTAAAATTTAAATAATATTTACCGATATTTTATTAAAATCATATGTTATAATTAAAACTAACAAAGAGGTGTCTATGAAATTAGCAATCTATGATTTTGATGGTACTTATGTTTCTGAACAAACACTACCATTGATGTATAAACTTTGGAAAGAAAAACAGCTAAATGATAAAGCATATAAAAGAATATGGTATGGTTTTATTTGGCGTTATGTATTGTATAAGTTAAAAATATTTGGTTGGAATAAAAGAAGAATCAATCCTTATACCATGAGAAAAACCGCTGATTTATTTAGGTCTATACCTAGAAAAAAATTGGATCAATTTTTAATGGATAACTATAAAAATTTGCAAAGATTCATTTTTCAACCCATGAAAGCAAAGATCAAAGTTGATAAAGATGCAGGTTATCATATTGTTTTATTAAGCGGTAATTTAGATGTCATTTTAAAACCTTTTAAGAATGATGGTTTTGACACCATCATAGGATCTATTTCTGAAGAGAACGGACAAATCTTACCTTCAGACAAAATTCATATTTTGATTGAAGAAGATAAGAAAAAAGCTTTATTAGAAAGATTTAAAGATGCTGATTATAAAAATTCTAAAGCTTATGCTGATAATGGTTATGATTTACCCATCTTAGAACTTGTGGGAAAAGCATATGCTGTGAACCCTGATAAAGAGTTAGAAAAACACGCATTAAAAAACAATTGGACCATTATTAAAAAAGACAACTAGTTTTAACTAATTGTCTTTTGTTTTATATTTTTTTATAAAGCTCTTACGTATTTATTTAATGAAATGGCAGCATGTGCACCGTCACTGACGGCTTTGGCAATTTGTAGTAATCCACCTATACAATCACCTGCAGCAAACAAACCAGGTATATTGGTCATAAACCTGTCATCCACAACAATATTATTCTTGTCGATTAAAGCACCCATTCTCAAGGCAAAATCATTGGCCGATGGGGTTCCCATGGCAATGAATAAAGCATCCACATCATATTCACCTTTTTCAGTGATGACTTTTTTAATGACTTCATCGCCTTTTATCTCAGTGATTTTATCAGTGACAACTTTCTTATCAACATCAACAGTTAATTCATTTGCATTGGTAAATACAGTAATATCATCTGTAAAATTAGATAAAGTTTCTAATTCTTCAGACATAAATTTTTTGTTTCCAACAACACCTATTTTTTTATTGCGGTAAATAAATCCATCACAGATGGCACAAAATGAAATGCCCTTTCCAGTGAATTCTCTAAAACCTTTGACTCTTAAATTGGGTTTTGATTGACCGGTTGCTAAAAGCACTGTTTTACCTTCATATAATCCTTGGTCAGTTTTAACAGTAAATTTATGGTCACCCATTAAATCATTTTCAATGTCTAAGACTTCTTCCATCTTTACAGTGACACCAAGTCTTTTGGCTTGTAAGACACCTTTTTCAGATAGTTCTTTCCCATCCATGGTTGATTCAAAACCCCAATAATTATCAATATGACCGGTTTTCTCAAGTGTTCCGTAATCTTTCATAACCATCAAAACATCGAGTTTTGATCGTTGTAAATAAATAGCGGCGGATGCCCCTGCAGGTCCTCCGCCAATCACTATTACATCATGCATCCTTAAATCCCTAATTTTTTAATTAAGTCTTCTTTTCTCATTAATCCGATCACTTGAGTTTTCACTTCACCGTCTTCGAATAAATATAGTGTTGGAATACTTGATACTTTGTATTGGTTTGCTAAATAACCTTCTTCATCAACGTTGATTTTAGCAACTTTTACTTTGCCTTCATATTCTTCAGCAATTTCTTCTAAGATTGGGGCTACCATTAAACATGGTCTACACCATTGTGCCCAGAAATCAACAATTACTGGAATATCTGATTCTAAAACTTCTTTTTTAAACGTGTCAGTTGTTACTTGTACTGGCATATGTATTTCCTCCTAATTAGTTATTCATTCTTGTATATTTTAACATGCCCCAATGGGTATATCAAATACTTTGCTTACGCTTTATAAATTTTTTTCATCAATTCTAAATGTAGTCCAATCATCCATGGTAATAGCGCCCTTTTTCCGGTAAAAATCAATGGCGCTTTGATTCCAATTTAAGCAGACCCATTCCATACGCCCACAGTTCTCTTGTTTGGCTTTTTTCATCAAGTATTCAAAGAGTTGGTTACCGATACCCTTGTGTCGGTGGTCTTTATAAACAAACAAGTCTTCTAGGTATAAGCCTTTTCTTCCCTTAAATGTAGAATAATTATAGTAATACAAGGCAAAGCCAACAGGTTCATTGTCTAAATATCCAATAATCACATGGGCATCTTCTTGGTCAAAGATTGATTTTTCTATGTCTTTTAAAGTGGCTTCTACTTCATCTTCCATTTTTTCATATTTTGCAATCCCTTTGATAAAATCAAGGATTAATTGACTGTCTTCTCTTTTTGCATCTTTTATGTTTAAATTCATAAATCCCCCTCAAATAATGATAATTGATTGACATTGCTTTTCTTTTTGACTAAAATATCAATGTAATTCTTATAAATTAAATCCGCAACTTCTGATAAAGTGAGATTTGTTGTATCAATCACAAGGTCCAAACCTTCAATTTGATCAAGGTCAAATTCCTTTCTATCTTCTTCAATTCTCGCTTTAATATCTTTTATTTTATCTTTTCTTTGTTTCATTCTTTGGATTCTAATATCTTCTTTGGTTTTTAAAAAAATTGAAACAAGGTCAATGTCTAATTTAAGAAAAGATTGAAGTCCTTTGGGTTCTAGGATGATAAATTTATCATCCCCTAATTCATTCTTTGGTGTACCATAATAAAACCCATTATATTCAGTGGTTTCAATAAAATAACCTTGTGCTTTTTTTATTAAAAATGCTTCTTCACTTAAAAAATGATAATCGAAACCATCGATTTCATTGAGCCTTTTAGGTCTTGTTGTACAAGTAACGACCCTTGAAATATGGTATCTATTAATCATGATTTTAGCGGATTCTGTTTTTCCTGAGGCGCTCGGCCCGACCAATACTAACATGCAATCTCCTTTACATTTTATTATATCAAATTTTCTTGTGAATAAAAATGATTAATCGTATTTGCCAAAAAAAATATTAAGTAGTATAATTTATATAACGTAATAAGGAGGACATCCTATGAAGCAAAGAAAAATCTCACCATTAATCGTCATTCTGGCCAGTTTTATGGCTATTATTCTAATTGGTGCTGTTTTATTAAGATTACCTTATACAACTGTCGCAGAAGGCTCCTTATCATGGGTTGATTCATTATTTTTATCAGCTTCTGCAGTCTGTGTAACAGGTTTGTCAACGATTTCAAGTATCGGTGATACTTTTAGTATATACGGAAAAGTTGTTTTGGCTTTATTGATTCAAGTTGGTGGTTTGGGTATTATCACCATCGCCATTTATGTTTTAATGGCACTAGGCATTAAAATCGGTGTCACAGAACGTTATTTGGTTAAAGAGGCATTAAACCAACCCACACATGGCGGTATGATAAAATTGGTTCGATCTATTGTTTTAGTGACCTTGGCCATAGAGTTTATCGGCATGGTGGTGAATTTCACTGTCTTCATTCAAGAATTTGACTTTTGGAAAGCTCTAGGTGTTTCTGCTTTTCATTCAATCTCTTCTTTTAACAATGCTGGTTTTGATATATTTGGCGCTTCTTCCATGCAAGACTATAGTTCAAATCTCATCTTAAATATCAATACCATGGCCTTAATCATCATTGGTGGTATTGGTTTCATTGTTATTAGGGATTTATTAGAAAAGAAAAACTGGAGAAATCTAACCCTCTATTCAAAAATAGTCATTAAAATCACCTTATTTTTAATTATTTTTGGTTCCCTGCTCATTAAGTTTTTAGAATATGATCAAATCACTTGGTTAGAAGCCATATTTCAAAGTGTCACCACTAGAACTGCAGGATTTTCTACAGTGAACATATCTCAGTTTTCTTATATCACTTTAATTGTGATTATTACTTTTATGTTTATTGGTGCCTCTCCTAACTCAACAGGTGGTGGTATTAAAACAACATCTATATATATTATTTATGGTTCAATTATAAGTTTTTTAAGGGGTAAACCATTTATTACCAATAAGAGAATGATTGAGGATCGAAACCGTATTAAGGCACTGGTCATTGCTATATTGGCTTTTACCATCATTGTTGTCTTCTTCTTAGTGATATCCATCATCGAAGCTAAAAACACTGCTTACGACAATAAAATGCTCAACATATTATTCGAAACATTCTCTGCCTTTGGCACGGTAGGTTTATCAACAGGAATCACCACTGAGTTGATGCCAACAACAAAGGTTTTATTGGCAATTCTTATGTATATTGGTCGTCTTGGTCCAATTACTGTCTTTGGTATCATTAATCAAAACTGGAAACAAGATATGACTGGAAAAATAGATTATCCAAAAGAACATATTCTTGTTGGTTAATAAAGTATAGAAAGCAGGTTTTAAAATAATCTGCTTTTTTTTACAATTTAGTATTGTGTCTTACACACTACTGTGTTACAATTGGTATAAGGAGGGCTTATGAATGCACAATTTAAACGTGGTATCGTAGAATTATGTGTCTTATCTGAACTTGTTGATACAGACATGTATGGTTATCAAATCATCAACAATATTTCAAAACATTTAGATGTTAATGAAAACACCATTTACCCAATACTTAGAAGGTTAACCAAAGATGGTTATTTTACAACCTACTTAGAAGAGTCTACTCAAGGGGCCCCAAGAAAGTATTACCGGATTACTAAGCTTGGTTTTGATTATTATTTAAAGTTAAGAGATGATTGGGACGCATTCATCGGAGGCGTCTATGATATTTTAAATAAAGGAGGAAAGAAACATGAAGACATTCTTAGAAGATTTAAGGAAAGAACTTAAGAAACAAAATTTAAATGATGTAGAAATTGCTGATATTATCAACGACCATGAAGAAATGATTTCTCAAGCCATGGAGGAAGGGTTAAGTGAGGATCAGATTATTGAAAAATTCGGAGACCCAAAACAAGTGGCTGAAGAACTTGGTAAAAACGCTTCTGAAGACGACTTTGACAAAGAAAAAGAATCTGTTGATTCAATGATTGAAAGCTTTTCAAAAGAAGGCATTCACACAGTTGACTTTAAATTAATCCATGAAGACATCAATATTTCAGTATCTCCTAGTGATCAATTTGAATTACATGGGGAAAATATCATTCTCAAGTATTACAAAATCTATGAAAAAGCTGGCACTCTTTACATTGAGAGAAAACACACAATGGATATTAAATTAAGGATTATGAGAGATCGTGGCGAAAGCTTCACTCTTAAAATTCCCAACGGCCACCAATTGAAACTTATGGACATCAAATCCAAAGCTTCTGATTTTAAGATAGACCAATTAAAAGCCGATAAGTTGGATATTAAATCAGTGAGTGGAGACTTATCCATGAACAATAGCCAAATTCAAAACCTTCAACTTAAGTCCGTCTCTGGTGACGCACATATTGGCGATAGTGCTTTTACAACCATCAATATTTCCAATGTGAGTGGTGATTATAAGTTTAAAAACACAAAAATTGATGAGGTTTTAATAATTGGGTCTGTCTCAGGAGATTTTTTTGCGGAAGACTCTGAGGCAAAAGACGTTGAATACCGGGCAGTCAGTGGTGATTTTGAGGGAAGAGAATTTTATCCCAAAACTCTGACTTTAAAATCTGTCTCTGGTGATATCACCATTAAAAACAAGGATAAATCAAGACCAATTGAAATCAAAAGTAAAAAAACCTTAAGTGGAGACATCAATATCTAAAATAAGAGCGTTCATCAAATGATGAACGCTTATTTTTATGCATGAAATCTTTTTTTAATTTCATCTTTAATCGATTTTGGAAAAAAGAAAATAATAAACAATAAAATAAATACTGCCAAGCCAAAGGCTGCAAATGATGGCCAAGTCACAGTGACAACATCAAATAAGATTAAAACAATTGGCCCCAAGGATAAGACAACAATCAAGAGTAAGTAAGTGATATAATCCCTATAATTAATTCTTTTAATTAAAATGATAAAGGATATGGCAATATTACATGACGATAACAATAAGGGCGCCACATAATTTAAAGACCATCCTTCTGAATAAGTTAAATAATCAATCAAATATACAAGGAATATCAGTGTGGTGGTTAAAATGAATATTTTTGATGCAATATTGTGTTTGGAAAAAATACCCACTGTCATTAACATCCAAAAATAGACAATACTTCCGATAGGGATTAATGACCATAATTGATCAAAACCTGTAAAGAAATTGATCAATAAAAGCCCTAGAATTGAAATCACTGATAAAAACATCAATACTTTTTTAACAATGTCTTGAAATGGTCTTAGTTTACCCTTATATTCAGGGTATTTCTCTATGACTTCTTCTTCCTTTATCACTTCTAAGGTTTGGTGACATAAGGGGCAATAATCATGATTGGTTTTTATGGATATATGGCATTTGTCACAGTATTTCATAAATATTCCTCCACATAATTGCTTTCAATTTCAATGTCTAAGCCTTCAGATGAAAGATGTCTAAAAAATTCTCTTTCAATTTCATTTTCAAGAATGCTTCTGGTGAAAGTAATTTTAAATCGATCTTCATATGAAACAATGGCACAACCGATGGTATTGACCCTACCTGCATAAATGGCCGCTGTCACATCATAAATATAGGGTTTCAATGATTCAGGGAATACTGTTCGACCAATATTGGTTAAAGACATGGTGTTTAGTTTGATTCCTAACATATTGAATCCAATTTTTAAAACATAATTCTTAAGAAAATAAGGTGTCATCCTTAAAAATAGATTTTTTTCAAAAGCAACATTTTCACTCATTTTTCTAATGAGTTCTTCTTTTTGAATACCATAGGCAAATTGTTCTTTGACAGTTGCTTTAATTTCTTCAAAAGAAATGTCTTCTTTGTCCATATGCATGCTTGCTTTTATAAAATTCGTGAAGTTTCTTAGGGTTTTAGAAGGAAAATGCTTTCTTAAATTAACAGGCACAAATATTTTAACTGGTTTTTCATTGGCCTTCATATGTTCCCTGTATTGTATTTGAGTTTTATAAATGGTATACATCATTAGTGATGTTAAATATTCAGTCACTGTCATCTCATTTTTTCTAGCAAGTTCTAGCATTTGTTTTGTATTTAGAATACCAGAAATCAACCCTGTTTGATCATCATCTAAATAGGTTCCTTTAATCCGGTAAGCTTTTTCTTCTGGTATGTGTTTACGGTTTTTCTTATTGTAATATTTTACATTGGCATCTTCATATTCTTCAAATTCAGGCTTATCATTCTTAGTAGCAATGATATTGTCTGGTGTGACATTCTTGCCTTCTAATAATAAGTATTCATAGACCAATGATTTAAGCAATTGCATGACTCCGCCACCATCCGCAAGAGAATGAAACATTTCTATGGCGATATCTTTATGGCGATACAAGACTTTAAATAAGTATCCATTATTTTCAATAGGAATGATTTCTCCACAAACTTGGTGGGTCATTTCTTGTACTTTAAATGGTTTAGCATTGTAATCAAAATAGGCCCAGAATATACCTTTTTTAAGCTTTACTTTAAACATTGGATACCTTTCTAAAATAATATCCACTGCTTCTTGTAAGTGTTCTACATCAACCTCTTCTGTTAAAGTTGCTGTGACTCTAAAAGTATTTGTTTCAGCACTATTTGAAACCGAAGGAAATATTTTAGCAGAGTTATCTAGTTTAAACCAATCTTGGTTTATTTTTTGTTTAGGCATCTTTGTCCTCCTTAGTGAAAAGTTTGTCTAAGTAATCTTCGATGATTCGCCAAGCCATTCTTGATGAAGACATGACTTTGAACCCCAAAGGAAAAACATGGAACATTTTGTTAAATTCATGGACAATGGCTGATTCATGATTCAATCCAATGGATAAGGTATCGGATTTAATCAATTCATTGCCACCCACAAACATTAACAAATTAGGTAATTTTTTATAATCACCATATTTGGGTGAGATTTTTTCGTTTTTAAAGGAATGCTTTCCTGCATACCCGGTTTTATCGAGTTTGGTATCGCCGACTCTGAAGAAAATATCTTTGTATTTATTGTCTTCATATGAATCACCTTCATCCGCAAAGTCCGTCCAAGCTGACATGGTGATGATGGCTTTTGGTAAAGGCAAGTCGTGGTCATATATATGATAGGCTAAAGCCAAGGCTAGTCCTCCACCTGCGCTATCCCCTGTAAAAACAATCTTTTGCGGATTATATGTTTTTAATAAAGTCTTATAAAGTTCAAAAACTTCATTTAAGGCCACAGGGAAAGGGTGTTTTGGTGCTAAAGAATAATAAGGTGAATACACTTTAAACTTTGGGTGTATTTTTAAATATTTCTTAGCCATCCGCCTATAATTATCATTAAAATCAAATAGATAAGCCCCGCCGTGTAATTGCAACAAACAATGGTCTGATTTTTGATTTTTATACTCAATTGTTTCAACCTTCATGCCCTGATGGTGGATGGTTTGCCAATCAATATCTTTAGGATATTGATAGTTTTTGCTGGTTCTTTCATAAAAACGATCGGTGATATTGAGTTTCGTTAAAACTTTTTTAATAATGAAACCCAGTTTAACCAATTGAATCCCCATCAAATCATCAAGTTTATGTTTATGACGATAATATTTACCCATAGCTTCTCCTTACTTTATTATAACATATATAGGCAGACTTAATAATTTTTTAATTCAACCAAAGGTATGATAAAATATAGTAAATGGTAAAGAGAGGAATGAAAAAATGAAACTGTTAGAGAGATTTTTAAATTATGTTAAATACGATACACAATCAGATTCAGATTCAAAAACCTATCCATCAACGGATAAACAATGGGACTTATTAAATGATTTATTAAAAGAATTAAAAGATTTAGGTGTAGAGGCTAGTATTGATGATTATGGCTATGTGATTGGCCGTATTTCGTCTAACATCAAAAAAGATGTACCTAAACTCGCCCTTATTGCCCATGTGGATACATCGCCAGATGCCAGTGGTAAAGATGTTCAACCAAGGGTTATCAAAAATTATGATGGAGGTATTATTTTCTTAAATGAAGAAAAGGAAATCTACTTAGACCCTAAAAAGTTTCCAAATCTTAATGATAAAATCGGCGATGATTTAGTCGTCACTGATGGGACGACTTTACTGGGTGCAGACGATAAATTAGGTGTGGCTCAAATCATGACCCTTGTCGAATATATTCAAAATAACCAAGAATTTGAGCACGGTGAAATCGTCATAGTTTTTACCCCTGATGAAGAAGTTGGTACAGGGACTGAATATATTGATATTGATAAGATCGATGCTGATTTTGGCTTTACCCTAGATGGATCAAAAGTTGGTGAAATTGCTTATGAGAATTTTAATGCTGCCACAGCAAAATTAACATTTATGGGTCAATCGGTTCATCCTGGTTCGGCAAAAAACAAATTAATCAATTCTTTAGATATTGCCAATGAATTTTATGGTTTGTTGCCAAAAGGTTTAAAACCAGAATTGACTGAAGCTTATGAAGGCTTTAATCATTTGGTTTCACAATCAGGTACTGTTGAAAAAACCAATATGGTCATGATTATTCGTAATCATGATAAAGAAAAATTCAATCGACAAAAAGATGACTTTACTTTGATTAAGGAATTCATCAACAATAAATATGGCTATAAGGCTTGTGAATTAGAATTAACAGACTCATACTTCAATATGAAAGAAGTTTTAGAAGACCATCAAGAAAAGATAGATTTAGCCATTGAAGCCATCAAAGAAAACGATATTTCACCGATTATTGAACCAATTCGTGGTGGGACTGATGGGGCAAGACTATCATTCATGGGCTTGCCATGTCCTAATTTAGGAACAGGGGGCTATAATTTTCATGGACCATTTGAATATGCTTCAATTAAAGAAATGAACAAAGCCTTGGATATCGTTAAGACAATCATCACAAAATTTACCAAACTTTAAAGAGATAAGCACCATATTGATGGTGCTTATTTACTTTATATATAAAGTGTGGTAATATTTTAAAAAAAGGAGCACCTATGCGAAAATATATCAACATGACCATTGTATTTTTATCGACTGTTTTAGCCGGCCTTTTATGGTTTCTTGGTTTTTCAAACCTATTAATTGTGGCAGGATTGATGGTTGTATTCAATATCGTTTCTTTGATTTTTTATCGAGAAACGCGACTCATTATCGCCTATCATGTAGTGACCATCTTCATCATCATTGGGTTTTTTGTATCATATTTCCGATTGGTCACAACCGAAGAACTATGGTTGTTGTTTCGTTCATTTGTTGATGCTGGTGGTTTTGCCATTTTCTTTATTTCATTTGGAATCGTTTTGCAAAATCGAACCAAAGTGACTTTAGAAGTTATGTTGATGGTTATTACTGTTTATAATCTTATTTTTTATACAAGTAATCGGTTGACCATTATGAATTATTTGGTGGGTTTCTTTAGAACAACATCATTTAATAGTGTAGAGAGAATTATTTTTAGCTTTAATATCACTAACTTCATCGCCATGTTTATCATTGCCTTTATCCAAGTTTATCTTATCTATAAGTTGGACAAACGTTTAGAAAAACAGGAATATTTACATCATAAAAAGATCCAAAGAATTGAAGATAATTTTTACTAAGTTAAAAGCTAAATAATT
>JBKHBS010000039.1:0-11255 GCA_046542225.1 Candidatus Izemoplasmatales bacterium | reverse complement strand
GAAGTTCCAACAACGGAAGTTCCAACAAGTGAAGAAGATACTGAAGATTCATATTATGATGACTATACTGATTTATTAGATGTTCATACTATGGCTGATGGTTCACAAGTTCAAGTGAGTGGCCTTGTATATTATATGACACAAAATGGGTATTATATACAAGATGATACTTATAATTTATTTGTTTTTACTAATGTAGCACCTGAAGTTGATTTGGGTGATAGGGTTGTTGTTAGCGGAGAGTTAACAACTTATAGAGAAGTAAAACAAATTCAAAACCCTGTTATTGTTGAGATAAATGCACATGAAATGGATACATCACAGGACTCTTTGGATTTTGAATATGGTGTGACTGATTTGCAACCAGGATTTATTTATAGTTTGACTGGTGAAGTACGAATAGAAGGATCATATAATACGTCGTTCTTATATGTTGATGATACAAAGATAGCTGAAATATATTATAAATCTTTAAGTCATTCTATTTCAGCAATAGAGTCTTATGTTGGAGAAGTCATTACTGTAGATTTGTTATACTATGCTATGGGAGATGAAGTTGAACGCTTTGCTTTCCAAGGTTCAAGTTCACATATATCTGTTTATATGCCAGATGAATCAGAGGCTTTACAAGAAGATGCGGATTTGTTGCCGACAGAAAAATTACTTTTTGGCAACCATGATTTTGGACAAGGATTTTATGGTTCTGTATATGAAATCATTAACATCAGTGGCGATGCAAGTTCATTCGTAACTTATGATGGTTCTTATCTAAATGTTTTGACACCTACTGAAGAAGAAGGTGACCAAACTGGCCTTGTAACAATAGAGGTGAGTCTTGGTAACAAAGAACCAATTATTAAAACTGTTGATATCTTAGTCAAAGCTGAAGGTTCTTCAACAGTTGATATGGATTATTATTCCAGCGCAGCTGGTTTGACTGGTGATGACCTTTATTATGAGTTGAACTCAATTATTTCTCAAGGTACAGGTTCAATGAGTTATGATTATGCAAAAGTCATTCTTGAAGAATCTGATAGAGATCCTGATAATCCTAGCAACATTATTTTAGTTTATACAAGAGAATCTGTTAAAGGCGAGTGGGATTATCCAAACTGGAATCGCGAGCATGTATGGCCACAATCAAAATTAAATGGTGCACCTAAGGGTGATGCTCATAATTTAAAACCCTCAGATGTTCAAGAGAACAGTAGCCGGGGCAATTTACCTTTTGGTTATATGACTGGTTCTGGTGTCTATGAACCTCATGATGAAGTTAAGGGAGATATAGCAAGAATTGTCTTCTATATGGCAACCATGTATACACAATTAAATATAAGTAGCCAAACTATTGGCGACCTACAAGTTCTTTTAGAATGGCATATGATGGATCCGGTAGATGATTTTGAAAGAAATAGAAATGAAGTAATATTTTCATATCAAGGGAATAGAAACCCATTTATTGATTATCCGCATTTTGTAGAAGAAATCTGGGGATAATGTTAATCAATAAAACCGCTTCGGCGGTTTTTTCTATTGTTTTAATTCTTATAATTGGTATAATAGGGGTGACAATTTAATATAGCAAAGGAGAGAATAATGGAGAAGATTGCTATAGTAGGTGGGGGTTCTTGGGGATCAGCACTTGCTAATTTATTAGTGGATAATAATAAAGAAGTTTTAATATATGATAATAATCAAGATACTGTTGATGAGATTAATCAACATCACACCAACAAATCTAAATTAGGTGATGTGCCTTTGGCCAAAGATATTAAGGCAACAACATCTCTAAAAGAAACACTCGATTTTAGTGACATGGTTATTTTGGCTGTGCCAACATCAGTCACAAGAATTGTTTTATCTCAAATCAAAAAAATCATCAAGTCAAAAAAATTATTTGTGAATGTGGCAAAAGGTTTGGAATTTAAAACCAATGACCGCGTTTCACAAATCGTCTACGATGAAATACCTGAAGATTATATAGAGGGCTTTGTTTCACTTACTGGGCCAAGTCATGCAGAAGAAGTCATTGTTAGAAAAATCACCTCTATTGTGGCAGCCAGTAATAATTTAGAACATGCAAAATTGGTTCAAGAAACTTTTTCTAATGAAGATTATTTTAGGGTCTACACTTCTTTAGATTTAATTGGTGCTGAACTAGGTGGATCTTTAAAGAATATTTATGCCATAGCCTCTGGAATGTTAGATGGGCTCGGTTATGGAATTAATGCTAAATCTGCTTTAATCACCCGAGGCTTAATTGAGATGAAACGAATCACGACTCATCTCGGTGGCTTGGAAGAAACTCTAAATGGTTTGGTTGGAATCGGTGATTTGATTGTCACCTGTATGTCTAAGTTTAGTCGAAATTATAGTGCTGGTTTATTAATTGGTGAGGGTGATGATTTAAAAACATCTTTAAGTAAAATGACCATGGTCGTTGAAGGGGTTAAGACTTGTAAAACCGCTTATTTCTTATCTAAAGAACTTCAAATACAGACACCAATTATTGATGCTGTTTATGATGTTTTATTTAATGAAATTGAACCTGAGATTGTCATTAGTAAATTGATGTCAAGAGATTTAAAAAGCGAACAATAAAAACAAAATAAAACGGCTAAATGGTCGTTTTATTTTCTTTGAAAGCTTTATAATAAATAAGATAAAAATTCAATTTAATGTTCATAATATTTTTCATGTATTTTTTGTGTTTTTCTTCAATTGTGTGTTGGAATTTAAAACCATAAATGTTATAATTGTTTTGTAAGCGTTTTCCAACTTTGGAAAAACTTTATTTATGTTTGGAGAAGAAAGGAGTCGATGAAGCCTATATTAGGCGATCGGTAAATGATGAAAAAAGTTACTTTTTTAACAGGATATTATGGCTCTGGTAAAACAGAAGTAGCAATTAATCTTGCCATACAAAAGGAAATAGAAGCAATTGTTGATTTGGATGTGATTAATCCTTACTTCCGAACAAGAGAAATGGAAGCATTTCTAAAAGAAAATGGGATAGAAACAATATCAAGCGACATGGAATCTAAAATGCATTTAGACATGCCCTTTATATCTAAGAAAATCTATAATCCCTTGTATAATGAGAAAACACGTGTGATTTATGATTTGGGTGGCAGTGATCAAGGCGCAAAACTGATGCGACAATTTGATGATTTTAAAGAAGACATGGATTATGATCTCTTTGTGGTGATTAATGTTTTTAGACCAGAGACTAACCATGAAGATGAGATTGTTAAATTGATTAATCGAATAGAAGGCACAAGCGGTTTTAAAGTAACAGGTTTGATTAATAATTCAAACTTATTAAAAGACACCACGATTGAAGACATTCAAAAAGGACAAGATGTAGTAGAAAAAGTGAGTGATAAATTAGACCTTCCAATTGTTTATACAAGTTATTGGAATGAGATTGATGACACAGATTTTAATGTTTCTAACGAAGTATTAAAATTAAAATTATATTTTAGAAAAAATTGGTTTTAGGAGGAAATGATATGCCAAAAGGAATAACTTATTTTGACCATGAAAAATGTAAAGGGTGTGGATTGTGTGTAGAATACTGCCCAGTCAAAATTCTTTATCAAGACAAGAAAACCTTAAATGATTCAGGTTATAACATTGTTAGTGTTTCAGAACCTGATAAATGTATAGGGTGTGCATTTTGCGCAATGATGTGTCCAGATTCAGTGATTAGGGTAGAGGTGAAAAAATAATGGCAAAAGTACTAATGAAAGGGAACGAAGCAATTGCTTTAGCAGCAATTAAAGGCGGTGTGGATGCTTTTTATGGTTATCCAATTACACCTCAAAATGAAGTTCCAGAATATTTATCAAAACATTTATTAGCAAATGGAAAAGTGTTCTTACAATCAGAATCTGAAGTTTCAGCTATCAATATGGTTTATGGTGCTGCAGGGGCTGGTAAAAGAGTGATGACAAGTTCATCATCTCCTGGGATTGCTTTAAAACAAGAAGGTATTTCATATATCGCAGCTGCAGAACTTCCATGTTTAATCGTATCTGTTATGCGTGGTGGACCAGGTCTTGGTGGAATTCAACCTTCTCAAGCTGATTACTATCAAGCAACAAGAGGTGGGGGTAATGGTGATTATTCATTAATTGTTTATGCACCAGAAACCATTCAAGAAGTGGTCGATACCATTAAAGAATCATTTGACATTGCCGATTATTATCGCAATCCAGTCATGGTTTTAGTGGATGGGTTAATTGGTCAAATGATGGAATCAGTTGATTTTGATAAGCCAGTTAAGGAAAGATTCTTACCTGAGAAGGATTGGGCAACCAATGGCACAATGAATCATCCTGGTAGAAGAAATGTTGCCAATAGTTTACAAATTGATCCTAAAGCACTAGAAGAACATAATATACATTTGCAAGAAAAATATAAAACAATTAAGAAAAATGAAACTCGTTATGAAATGGTTAACTTTGATGACCCTGAATATGTCATCGTTGCTTATGGAACCATGGCAAGAATTTGCCGTTCAGCAATTGAAATGTTAGATGAAGAAGGCATTAAAGTTGGCATGATTCGTCCGATAAGTTTATTCCCATATCCAGAAAAAGCTTTTGATGAAATTCCTAAAAATGCAAAAGGCATTTTATGTGCTGAATTAAGCATGGGACAAATGCTAGATGATGTTTTAATTGCAAACAATGGTAGACATAAAGTTGGTTTCTTCGGTAGAAGTGGTGGTATGTTGCCAGACCCTGAAGAAATTGTTGATGCAATTAAAAACTTTAATGAAAGCGTGGTGAAATAAGATGGCTGAAACAACTGTAAAATACGAAAAAACAAAAGGTTTAACAGATAAACCACTATCTTATTGTCCTGGGTGTACCCATGGTATCATTCATAAACTCGTGGCTGAAGCCTTGGTCGATCTAGATATTTTAGATAGGGCCATTGCAATTGCATCGGTAGGATGTTCGGTATTCTCTTATGAATTCTTTAATTGCGATGCCCAACAAGCCCCACATGGTAGGGCCTGTGCTGAAGCAACAGGTATTAAAAGAGTTTTACCAGATAATATTGTCTTTACCTATCAAGGAGATGGCGATTTAGCATCTATTGGTATTGCAGAAACCATCCATGCAGCAAATCGTGGTGAAAACATCACAGTGATTTTTGTGAATAATGCAATTTATGGTATGACAGGTGGGCAAATGGCACCAACATCATTACCAGGTCAAAAAACAACAACCTCACAAGATGGGCGTGACACAGCTTGGACTGGTAATCCTATTAAGATTAGTGAAATGTTCGCAACCATAGAAAGTGTTGCCTATTTAGAAAGAGTTTCTGTTCATGATCCAAAAAATTATTTAAAAGCAAAAAAAGCCATAAAAAAAGCTTTTCAATATCAAAAAGAAAAACGTGGTTTTTCAATGATTGAAATTGTTTCTACTTGTCCTGTTAACTGGGGAATGAAACCAGTGGATGCGATGAATTGGTTGAAAGAAGAAATGATTCCAGTATTTCCATTAGGTGTATTTAAAGATAAGGGGGCTGACAATGAGTAGTTCTATTAAAGTTGCTGGCTTTGGTGGCCAGGGCGTCATGATGTTTGGTCAAGTGTTGGCATATGCTGCAACATATGATGAAATTAACGGTTTATGGTTTCCATCTTATGGTCCTGAAACCAGAGGTGGTACAGCCAACTGTTCGGTCATTATCTCTGATAAGCAAATCAACTCACCAACCTTTAAAGACGCAAATCATTTGGTCGCTTTTAACTATCCTTCATTAGAAAAATTCAGAAAAAATGTAACCAAAGATGGTTTAATCATTTACAATAGCTCTTTAATTAAAGAAGACGTTGAAGAAGAAGGAAGATTATGTATTGGTGTTCCGGCAAATGATATAGCAACTGATTTAGGAAATGAAAAAGTTGCCAATATGGCTATGATGGGTGCATATTTAGAACTAACCAATTTATTTTCTGATCAAACCATCGAAGCAATCATAAAGAAATTTTTGGGTGAAAGAAAAGCACATTTATTGGAAGTCAATATGAAAGCCATCCAAAAAGGTAAAGATTATATTAAAGATTTAGGAGTTACTTATGCTTAAGTCAATTGCTGAATTAGCAAACTTGGCAAAAAAAGTCAATCGCAAAAAAATGGCGGTTGTCTTTGCCCATGACGAACATGTGATTGAAGCAGTTAAAGGCGCTTCAGACCAAGGTTTTGTGGAACCAATCTTAATTGGTGATGAAGAAGGTATAAAGAATTTAGTCAAAGAATATGGATTAAAAAAACCATATCAAATCATCAACGAGTTAGATCCATCAAAAGCTAGTCTTATCGCAATGAACCTTGTCAATAACAATGAATGCGACATTGTTATGAAAGGTTTGATTGATACAAAATTGATTTTAAAAGAAGTCGTTAATTCTGAGACTGGTATTAAAAAATCGCATTTACTCAGTCACGTTGGTGTGGTGTCTTTACCAACATATGATAAGATTTTATTCGCGACAGATGGGGCAATGAATATTGCACCGGATTATGAACAAAAAATCGAAATTTTAGAAGCTGCTGTTGATTTAGCCAAAACTATAGGATATAAAATGCCTAAGGTAGGTTTGGTTTCTGCCGTTGAAAAGGTCAATCCTAAAATCGAATCAACGATGGATGCCAAAAAAATTGTTGAATACTATCAAGATAAAGACATCGATTTTCTAATTGATGGACCATTTGCCATTGATAATTTAGTATCTTTTGAATCAGTTGAATTAAAAGGTATTGAATCTGAGGTTGCTGGTGATTGTGATATTTTAGTATTCCCTAATTTAGATGGTGGTAATATTTTCTATAAAACATGTATGTTTTTAGCCAATGGTAAATCTGCTGGATTAATTCTTGGTGCCAAAGTACCCATTGTTTTAACTTCAAGAGCGGATACAGCAGAAGCAAAATTAAATTCTATTATTTTAGCGGTGGTGAATGCAAATGGATTATCTTCTACTAGCAATTAACCCAGGGTCTACATCAACGAAAGTTGCTGTATACTATAATAATAAATTGGTTAAAGAACAAACACTAAGACATGATGTCAAAGAATTAGAAAAATTCGATTCAATCATTGATCAAACTGATTTTAGAAAAGATGTCATTTTAGACTTTATTAAAAAACATGATTACGAACTTAAAGATTTTGATGTCTTTGTTGGTCGTGGTGGGATGATGAAACCCCTTAAAAATGGTGGAACCTACCTTGTTACAAAAGACATGCTTAGAGATTTAAAATCAGGCGAGTATGGCTATCACGCTTCAAATTTAGGTGCTATTTTAGCCGATGATTTTGCTAAAGAACATAAAAGACTGGCCTATATAGTCAATCCTGTTTGCATTGATGAGTTTGATGATATTTCAAGGATTAGTGGGCAAAAACTAATCGAAAGACGTTCGGTTTTTCATGCCTTAAATCAAAAAGCAATTGCCATGCAATTTGCTAAAGATATCAAAAAAGATTATAAGGATTTAAACTTAATCGTGACCCATTTGGGTGGCGGTATCAGTGTAGGCTTCCATAAAAAAGGCCGTGTGGTTGATTGCAACAATGCACTTGGTGGTGATGGACCTTTTTCTCCTGAAAGAACAGGCACAATTCCAACTTATCCTTTAGTTGATTTATGTTTCTCTGGTGAATACACCAAAGATGAGATCAAAAAACTTTTGGTTGGTGAAGGTGGTTTGGTTTCATATTTAGGAACCAATGATGCTAGAGTTGTTGAAGAGAGAATTGAAAAAGGCGACCAAGACGCAAAATTACATTATGATGCAATGGCTTATAATGTGGTTAAAGAAATTGGCTCTTTATACTTTGCTGCTAAGGGTGATATTGATGGAATCTTAATCACTGGTGGTATTGCTTATAGTGATTATTTCATAAAATACCTTAAAGACCATATCAATCCAATTATGCCAATCAAGGTTTATCCTGGTGAAGATGAAATGCGCTCACTTGCAGAAGGCGCAATGCGTGTTCTATTAAAAGAGGAAAAATCGCAAGTTTATTAAGCTACCAATGCTTATAAACTTTTAGTCATAAGGTAATTAAAATCTAAAGAATATTAAAAAATAAGATGAAAAAAATTCATCTTATTTTCTTATTTTATGATATTTAAGAAGGCTCTTGTCCGTTCTTCTTTTGGGTTGGTAAATATTTCTTCAGGTGTATTTTCTTCGTGTACGACTCCTTGGTGCATAAAGATAATTCGATCAGATATATCTCTGGCAAAATTCATTTCATGTGTGACAATAATCATTGTGATATTGGTTTTGGCAAGGTCTTTTATAACTGTCAATACTTCACCAATCATTTCTGGATCTAAGGCACTGGTCGGTTCATCAAAAAGAATGGCATCTGGATCCATCATCAAAGCTCTGGCAATTGCAATCCTTTGTTTTTGTCCACCAGATAATTGCTTGGGATACTTATGAGCAAATGATTCCATATTGACTTTTTTTAAGATGTCCATTGCTTTGTCAATGGCTTTTTCTTTTGGCATTTTTAAAACTTTCATGGGTGCCAGTGTTAGATTATTGAGTACGTTTTTATTATCGAAAAGATGAAATGCTTGAAAAACCATGGGAACTTTTTGCCTGAGTTCTTGGATTTTACTTTTAGAAAGACTATGGTCTTCGCCTAAGTATTTAATGGCACCTGAATCTTGTCTTTCTAATTGGTTAATGCATCTTAATAAGGTGGATTTTCCCGAACCAGAACTTCCGATAATGGAAATGATTTCTCCTTTTTCAATGGTTAAATTAATACCTTTTAGGACTTGTTCATTGCCGAATGATTTATATAAGTTTTCGATTTTAATTAGTGACATCATATCCCTCAATTCGAACTGGTGATTTCTAATGGTTTTAAATCCATTTTGATTTCAATGCGTTTAAGTATAGAAGAGATTGTATAGGTTAGGAATAAGTATATAATACCAACAATAAAGTAGACTTCCAATTGCCTATAATGCATACCGGTAATTTTACGGCCTTGATTAAATAGCTCAAATATGCCGATCACAGACAATACAGCTGTGTCTTTAATGTTTACAATGAATTCATTTCCAATGGCAGGAAAGGCATTTTTGATTGCCTGAGGTATGATGACATAGACCATGGTTTGAATATGATTCATGCCTAAGGCATAAGCAGCTTCAGTTTGGCCTTTATCAATGGATTGAATGCCACCCCTGATGATTTCAGCGATATAGGCAGCTGTATTTATTGAAACAACAAATAAGCCGCAGTAAAATGGATTTCCAAATAGACCAAATCCATACCAAAAGAAACTGGCTTGAACAATCATTGGTGTGCCTCTAAAGACAGTGATGTAAAGTCTAGCTGTTTTATTGGTTACTTTTTTTAATAAAATGGATAATTTATTATCTTGATTGGTTGTTTTTAATAAATTCATAGAAGCCAATAGAAGTGCTAAAAAAAAGCCGGCCATGGTACCTGTTAAGGCAAGCGCTAATGTTTTTAAAGAACCATCAAGAAACATCTGACTATACTTGATGGTCGTATAAATTGTTCCGCCAATAAAATCACTTGGTATGGGTGCGATGACCTGTCCTTGATAAGTCTGTTCTATCTCTTCGCCTTCAACAAGAGCACTTAAAGTCATTTCAAAGTCAGCCTTTTGTTTCCATATGCTTGGTGTCTCAACAATTTCCACATGATAAACTTCCACATCTTCATAACCCTCAATGGTTCTTAAGGATATGGTTTGTATTTGATCATTGATTTTTAAGTAATCAGAATCTAAATGATATGATAAGGCAATGCCTTGATAAGAAACAGGTACATAGAAGTCTTGGTTGATGTTGTTAAGTTTGTCTTGGCTTAAAGTTTGATATTTGTAAGCACTATAAAAATCGACATCAAGGGTAAATTCGCCTTGATTATTTGCAAGAGCATCATTATTGTTTGGAACCAAAGAAACAATGGTCCCAAACATAATGACAAACAAGATAATTTTTAATAAGTGTTGCCTCATGGTTGACGGTTAATAGCATCAGCCATCATATTTTCACGTTGTTCATTAGAAATTGATGCGAGAATGTTATTGATTTGTTCTAGTAAGTCTGTGTCAGTTTGTCTTAAAGCGATAGATACATCTTTATCTTCAAAACTCACATTAAAACCATTTCCTTCACTAAATTCAATATAGGTTAAATTTGGATTGGTTTCAATAACCGCCATAGCAACAGGCAATTCTAAAACAGTCCCATCATAAATATCGTTGTTGATGGCTGTGATAATGGTTGGGACATCAGAAAGTGGATCTTCGTGAATAGCACCTGACATTTGCTCAATAACATCATCATAAATGGTACTCAATTGTCCAACCATTGATGCACCTTCAAAATCATTGATGGAACTTGCGTTGGCATAAGTAGAATCACTTTTTAAAACAACAACATGTGTTGATGAATAATAAGCTGATGTAAAGTTAACAGTTTCTGCTCTTTCTGCAGTTGGACTCATCCCAGCAATGATTAAATCAATTTCCTCGGTGTTGATGAGTGATGGGATTAATCCATCCCACTCAACAGCTTTAATCACTAAATCCATATCTAATTCTTGAGCAATTGTGATTGCAACTTGAACATCATACCCATCGACATAATTATTGGTTCCATCCAGTGGATATGCATCTTCAAAGCGATCGTTTTCTGAGACTGTCCAATTGAATGGGGCATAAGCTGCTTCCATCCCGACAATTAAGGTCTCTCTTTCTGTTTGTGTATCATTTGTTTCTTGGTTTGATTCTTGACAAGCCATGATGGCTAGTGTTGATAGGATGGCAATTGCCATTAATAAAACTTTTTTCATTTTCTTCCTCCTAAGATTTTTTTGTAATAAAAAAAAGCGCCCTATCAAGACGCTTCAAATAAAATCTAGGAGATTTATTTAGCGCCACTATCTTAAAAAAGACAGGAGTGTTACAAGTTTTCCTTGTAACCCCATACAGTTCATATGCCTATGAAATGCATTCGGCGATGGTTGCCTTTCCTATGTATCAGTGCCTGCCGGCTCAACATAGTACTTATCTGCATCGCTACCTCTAATGTTTGATGTTCACATTTTTTTTCTTACTTTAACGAGTATAAAACAATTTTTTTTAAAAGTCAAGAAAAAGATTTTAAAATTTTAAAATAATTTTTAAACTACTTAAACACTTACACCTAATATACTTTC
>JBKHBS010000038.1:0-11296 GCA_046542225.1 Candidatus Izemoplasmatales bacterium | reverse complement strand
AATTTCAAAATATATTCATATTGATGCAAGAAACATCCATGCTTACATTCTAGGAGAACATGGGGATAGTGAGTTTGGATGTTGGTCAAAGGCTTATGTAGGGGCCAAACCCATGTTGGATGTGATTGAAAGTATGGATCAAATTGAATTTGAAGATTTAGATTTGATTTATCATAAAGTTAGAGACGCCGCTCAGGAAATCATAAAGAGAAAACAAGCAACTTATTATGGGGTTGGTATGGCGCTTGTAAGAATTACATCAGCCATCTTTAACAATGAAAATAGAATCATGCCTGTTTCAGTTTATAATAATGGGGTCTATGACATTGATAAAGATTTATACATTGGTTTACCTGCAGTATTAAATAGGGATGGCGTTCATCATGTGGTGAATTTAAAACTATCTGAAGAAGAACAAGAAAAACTTGAATCATCTGCTAAAATACTTAAAGACAGTCTTGAACAGATGGAATTATAAAATGAATGCCAATGTTCTTGATATAACATTGGCATTTATTTAAAAGCATTGAATAGTGTCCATATATTTGATAAGATAATATTAGGATAAGTAAGAAAGTTAGGTGAAATTATGAAAATTGTGAATAAGACCTTAGAGGTAAAAACAACAAAAGATGAAGAGTTTATTGATATTACTGATAAGGTAGGTAAACTATTAAAAGATACCAACATAGTCAATGGTAGCTTGTTTTTGTTTGTACCACACACAACCGCGGCTGTGACCATTAATGAAAACACTGATCCAAATGTAAAAAAAGACATTTTGTTTAGTTTAAGGCGCGCTTTTCCAATTGAAAAAGAATTTTTACATTTTGAAGGAAATTCTCATGCTCATATCAAATCAAGTGTGATTGGTAATGACCAAATGGTTATCATAGAAGATGGTCAGTTACTTTTAGGCCGTTGGCAAGCTATATATTTTTGCGAGTTTGATGGCCCAAGAAATAGACAATTGAATCTTCAATTCGTGGGTGAGTAAAAAATGCCAATCCAATATAAAGATTTTAACATTTTATCAAAAGACCAGGTTTATCATTTGTATGAAGAAGCTGGTTGGACCAATTATATAAAAGATATTAAAAACGTCTTATTTGGTATCCAAAACTCAAGTTTTGTATACACAGCTTGGGATGGACACCTTTTAATTGGTTTGATTAGAGTGATTAGTGATAACTATACCATTGCTTACATTCAAGATTTACTTGTTTTAGAAAAATATCAAAAACAAGGCATTGGAAAACATTTGTTGGAAACTGTTAAGAAAAAGTATGATCATGTCAGACAACTTGTTCTATTAACCGATAAAAACGGGCCACTAGGATTTTATGAATCATTAGGGTTTAAAGAGGTTTCTGAAAACCAATGCCTATCTTATATGCTCATTAATACAAAACACTAAAACTCAGATTTTAGTGTTTTCTTTATAATTTTCCTTTTGGGATATAATTTATATATATGAGTGTCTATAAAGAAAATTAATTTTTTTATTTACTGAAAAGTCCTTGTTTCTTTAATGTTAATTTGCTAATATGAAGTTAATTTTTGTTATAGGAGAACAGATATGAATAAGATGGAAGGAGTATTACTAGAGCATTTTTCACGGTATCCTAAGATGAAATTTGATGATTTACTTAAACTCATTTATCAAAATAGTTTTGGCCCTAAACATATGTCAACAAACCCAAGTTTAGAATCAGTCCAAAACTATATTCATGAAGAGTTAGAAGACTTCGTTGATTATTCTGGGACACATCAAGTTGAGAGCATCGGCAATGACTATTACCGTGTTTCACTTTCGGTGATACATAGTCATTTAATGACGAGTCAAGAACTAGCGGAAGCTTTCTATCAATCAATGATTGAATCACCAATCATCGATGATGATTCAATTAAAGTTTTCACTTCTCAATTGAAATTGCTTTGCGATTTAGTTTTTAGGCAAGCAATTGGTTTTGATAAAAACCAATGTGAACGATGGGTAGAAGAATATTTGGATCACGGTATTCGCCCAGTTAAACATAGTGAGGATTATAGAGAAAACTATCATCCACATTATCGAGTTATTCATAAATCGATTTTAAAAAATTACTTGGAAGTTGTTTAACATCATTTTGATAAAGTCGATTAAAATTATTTTATGTTAAAAAAACCATCCGATGATGGTTTTTTTTACGCAAATTGAAAAACTTTTTACACGTGTTATGATTTTTGCCTTTTAATAATTGAATGATATTGTATAATGAGAGTAGAAGTGTTTTGAAGAGGAGGTTCTAATATTAAATATTAGAGATAATTATGGCAAAATTAACAGATGTAACCATTGTAAATTCACATACTTTAAAATTAAATACAGATGCAAAAAAGGGTGATGAAATTGATCTAAAACAATTGGATCATATTGATACATCCATTTTAACTGCAAAAATCGACGCCTTTAAGGATGAAGAATACAACCGTAGATTAAACAACCTAAAAAGACAACTTGAACTTGAAAAACAAAATGAAATTCAAAAAAAATTAGAAGAGAAAAAAGAAGAATTAACGGAACTTAAGTTAAAGTTAAAAACACAAGAAGAGATGATTAAAACTAACCTTGAATCTCGGTTTAACCTTGAAAAAGAACGTTTAGAAAACGAGATTAGAGCCTTAAAAAAAGAAAAAGAAAATGTGATATCCAACAAACAAAATGAAATTGATTTGGCAGTTACCAAAAAAATCAATGATATCAAAGATGAAATCAACCAATATAAACATAGTATTGACCAATTGAAAGAAGAAAGAGCACACCTAATCACCACTAAGGAATTAGAAAAGAAGAATGCAGTCATTGAAAAAGAAAAAGAGTTAAATGATAAGATTAATGAACTTGAAAACAACATCGCTAAATTATCCTTAGAAAAATCGATGTTGAATATAAAAAAAATGGGCGAAGAGCTTGAAACTTGGGTTAATCAAGAATATCAAAGTTATGCTTTAAACGGTTTTGAAACTTGTACTTGGGAAAAAGACAATGAATCTATAAAATTACCTGGTGAAGCCAGAGGCACCAAAGCCGATTATATCTTTAGGGTTTATGCAAGTGAAGAAAAGAAAGATGTGGATGAATTAAGTTCAGTTGCTTGTGAAATAAAAAGTGAAGATCCTGGTTCAACACATAAAAAGAAAAATGCGGATCACTATGAGAAACTTCATAAGGATAGAATAAAGAAAAATTGTAAATATGCCCTTTTAATTAGTGAACTTGAATGGGATTCTGTCAATGATGCGCCAATTAGAAAAGTACAAGACTATGATAAAATGTATATGGTCCGTCCACAATACTTTATAGTGTTCTTGAGCATCGTCACGTCTTTAGCCAAGGCTCATAAAAAGTTATTACAAGAATACAATGTCGAACGTGTTAAATTTAAAGATTCAGAAGATATTTTAAGCGAATTTGAATCTATGAAAGATGAAATTCTCGACAGGAGTCTTAAATACATTGAAGATAAAATGAATGAAATCAATGGAAGCGTTGAAGAAATCCAAAAACAGTCTAAGAAAATTTTAGAAGCATCAAGAATTGTTCTAGAAACTCATTTGAAAACCGTTAAGAATAAAATCGAGCAATTTACCATTCAAAAAATTACAGGACAGATTAAAGAATTGGATTTGAAATAAGTAAGTCAATGAAATGAACAAAGATAGGTTCATTTCATTTTTTTTTGCAGAAATCAATAAAATTTCAATGTTAAATTGAAATTGTTTGGCAATGTAGTATAATAATAAATAACTATCTTATAATAGGTTTGGGGAAAGACTATGAATTTAGCTAAAAGGGTTCCGCGCTTAACTTTATATTTGTTTATCATTTTATTTTTTGTAGTGGTTATTTTTATGGTTTTATTTTTGTCTAATTTATTTACCCAGAAGCAAACTGAAATATTAACACTGAAACGAGAGTTGGCTGTCGTAGAAATCGAAAACGAATTTACTGAAATTTCTTCAATTCTCGAAACATTATCTGTTTCTATTTTAATCCATGAAGATCCTGAAGAACTTAAGCAAACATTAAATGAAATTAATGATAATAACCCGACCATTACACAAATGTATTATGGAAAGGCTGATAAAACATATATACTAACTTCTGAGTTTAATGAACCTGCCGGTTTTGATATCACAGAGAGACCTTGGTATCAAACTGCCGTTACAAAAGGCGAATTGGCTTATACAGATGCTTACATAGATAGCGTTATCAAGTCTACCATTATGACCATTGTTTTACCGGTCTATGATGAGACCAATACCCTTGTTGGGGTTTTAGGTGCAGACATAAAAGTAAGTACCATCACTGCATTCGTCAGTACTTTCGTTGAAAGAGACAAAGGATTTGCTTTTGTATTGGACAGTTCAGGTCATGTTTTGGCCCATACTTACTTAGAAACCGATTTAGATGAACTCACCAATTATAGTGAGTATGAAATACCTTATGATTTATTAAATGCAAACGAAGGCATTACCAGTGAAGTCTCAAGTTTAGATCAAACTGGTAAAATTGCTTATGGGTCTATCAATGGATCTGATTTAATGTTTGGTGTCTTTATGACCAAAGCAGAATTAAATCAGAGCATTAGAACCTTGACCATTGTATCCTTGTCAATCTTTGCTTTGATTTTAGCCATTACCACTGTGGTTGTGATCATCTATAATAATTATATTAATCGACCATTAAAATCATTAATCAGTGATATCAACCATATTGACATCTCTAAAAACCCTAATTATAGAATGGATATATCCAATAAGACAAGTTTTAAAGATGCTAGGTTGGCTTTAAATAATCTCATTGAAATATCAGTTGGTTATCAATCTCAATTGAAAGAATCTTTGGAAGAGTTATCATTAGAAAACCAAAAATTTGAACATCTTTTATCTTCTTCATCTGATATAGTTTTTGTGATAGACTTGAACAAAAGATATGTGAGCATATACGGGGATATTGAATTGGTCCTTGGTGTTTGCAAAGAAGATATGATTGGCAAAACTCATGTTGAAGTTTTTGGTAGTAAATATGCTAAAGAAAGAGACTTAGAATACGAACGTGCTTTAAAGGGAGAGAATGTATTATATTCTTGGAAAAGCAAACACAATGATACCACCTATTATTTTGAAAATGTAATCAACCCAATATATAATCACGACCATGAAATTATTGGCGCAGTTGGCGTAGCTAGAGACATCACAGAACAAGAAAATCGCTATAATCAACTTGTTTATATTTCAACCCATGATTATTTAACCAAACTCCATAACAGAAAAGTTTATGATGAACGATTAAAAGAATTGGATGACAATAAAGAATATCCTTTTGCTGTCATTAATTTAGATTTTAATGGATTAAAATTAATCAATGACGCATATGGCCATGAATATGGCGATTTGGCTTTAAAGAAAACCGCTGATATTCTTAGAAGAGTGGCTAGAGAAGATGACACAGTCTGCCGAGTCAGTGGTGATGAGTTTTCTGTAATCATGCCTCAAGCAAGTAAAAAAGATGTTGATGCCTTTAAGAACAAACTCCAACATGCCTTTAAAAACACAAAAGTCATTAACATCGCCTTAAGTGTTGCCATTGGTTATTTTATAAAAAAAGACACAAAAATAACCTTAGATGAAGCAAGAAAATTAGCCGAAAACAATATGTACAAGCAAAAAATATTAGACCGTAAAAGTGTTAAAAACAAAGCAATCTCAGCCATATTAAAAACATTGACTGATAAATATGCTTATGAAAAACGACACTCTGAACGTGTGATGAATATATCCATTGATATTGGCCAAGCCTTAAATTTAGATGAAGAAGCTTTAAAAGCCTTGGGTACAGCTGCCATGTTCCATGACATTGGTAAAATATCATTGCCAGATGAAATACTCAATAAACCAGGCAAATTAACCAAAGAAGAATACGAAGTCATTAAAACACATACAACCACAGGTTATGATATTTTAAATACTGCAGATGAATACTCAGAACTAGCCATCCATGCTTCAAGCCATCATGAAAGATATGATGGACTTGGTTACCCTAATGGATTAAAGGGTGATAAGATTCCTTTGTTCTCAAGGATCATCTGTGTGGCTGATGCTTATGAAGCAATGACTTCAGACAGACCTTACCGTAATAAAATGTCTAAGGCAAAAGCTGTTTCAGAAATTATCAAATATGCTGGGACTCAATTTGATCCATTGATTGCCAAAGTCTTTGTTGAAGACGTTGTAAAAGATTATAGTGAAGAAACTTAGAAATAAGTTTCTTTTTATAGGAGGCAAAGATGAAAGAAAGAAAAGTGACCCATCAGTTCGGTCCTATTTATAATAATGATTCTAAAATTTTAATTTTAGGAAGTTTTCCTTCAGTGAAGTCTAGGGCCAATGATTTTTACTATATGCACCCTCAAAATAGGTTTTGGAAATTATTAGCCCTCATATATAATGATGATTTTACGACACCTGACATTGAAAAGAAGAAAAAACTATTACTTAAACACCATATTGCTTTATATGATGTTATTGAGTCCTGTGTCATCAAAGGTTCCAGTGACTCAACAATAAAAGATATTGAAACAGCAAACATTAAAGAAATATTAAATCATAGTTCAATTAAGTCTATCTATCTAAATGGAAGAAAGGCAGAAAGCGTCTTCTTAAAGTACTTTGATGATTTAATAGATTATGCCAAGTATTTACCCTCAACATCACCCGCAAACGCAAGATATTCCTTGGAAGACCTATATGATGAATGGAAAAAAATAAAAAACCAAGATGATTAATCTTGGTTTTATGGTTTAAAAGGTTAGAACTTTATCGGCATTTTCTGTCAATTCAGCCAATTCATTCATGGTGCTTCTATTGGCACCTTTAACAATATTTTCATCTATAATACCTCTTGCATCCAAGCAAGTTCCGCATAGTTTAACAATACCTTTTTTAGCGATGACTGCTTTCATCATCCGCTCAAGATTGTAATAGCCATTAGGGGTTTGTTGGTTGTTCATAGCGGCAGTAACACCATCACCTAAGAAAAACATTGATATTTCTGCTTGATGTTCTTTTTGTAAGGCCATTGCCAGTCTTAATGCGTTATAGGGTAATTCAGACCCATAAGCGCCTTCATTTACAATAAATAAGTATTTCATATTTTCACTCCTTATATTTATATATTATCATCAATCATTATAATAATAAATAATAATGCTTGATGAGTTATTGTAGAAGTCAAATACTTATGTTAAAATATTTTCGGAGGATGATGAATATGGCATATAAGTTATTTTTTATTTTATTAATTTTACCATTTC
Source organism: Candidatus Izemoplasmatales bacterium (assembly GCA_046542225.1). Taxonomy (GTDB): domain Bacteria; phylum Bacillota_I; class Bacilli_A; order Izemoplasmatales; family Hujiaoplasmataceae; genus Hujiaoplasma. Next base: position 3,938 of record JBKHBS010000038.1, on the reverse strand, counting down.
TTTTGGCTTGTCAAGCAAATGAAGAAGTGACCATTAGGTTGGTACAAGAAAACAAAGAAGATATTGTTATAGAGGCTAAGGTCGATGATTTTATTGCTTTACCTATGGAGGAAAAGGAAAATCATTTTTTTCTTGGATGGTCTGATGGAGAAGATTACTTTTATAATGACTATAGGGTAGAGGGTGAAATTGAGTTATCTGCCCAATTTGAATCTATTGAAGATGCTTTTGAAATCATTGATTACGAAGATGGAAAAGTGATTTTCAGAAATTTTATAGGCGAGTCTAAACATATTGTAATACCACATAGGTACAATGATGCTTTGGTTAAAACAATAGTTGCTAATACTTTTGAAAACAGTGAAATTGAAACTATTAAAATTCCAAACACTGTAGTTAATGTGGGTTTTCATGCTTTTAAAGATGCAAAAGCGTTAAAAACAGTTGAATTTTATGGTGATATGTTGGGTTATATGAATTTTCAAATGCCGTCAAGTGAAGTTGAAGAATTAATGCAAAATTATGGGTGTGAACTAGACACTAGCGAAGAACCGACGGAAGAAGACCCATGGTTATTTCCTGAAGGATGTCCAATTACAAAAATTACTGAAAAAACGCCAACAGTTACAACACCAAGTGGTGATGAACTTTTCTCATATAAAGGTGTAATAGATTTATCCGTTGATGATAGTAGTGTCATTCAAGTGATAAGTGAATTCGCATTTAGTGGTGCAAGTGCTTTAGAGAAAATTGTCTTACCTAAAAATATAGATTTTTTCAATCCATTTACCTTTGAAGATAATATTCATTTGAAGGAAATCATTTTGGATGAAAACAATGAACTTTATACAGTTGTTGATAATATAATATATTCAAAAGATCTAACAGAATTATATTTTTACCCACAAGGTTTAGAAGCTGAATCTTTTGTGATACCGAACCATGTACAAGTGATTACAGATTTTGTGTTTTTTAATTCTCATTTAGAAACCATTACCATCCATGAAAATGTCGATGGTTTAAGAGGTCTATCATTTTTTGGTTTAAACAATTTAAAAGAAGTATTGGTTTCTGATGAAAGCATCCGTTTTACAAGTGAAGATGGTATCTTATATGATTATGAAGGTACGACACTTTTATATTATCCAGCAGGCAAAGAAGCGACTGAATATACCGTTGATGAAAATGTAATGTTTATAGATCGTGGTGCATTCGCCAACCAACAACACCTTGAAAGTATAAATTTACCAGAAGGTCTTATATACATCAATAGTCATGCTTTTTACCAAATAGACAATATAAGCTCTTATGAATTGCCATCAACTGTTCAATCAATTGGTAATTTAGCCTTTTATCATGAAGAAGATATTGTTCAAGAACTGATTATTAATAATACAGATGATGTATTAGCTGCTGGAGCCAATTTCTTAAATTTTCACGAGGATTTAAAAATTTATATTTCTAGTGATCTTGTTTTTGACTATAATAATTCTTCAATGTGGATAGGTTATGAAGATTCATTTATTCCATTAAGTGAAGTAGAAGAATAAACATAAGGGGATTCAATGATTGATATTATCCAATTAGAAACATGGTACAAGCAACATCAAAGAAGCTTACCATTTCGAAAAAGCAAAGACCCATATTTTATATGGGTCTCTGAAATTATGTTGCAACAAACACAAGTTGAAACAGTTATTCCATATTTTAAAAAATTCATTAAGAAATATCCAACCATTAAATCACTGGCAAATACGGATGAAGAAACTTTGTTTTCAGTGATTCAAGGCTTGGGTTATTATAGGCGATTTAAAAACATGTTAAAAGCTGCGAATACAGTCCATGAGGAACATAATGATGTATTCCCTAATACTTATCAAGAAATAAGGAAACTTGCTGGTATTGGCGAATATACAGCGGGAGCGATTATGTCTATAGCCTATAACAAACCCTATGCCGCAACCGATGGTAATGTGATTCGGGTGATAGCAAGAACCTATGATATTGAAGATGATATGAGAATTGAAAAAAATAAAAAGAAGATTAAGTTGATTAACCAAAAACTCGTTGAAGACTCTAGACCAGAGATTTTTACTCAGGCATTGATGGAACTTGGCGCAACCATATGTAGACCCCTTAATCCTGACTGTAAAATTTGTCCTTTAAAAGAAAATTGTATGGCCTTTCTTTTAAATAAACAAAATGACTTGCCTTATCTATCTAAGAAAAAAGACAAAAAGACCATTCATTTTAATGTTTTTATGGTTCAAACAGATCAATGCATTTATTTAAGAAAACGGACAGAGAAATTACTGGGTGGCATGTATGAATTCCCTCAATATGAAAAAGGTGAGACCATACCATTTAACTTTAAAATCATTGAAGAAGTAGGACATTTTAAACATGTCTTTACCCATCTGGTTTGGGAAATGAATGTTTTACGCGTTGTTTTGACATCAAATCCATTAGAAGATTGGATAAAGATTAACAAAACTGATATTGAAAATTACCCTATGGCCACTGCCCATAAAAAAATCGTCAACCATAAAGGTTGACGTTTTATTTAGTACATATTTGGATTCATGGCTGGTGACTCATCATTTTTTTCTTTTATCGTGACAACTGCGGCTTCTGTTGTGATGAACATACCTGCAATACTCGCAGCGTTTAATACGGCGTTCCTTGTCACTTTGGTTGGATCTATAATGCCTGTATCAATCATATTCACAAAGTCACCGGTTTTAGCATTGAAACCAAAATCCTTTTTAGCTTTTTTAAGTTCTTCAACAATGTCAATGCCATCATAACCAGAATTCTCAGCGATTTGATAAGTTGGTGACAATAAACTTTCTAAAACAATGTTAATGCCTTTTTGTACATCTTTATCATCAACTGTCAAATGGCCTTTTAATTCATTATATATATCCACTAAGATTGCCCCGCCTCCAATAACGACACCTTCTTCGACAGCCGCTTTGGTTGCGTTTAATGCATCCTCAATTCTAAGTTTCTTTTCTTTTAATTCTGTTTCTGTTGTTGCACCAACTTTTAAAATAGCGATACCGTCTGTTAATTTTCCAAGACGTTCTTTTAAACGCTTTTTATCATAGTCTGAACTTGTGTTTTCGATTTGATCTTTAATTGTTTGAACACGTTTTTCAATAGAGTCTTTTTTTCCAGTACCCTCTAAAATTGTGGTTGAATCTTTGGTGACAAAGACTTTTTTAGCGACACCAAGATCTTCCAATTGGATGTCTTTTAAATCCATGTTTAGGTCTTTGGCAATAAATTTAGCATTGGTAATGGTAGCAATGTCTTCTAATAAGTCTTTTTGATTGTCTCCAAAACCTGGCGCCTTAGTTGCGACAACATTAAAAGTACCTCTTAGTTTGTTAACAATTAAAGTAGATACCACTTCATTTTCAATATCATCAGCAACGATTAATAAAGGTTTGTTTTCTTCAATAACTTGTTCGAGTATTGGTAAAATATCTTTGATTGTAGAAATCTTTTGGTCCGTTAATAATACATAAGTGTTTTCCAAATCAACTTCCATTTTTTCACGGTTGGTCACCATATAAGGACTGATATAACCCTTATCATATTGCATACCCTCAACCAATTCTAATTCAGTATCAAAACCTTTAGATTCATCCACTTGAATCACACCATTTTTGCCTACTTTATCCATTGCTTTAGCAATTAAATCACCAATCTCTTGGCTTCCAGAAGAAATACTAGCGATAGAAGCAATGTCTTGAGAAGAATCTAGTGTTCTCGTTTTCTCCAAGAGTCTTTTTGATACCTCTTTAGCAGCTTGATTAATCCCTTCTTTTAATAAGACAGGATTGACACCCTTATCAATGTACCTCAAACCTTCTCTAATCATTGCTTGGGCTAAAACAGTTGCGGTTGTGGTTCCATCACCTGCTTGGTCA
>JBKHBS010000010.1:0-43348 GCA_046542225.1 Candidatus Izemoplasmatales bacterium | reverse complement strand
TCCTCCATATTAACATATCTATTATATAGGTATTAGGAAGATTTTGCAATCAATTACGCCAAGCAAATCTTTTATAAAAAGAATATAAATGATATAATGAAATATAGGTGAATTATATGATCGCAAAAGTTTTGGTTGATGTTAAATCTAAAAATGTAGATAAAATGTACGATTATTCTATACCTGTAAAATATAAAGATATTTTACAGGTCGGTTCGAGAGTAATCGTGCCTTTTGGTCCTAGAAAAGTCATGGGTTATTGTTTGGAAATTGTGGGTCAATCAGACTACAATAAAGACTTGAAAGAAATAGAAAGAGTAATAGATGTTGAACCTTATTTAAACGAAGAACTGATTGACCTTGCCAAAGTCATTAGTGATGAAACGGGTTACTTATTAATCTCTGTTTTAGAAACTATTTTACCTGCAGCTTTAAAGGTCATGTACAAACCAAAAATTCTTGTTATAGACGAGGTCTCTTTAAATGAATCTTTGAAACCTTTTTTTAAAAATAGGGATGAAATATACTTAGAAGAAATTGAAGATGACTTGTATGGACTTGTATTAAAAGAAATCAAGGCAGGTCATTTAAAACAAAATTATGAGATTACAAAACGCAATAAATCCTTATCAAAACGATTTGTTAAGTTACTCACAAAGGATAAGGGTGTTTTAACAGACAAACAAAAATTAGTGTTTGACTATTTAAATAATAGAAAAGATAAGAGTGATTTATTAAAGATTATCACCAACCGTTTAAATATCACTTCATCTGTCATCAAAACAATGGAAAAGCATGGCTATGTAAAAATATATGATCAAGAAGTCTTTAGAAAAGTTGAAAGTTTTTACCATAAGCCACATGTTGAAGTTGATTTAAACCCTGAACAAGAAATAGTATACAAAGAGATTAAAAAGAAATTAAACCAAGAGCATACAATCTTATTGCATGGTGTCACAGGGTCTGGTAAAACTGAAATTTATATGAAAGCCATCAATGAAGTTATAGAACGTGGACAAACGGTGATTTTATTGGTGCCAGAAATATCGCTAACACCGATGATGATACAACGATTTAAAAGCCGTTTCCAACACTTGGTCGCAACCATTCACTCCGGACTGTCAAAAATGGAAAAGTATGATGAATGGCGAAGGATCATTGGCAAAAAAGCAAAAATTGTAATCGGTGCTAGAAGTGCTTGCTTTGCACCCTTAGAAAACATTGGTTTAATGATTGTTGATGAGTCACATGAATCAAGTTATAAACAAAGCGATCACTTACCATATTATGCAATAGACATATTAAAAAAACGATCAAAAACACATAAATCATTATTATTGCTAGGTTCAGCAACTCCTAATATAGAATCTTATGCAAGGGTATCAAGAGGCCATTACCAACTTTTAGAACTCAAAAATCGGGCTTTAAATTCAAAGATGCCAACCATCAATATTGTGAACATGGTTGATGAATTTAAAGCCGGTCATAAAGAAGATATTTCTAGGAGTTTAATCAATGCCATTAAACTCCGCTTAGACAACAACCAACAAGTGATTTTATTGATTAATAGAAGAGGTTATTCAAATTTCTTAATGTGTAGAGAATGTGGCCATGTCTTTAAGTGTAAAAACTGCGATATCTCTCTTACATACCACAAGCATACAAACTCTTTAAAATGTCACTATTGTTCTTATGAAGAAAAGGTACCCAATACTTGTGAAAACTGTGGTTCTGAGTCCATTGAATACATGGGTAGCGGTACTCAAAAAATAGAAAATGATTTAAAGGAACTGTTTCCAAATGCTAGAGTTTTCCGAATGGATACGGATACAACGACAAGAAAACATTCACATGAGAAATTGTTACATAATTTTCAAGAAAAAGGAGATATCCTAATTGGCACGCAAATGATTGCCAAAGGATTGGATTTTCCTAAAGTCACTTTGGTGGGTATTTTGCAAGCAGATGGTAATTTATTTGTGCCTGATTTTAGGGCGCCAGAAAAGACATTTCAGCTAATCATGCAAGTGTCTGGCCGATCTGGAAGAAGAGATACTTTAGGAGAGGTTATCATTCAAGCTTACAACCCTGAACACTATGCTGTTAAATATGCTTATAAAAATGACTATCAAGGCTTTTATGAACATGAGATGAGATTAAGGAGAATTGCCAGATATGCACCTTTTTATTTCCTTGTCCAATTGGATATTACAGGCAACTCTATAAACCATATTTTAACTTTTGGCGTTCAAATTGTGAAAGATTTAAGAAAAGAATTATCTTCACAAACCATTATTTTGGGACCTTCTTCAGATGTAAGAAAAATTAAAAATAAGTATACAACATCGATTATGATTAAATATAAAAGTGAACCGGAAATCAATCAAGTGATTAAAAAAGTTGTTAATAAATATGTAGAAAAAGACATTTTAATTAGGGTTGATCGTTTTCCAGGTGTCGGATAGGAGGAAGTTATGAAAATTTGTTTTATGGGTAGTATGGACTTTGCTGTAAGAATTTTAGAAGATTTAAATGAGAAATTTGGTGTTGATTTGGTTGTAACACAGCCGGACAAACCCGTTGGAAGAAAACAGGAATTAAGAGGAACACCAGTTAAAAACCGAGCAGTAGAACTTGGTATTGAGACATTCCAACCTAAAAATATTAAAAAAGATTACCAAAAAATTATTGAAACAGATTTTGATTTCATTATTGTCGCTGCTTATGGTCAAATCATTCCAGAAGTTGTTTTAGACCACGCCAAACACCGTGCGATTAATGTTCACGCTTCTTTGTTGCCAAGATATAGAGGTGGTTCACCAATGCACAAGGCAATTATCAATGGTGACAGAGCCACTGGGGTATCCATAATGTATATGGTTAAAGAAATGGATGCGGGACCTGTTTTAAAACAAGAAGAAGTGGAAATCACGTTGACAGATAATGTCAAAACTTTAGAAATGAAACTCGCTGACTTAGGTTCAAAACTATTGATTGAAACAATGAAAGAGTTAATCAATTATTCAAGTGATGCCATTCCTCAAGATGAATCAAGAGCAACTTACGCTTATAATATTAAGCCTGAGGAAAGAGTGATTGATTTTAATCAAACAGCCTTAGATTGTTATAATTTAGTCAGAGGTCTATATCCTTGGCCAATTGCTGTAATGGATATTCATGGTATGAAAATGAAAGTCTATAAAGCACTTTTTTCAGATGAAAATGTATCTGATGTTGTTGGTGAAATTGTAAGAATCAATAAAGAAGGAGTTTTTATACAAACTAAAGACGGTTTGTTTATATTAAAAGAAGTTCAACTTCAAGGGAAAAATAGGATGGGTATAAACGCCTTTATGAACGGGTTAGGTAAAGATATTTTGACTTTAGGTAGAACGATTTGATGTTTTATTTAAGCGATATTTATGGTATAATTAATAATTAATGTATTTTAGAAAGGAAACAAAATATGAATAGAGATAAAAATTTATTTTCTAGAGATGAAATGCTGGAAATGAACGTAGAAATATTAAAATCACGTGGTGTGAATGTTGATGATATCGCTAAAATTGCTTTCAAACAACAATCAAAGTGGAAAGACGATATATCTTACCAAGATTGCCTGGTATCTGTCGAAAAAATACTCTCACTAAGAGATGTATTTCATATCTTACAATTGGGCGCAGAAATCGACCGATTGACTGAAGAGAAAGCTTTTAAAGGACCAATTCAATCTATATTGGAAAGCGATTTGGGTATGTTTGGTATTGATGAGTTGTTTGGCATTGAACTGGCTGGCTTATATGGAACCATCGGTAAAACTAATTTTGGTGACATAGATGTTAATAAACCTGGTATTGTCAATGATTTAAATGAACATGGTAAGGGTGATCAAGATGCGTGTCATACCTTTTTGGATGACATTGTCGGAGCTGTAGCTGCGGCCGCCTCAACGAGAGTTGCTCAAATCGAAAATGAAAATGAAGCAAGAAAAGATCCGAGTATTATTGAAGAACCGCAATTATTTTAATCAAATCAATTAAATAATGGAAGGGGGGCAAATTATGGATGATCGTCAAAAAACTTTAGATGAATTTTTCCGCAATAATAAATCATCGAAAAAGAAAAAAGAGAAAGATTCTAAAGAAATCGATGATTATTTTAACCATGTCTCTCAAAAGAAATCTAAAAGAACCTTTTCAGATAAAGTTGTAGAGTTCTTTAGAATCATTTCTTTTAAAAATAAGTTTGATGAAAGTAAAGTTTCATCAAATAAAAAAAGAGCAGAGATTGCAAAAAACTCTGTTTTAGCTAAAAAATTATACAGCATCCAAGATTTTTTTGTCAAACGTTTTAGTTTTGAAGCTGGCGTAGACATATTAGATGATAAAAGTGTTTTGTACCGGAAAAATCTAGTGATTAGAAACATTATTATCATCACCAATATTGTTTTCTTGCTCTTTACATTAATTGGTTCAGAGGGTTTAGATCAAAGAATTAATTTAATTGTAACCTTTATTATTGGTTTGATAATGTTTATTTCTGGACATTCTATAGGGAATATTGTTAAAGAGAAACCAACAACATTACACAAACAACAAATGGGAGAATATCTCTCAGGCATCTATGTATTGATGATGGCAATCGCTGTTTATATTAAACTCAGATTGACCTTGGGTGATAGTTTAGAAGGTGGTTTCTTCTCGATTACACAAGCCGGTTATTCATTAATATATTTTGCTTTAGTGGTTATTGCTTTGTATCAAGATCCAAAACTACTGAATGTTGTTTTTAAAGTCACCATTGTTGCAATGACCATTATTCATGTTGTAGTCATGTATCCAATCTATAATTATGCCAATAATTTTACAGAATTATGGAATTATATTGAAGGACCGATATTAACAGATATTATTTTGAGGACACTGGTTTTGGCTGTCTTTATGATTGGTCTTTATTCAACAGTTAAAATATCTGAGGACATTAATATAAAAAGAAAACAAGAACTGGTAAAAAGAAGAAACATGGAGAAAGACTTTAAAGATGTTGTTAGTGATGTCTTTGATGTTATTGCCGTTTATAAACAACGCGGTGAGGATTTGGCAGAAAGACATTATGCTAAATCAGCTAAACGTGTTGCAAAATTAGCTGGCGAATTGGGTGGATTTTTAGGCTATTCATCTAAATTATGTCAAGAAATCTATGAATTCTCAACCATACATATTGATAAAAGGGATATTCTTAATATCGATGATTATGATGGTAAAGAACAACTAAATGAAAAAGATTATAAGGTTATTAGAGAAAAAACAATCATTGGTTCAATTATAATAAAGCGTCTTCAATTGGATAAAAAAGGAGAAGACATTGTTCGTGCACATTTTGAAAAAACCGTTAATAAGGATTTCATTAAAGAAATGAATGGTATTCAAAATAACCGAGAATCACAAGTGATATTATTAAGTCATATTTATGATATACTTAGACAAGAAAGAAACTATAAGAAAAAATTAAATCATGCAAGAGCAATTGATTTAATTAAGTTAGAATTTAATGAGTATTTTGATCCACAAATTATTGATCGATTTATTCGTTATGAATCTGAATTTGAATCTTTATATTACGATTTACTAGAGGAATAGGAGTTAAACTTATGTATAAATATTTCACATCGGAATCTGTTACAGAAGGACATCCAGATAAAATATGCGATCAAATATCTGATGCGATTTTAGATGCAATATTATCAAAAGATAAAATGGCACGTGTGGCGTGTGAAACTATCGTTTCAACAGGCCTAGTATTGGTGGCCGGTGAAATTACAACAAACACTTATGTTGATATTCAAAGTGTGGTTAGAGAAACTGTTAAAAATATTGGTTATGATCGCGGGAAATATGGTTTCGACGCTGATAATTTAGCTGTCTTAGTGACTTTGAATGAACAATCTTCAGACATAGCAATGGGCGTTAATGAAACTTCTGATAAAGAACAAGGTGCAGGTGATCAGGGTATGATGTTTGGTTACGCAACAAATGAAACACCTTCATTTATGCCAATGACCCACCATTATGCCAATCTTTTAGCAAGAAGATTAGCCTTTGTTAGGAAAGAAAATATATTAGACTACCTAAGGCCTGACGGTAAGACTCAAATTACTGCTAAGTTTAATGATAATGGCAAATTTGAGCGTTTTACTGATATTTTAATATCGACCCAACATGCACCAGAAGTGTCTCAAGAACAAATTAGGAAAGACCTTATCAAACATGTCATCCAAGCTGTCATACCAAAGGACTATATGGATGAAGAAACTAGAATCCATATCAATCCAACCGGACGTTTTGTAATCGGTGGGCCTTCGGGAGATTCTGGCTTAACAGGTCGAAAAATCATCGTGGATACTTATGGTGGACGGGCTCATCATGGTGGTGGTGCTTTCTCTGGTAAGGATCCGTCAAAAGTAGATCGTTCAGCCGCTTATGCAACAAGACACATCGCTAAAAATATTGTGGCTGCTGGTTTAGCTGATGAAATAGAAATTCAAGTGTCTTATGCCATTGGTGAAGCAAAACCTGTCAGTATTGGTGTTGATTGTTTTAACAGTGAAAAAATTCCAGAAGACAAGATTGTTGAAATCATAAAAAAACACTTTGATTTAAGACCTAAGGCAATTATTAATGCTCTTAAATTAAGAGAAGTCAAATACCAACCGATTGCTGCCTATGGTCATTTTGGAAGAGATGATTTAGAACTGCCATGGGAAAGACTTAATATGGTTGACATTCTAAAAGTTTATCTTAAAAAGGAAGTGATTTAAGTGTTCCTTACCATTTTAAATATTCTTCTAGAAATAAGTTTATTGGTTTTCGTTTTTGTTATTTTGATTGGCATTGGGTCTGTATTCATTGTCAGGCATTTACAAAAAGAATTTAAAAAAGCTTATCGTGTTCAATCAAGATTTGATATAGAGTTAAGAAAATTACTCAACATCATTCGTAATTTCCATGAAATTGAATCTTTAGAAAAATATCGTAACCTTGTGATTAAAAAATTATCACATGATGAGAAACAAGAAATTCTTCTTACCCTTGAAGAGGCTTATCAAGAAATTGATATTGAAGATGAAGAAAATGCTTATATCGTTGAGACTTATAACAGGCTTCAAGAAGTTAGAAGAGATAGAGATAGTAAAGTGATTGTATATAATGATAAATTGTCTATATTCCCTTTTAACATATATGCTAAAATTATGAAACTAGAAAAATTTGCAGTCTATACTAGAAAAGAATAAAAGCGCTCAATTGAGCGCTTTTTTAATTATAATAAGGTGGGGTGGATTTGTTCTATTATGTAAGTCAATTTTAATCACATCATAATGGTGATCTAAGTTTGAAGTGAAGTTGGATAATATTTCTTTTTCTTCTTTATTGTGGGGATAGACTTCGATAATGATAATTCCAGAGTCGTTTAAAATGCTTAATAAGGCCTTTAAAGAAGCAATGGTTGATTTTGCCTGTGTATTAATAGACTTGTCACCACCAGGTAAGTAGCCTAAATTATAAATACCCACATCAACTTTCTCATGGACATGGTTTAAGAGTCTGGCATGGTCATCTTTAATAAAGGTAACATTTTTTTGGTTTTTTAGTAGTTCTTTTGCTTGTTCAATGGCTTGATCTTGAATGTCAAAGGAAAAAACTTTTTTGGCAATCTTTGAAAGAAACAAAGTATCATTTCCCTTGCCGCAAGTCATATCAACTGCCACATGGATGTTTTTATGTTCTTGGAGAATTGTTTTGTATAGGTTTGTGAGTTTGATCATCTTTTAACCTCTTTCGTTTAATCAGATAATTGACTCTAGCAGTTCCATAAATACCGATGATGATTAAGGCCCCGCCTATCACATGGTAAACGCCTAAGTCTTCTTGAAGAAAAAAGTAGCCAGCTAGTACAGACACAATTGTGGCGATATTGGAATAAATTGCTGATACATGGACTGGTAATTTACTCAAAGTATAGTTGACCAAAAAGAAGGCAAGGATAGAAGCTAAGACACCTAAATATAATATTGGGAAAATAATATCAACTTGTAATAAGTTATTAAAGTATCGGTATAATTCTTGTTTTAAAATCAATTGGGTGATATAAATTAAGTTAAAAGAAACCATACCAACCAGCATCATAAAATAAGTTGTCTCGACGGGTTTAAAAGTCCTTGATGCATTTCTAGAGGCAATATTATATAGGGCTGCAGAAATAACGGCCATGAGTAATAATATAAAGCCCAAAATACCTGTTTGGAAATTTAAATTAGGTTTTGAAATTTGAATGATAATGACGCCAATAAAACTAACTAGGATAAACAATACTTGTATGACCCTTGGTTTTTCTTTTAAAATGATGGTTCCTAATATGGTCACAAAAATTGGAATCAAGGCGATCATTAAACCTGCTTCAGCACTGGTTGTTTTTGATAAACCATAGGTTTCAAAAATGAAATACATGACTGGTTGAGCCAAAGCAACCATTAAGATTGGCAAACTATTTTCCAGTTTTATTTTAATTTTTACAAGCTTGGTTAGTCTCAATATCTCAAATACGATAAAAGCGACTAAGAACCGATAAGCAATAACACCCATGGGCGTTATATTCTCCATGAGTATTTTAGAAAACATAAAAGAAAAACCGAAAATAATACTGAAACCAAGTCCAGCCAAATGAGCCCATTTATTCATTGTATAAGTCTCCTTGATGATGGTTATTTTTTCTCATTACTTTATCTATTTCGTTTGAAACAACAAATTTTTTAAGTGTCCATTCAGGGGTAATTAATAAATCTTTAGGCGGGTCGCCCGTGATTCGATGAACAATGATATCATCTCTTAATAATCTTAACTGCTTGACTGTGATATCAACATACTCTTCTAAAGTGAGAATATGAAAAGGGTTTTCTCGATAATATATTTCCAGAGGGGTATTTTTTAAGACATATAACATATGAATCTTTATGCCTTGTATATCCAAAGCATTTAAGTAGTGAATGGTGTCCATCATCATTTGTTCGTCTTCACCAGGTAAACCATTGATGATATGGGCAACCACATCGATATTTCTTTTTCTTAATTCTTTTACAGCTTGAGTAAAAGTATCTCTATCGTGACCTCTATTGATCAGTTTCAAAGTAGTATTATGCATGCTTTGAAGGCCTAGTTCAATGGTTAGATATGTTTCCCTGTTGATTGCTTCTAATAAATCGTAAATTTTCGGACTGAAACAATCAGCTCTAGTTCCTATATTTAAGCCAATGATGTCTTTATCTAAAGATAATGCTTGTTCAAATAAGGTTTTTAGCTTATTGATTGGACCATAGGTGTTGGTGTTTGCTTGAAAGTAGGCGATGTATTTACCCCGACTCCATTTATGGTGCATCATATTTTTGATTTCATTAAACTGAGTTTCTAAGTCATCATATCTGTCTCCAGCAAAATCACCTGACCCTGATTCTGAACAAAATATACAACCTTTATCGGAAAAAATACCGTCGCGATTGGGACAGCTAAAGTTACCGTTCAAAGCAATCTTCATAACCTTGGTCTTGAATTTTGAACGATAATAATTATTTAATGTATTATAATGTTTTTCATTCGTAAAATAGTTCATAAAATCACCATATAAATTATAACATAATTTATGTTTTATTGATGAAATTTTCTTGTCTTATGTTATTAATCCTTGCAAGTCAGTGATTTATTGTTTATAATTGTATTTAGGTGATTATATGTATAATATTATTAGAGAAAGTATCATTAATCCCAAGGGATTAATTAAATATCATAGTAAAAAAGGTTGGTTTGTAACTTTATATATTTTATTTTTAGCAGTCTTGTTATCGATAAGTATGATTGTCTTCTTACTTGCTTACAATAACCCAGAAGTGAACAATCAAACCACCAAATGCCAAGTTGTTGACAATACATTTGTATGCGAGGAAAATGATAATTTAAACAATCAATTTGAAGTTTATGGTGTGCCAATGTTTTTCTTAACAGAAAACCAAGATGTGCAAGATGTTGACGTTGAAGAATTAGATGTTGCCATTATTGTACAAGGTGACCAAGCTTACTACCGGTTTGGTAATTCTACAATGACAGCCTTAGACGTCTCAGGTTATGAATCTGTTTCAGATTTTTATAGTGGTATTAAATCAACCATAGCCATGAGTATGATGATCTTTACGATTTTACAAAATATTGCCATTATCTTATTTATTATCTTAGTTTCGACATTACCATTCTTAAGATTTAGAAAAGAAATTAGATATAAGAAAATATTTAAGATGGTCACCTTTGCTGCGACGCCAATCGTTATCTTATTGTTGATTAACAATATGTTGAATTTTGGAACTTTATTATTCTTTATTCTTATGTTCCTAGGTTATCGTTCAATTTTTTCATTACAAAAAGAATTGTATATTCGTTCAATGATTAAAAAACAACGTGAAAACCAACAAAGTCATTTTAAAGATGAATCTATCCAAGATGATGATGTTGTGGACCAAGAAGAAGATGAAGAAGACGAAGAATAAAAATTGTAAAATATAAGTTTTGTGATATAATAATTGTAAATACAAAGAAACAGAAGTAGTAAATAAGTTTTTCTTTAAAGAGAGTTAGTGGTGGGTGAGAACTAACAAGTGAACTTGTTGAATTAGTCTGTGGAGTAGGTTTTATGCAGCTCGTAAGTAAAACCCGTATCCTGCGTTAAAGGGTTAAAGTGCTAGGTAACTAGAACTAAGGTGGTACCACGGTTTATTCGAATCGTCCTTTTATGAGGGCGATTTTTTTATTAGGAGGAAATATAATGAGTGAATTTATACCAAGTTTCGAACATGAAAAAATAGAAAAAAAATGGCAAGACAAATGGTATGATGCCGATTATTTTAAGGCAATAGACTTTTCTGAAAAGGAAAAATACTATAGTTTGGTTGAATTTCCATACCCAAGTGGCGCTGGTATGCATATAGGGCATATTAGGGCATATTTATCACTGGAAGTCATCTCTAGAAAAAGGCGTATGGAAGGCTATAATGTCTTATACCCAATTGGTTTTGATGCTTTTGGCTTACCAACAGAAAACTATGCCATTAAAAACCAAATACATCCAAGAAAGATTACTGATGATAATATTGAAACCTTTATCAACCAGTTAAAATCTGCAGGATTTTCTTTTGATTTTTCAAGAAGCGTTGATACAACGGATCCAAACTATTACCGTTGGACTCAATGGATTTTCTTGAAAATGTATGAGCATGGTTTGGTTTTTAAGAGTAAAACCTATGTGAATTATTGTCCGTCTTGCCAAGTCATTCTTTCAAATGAAGAATCTCAAGGTGGTAAGTGCGACCGATGTGATTCTGATGTTACCCAAATGGAAAAAGATGTTTGGTTTTTAAAGATTACAGAATATGCCAACGAACTTTTGGAAGGTTTAAAGGATTTAGAATCTAATGAGAGAATCCGGACCGAACAAGAACGTTGGATTGGTAAGTCTATGGGTGCCAACCTACATTTTCCAATAAAAGATACTAAGAAAACCTTAGAAGTCTTTACAACTAGGCCAGATACAATATATGGTGCTACATTTATGGTGATTGCTCCTGAGCATCCTTATATTGAAAATTTTAAAGACCGTATCCAAAATATGGATGAAATTAGAGATTATCAAGAAAAAGCAAAATCAAAAACAGAATTTGAACGTGTTGAACTCGCCAAAGATAAAACTGGTGTTAAAATTAAAGGATTAAAAGCGATAAATCCTATCAGTAAAGTAGAGATTCCAATCTTTATTTCTGACTATGTCATGATGACATATGGAACGGGAGCCATTATGGCTGTACCGGCTCATGATACAAGAGATTATGATTTTGCAAAAAAATATGATTTAAATATTATTGAAGTTATTAAAGGTGGAAACATTGATGAAGAAGCCTATACAGATACTGAAACAGGCGAGATGATTAATAGTCCAATCATCAATGGATTATCGGTTAACAAGGCGATTGTTACCATCAGTGATTATATTGAAAAAGAAGCCATTGGCCACAAAGCCATTCAATTTAAAATGAAAGATTGGGCTTTTAATAGACAACGCTATTGGGGCGAGCCTATACCTATCATATATTGTGATGATTGTGGGATTGTGCCTGTTCCATATGAAGACCTTCCGGTTGAATTGCCTTATATTGAAAAGTTTTCGCCTTCAAGCACTGGAGAATCTCCACTAGCCAATATTGATTCTTTTGTCAAGACAAAATGTCCACATTGTGGTGGGCCAGCAAGAAGAGAAACGGATACCATGCCTCAATGGGCTGGATCGAGTTGGTATTTCTTGAGGTATATGGATCCACATAATGACCAAGCCTTGGCCAGTCAAGAAAAAATGAAATACTGGGGTCAAGTAGATTGGTATAATGGGGGTATGGAACATGTTACACGCCATTTAATTTACTCAAGATTTTGGAATCGCTTTTTATATAAAATAGGGGTCGTGCCTTTCCAAGAACCTTACAAGAAAAGAACTGCCCAAGGTATGATTTTAGGATCAGACAATGAAAAAATGTCTAAGTCACGTGGAAATGTTGTTAATCCTATGGAGATCATTGATGAGTATGGTGCAGATACCTTAAGGACCTTTGTTTTATTCTTAAGTGATTATGAAATGAGTACACCATGGAATGATGATGGGGTAAAAGGTGCCAGAAGATTCTTAGATAAGATTTGGAGAATGTTCCCAAAAGTCAATGAAGAAACAAACATCTCCAAAAATCTTGAAAGAGACATTCATTTAACCATCAAGGGTGTAGATGAAGATATGGAAAACCTAAAATTTAACACAGCCATTGCCAAACTCATGGAACTTGCAAATCTTTATAATAAGCAAGATGTCTTGACCAAGGCAGATTATGAGATCTTATTGAAATTAACATATTCTATTGCCCCACATATGAGTGAAGAATTATGGGAAATGCTAGGCCATGATGACTTATTGGTCTTTGAACCATTCCCACAATATGATGAGAAAAAATTAGTCAAGGATGAGATAGAACTTGTTTTAAGCGTAAATGGAAAACTAAGAGACAAGGTGACTGTTGAGAATAACTTAGATAAAAAGACTTTAGAAAAAATAGCCTTAGATAGTGAAAAGATTAAAAAATATATAGAAGGCAAAGAGATTGTAAAAGTGATTGTTGTTCCAAACAAGTTGGTCAATGTTGTCGTAAAATAATGAGTGATGCCAATCAATGATTGGCATCTTTTTTTTAAAGAAAATATCACCCATCCAAGTAGTATGTAATTGGGTGATAAAATGATTGAAAAAATTATATATAATAAGACGACAAAGGCCATCAAAGCTGTTGATGGACATTGCAATCGATGTATGAGTGATGATATTTATATTGCTGAAAATCACCACCAATACTGCGAAACATGCTATGAAAACATAAGCATGTCAGACCACTTATATTTAAAAAGGTATAAACGAAAAAGAACTCATAAAAACCATGTATTGAAATTAAATTTTGATTTGACACAATCTCAAATTAAGGGCGAGACCTTTATTCGTACATGTTATGAAAATAAAGAAAACGGTTTTCTACACGCCGTATGTGGTGCTGGCAAAACAGAAATGTGTTTAAGAACCATATTGACTTGCTTAAAAGAGGGTAAAAGCCTTGTCTTTGTTGTGCCTAGGGTAGAGATCATAAAACAACTCAACCAACGCTTTCATGAGTATTTCCCAAAATCTGATATTTGTGCCCTTTATCAAGACATGTCTTTTAATGAATCTGCAGATATTTATATTGCAACGCCCCAACAAATGATCAAGTTTTACCATGAGTTTGATTTAATAATCATTGATGAAGCCGATGCTTTCCCCTTTTATAAAAACGAGTATTTACATCGTTTGGTCAATAAGGCAATCAAACCTCAAGGCGTCCGTATTTACATTAGTGCGACCCTAGCAGATGATTATCAAAAAATCATTGAAAGCAATCAGATGAAATATTGTCTCATTGCAAATAGATTTCACCAAAAAGACTTGGTCATCCCTACCTTTAAGAAATATCAATATATATTTTCTAACCAACTCTTGATGAGTATCAGTCAGTATCAACAAGACCATAAGCGTTTGCTCATATATTTTCCTTCCGTTCGATTGATGTCGAGATTTAAATGGTTTTTATCGAATAAAGGTATAAATATTGAGATGATCTCTTCAGAGACGGTTTATAAAAAGGAAGTATTAAAGCGCTTTGAATTTCATGAATTTAATATTTTATTAACAACAACATTGTTAGAGCGAGGCGTTACTTTTTCAAATTGTGATGTTTATGTCTTTGAAGCGGACCATCAAATCTTTGATAAAGACACCTTGATTCAAATAGCAGGTAGGGTGGGACGAGATATAAAACACACATCAGGTCATTTAGTCTTTTTATCAAGATTTATCACTAGTTCAATGAAAGAAGCTAAAAAAGAACTAATAAAAATGAATAAGGTTAAGAACCATGATTTGTCAATTGTGTAAGCAATTCTTCTTAGACGAGGACTCAATCATTGGCTTATTTAAGTTTAGCGAAATATGTCATGGTTGCCTAGAAAAATATAGGCCAAAACAATCCTTTGAGGTGATCCCTATTCATAAAGGATTAATTGAGTACTACTATTTATACGAAGACATAAACTTGAGTCAAAAACAAAAAAAATATTTATCAAAACATTTAGCTTTGTTGTATACTTATTTAATCAACCATAAAGAAGTTTATGACTTATTCATTTATTTGGATGATTCTATTTACTATCATTCTAATAATTTTGGTGATTATATAAATAATTTTTCATGTGTTTTCATCTTTTCTTTGGAAAGAAAGGAAGTCTTATTTAAAGATATGTTTTAAGAAAAAAAGGTGAGTTTATTTACTATTACATTTTCAGGTGGTATAATTAAGTGTACAAATAAATATAAAGGAGTGGTTTTATGAGAGTAGAAATTGTTGGAAAATCAGGATTTGTAATCACTGATGCAATAAGACACTACATTGAGAAAAAGTTAGGAAAGGTCGATAGGCTGTTTACTGAACAATTGGATGCTACTGTGGTATGTAAAGTCCATCGAGATGGAACAAAGGTAGAGGTTACCATTCCCATCAAGTTCTTAACATTAAGAGCTGAGGTTAAAGATCGCGATTTGTACGCTGCAGTTGATAAGGCAGTTGATAAACTTGAAGCCCAGTTAAGAAAAAATAAACATAAAATGAATCGCTCATTACAAGAAAGAGAAGGATTAAAAAATACTTTTGCTTCTGATGATTTAGATTTAGAAGAGTTAGAAAAAGAATTAATTGATCCAGTTAAAAAGAAAAAGATTCGTTTGGAGATTTTATCTTTAGAAGAAGCTTTAACACAAATGGATTTATTAGATCATGATTTCTTTATTTATAAGAACGAAGATAATGAAACAAGCATTCTATATTTAAGAGATGATGGTAAATATGGTTTAATTGAAACAGAGTAATTTAAGTGGCCATTTATTGGCCACTTTTTTTCTGTTTGATGCCGTAAATGATTGAATAATATATATAAAAATGGTATGATTATATAGAACATTCGAGGTGATAAAATTGTTTAAATTATTTGATGCAAATAAAAGAATATTAAAAAAATTAGAAAAAAAAGCTAATGAAATTTTGGCTTTAGAAGATGAATATAAATTATTATCTGATGAAGCGCTTCAAGCAAAAACTGATGAATTCAAAAAGAGATTAGAATCAGAAACCATTGATGATTTGTTGGTTGAAGCATATGCGACTGTAAGAGAAGCTTCAACAAGGGTGCTTCACATGACACCTTTTAAGGTCCAAGTCATGGGGGCTATTTCTATTCATCAAGGTAATATTGCTGAAATGAAAACCGGTGAAGGAAAAACCTTAACGGCAGTTATGCCGGCTTATTTAAATGCATTGACAGGTGATGGTGTTCATATTGTCACCGTTAATGATTATTTGGCAGGTCGTGAAGCAGAAGGTGAAATCGGTGATTTATTTAGGTGGTTAGGATTAACTGTTGGTTTAAATACAAGAGATTTAACACCTGATGAAAAAAGAGAAGTTTATAAAATGGACATTATATATTCAACCAATAATGAGTTAGGTTTTGATTACCTAAGAGATCATATGGTTGTTTATAAAGAACGCATTGTGCAGAGAAATTTAAATTTTGCCATTATTGATGAGGTTGACTCTATTCTAATTGATGAAGCGAGAACACCTTTAATCATTTCAGGTGGTGCAAAAAATACGGCTGAGTTATACAAACAAGCCAATTATTTTGTGATTCGATTAAAAGAAGATGAAGATTATGAAGTTGATATTAAGACAAAAGCCATTACATTAACCGAACAAGGGATTCATAAGGCTGAAAATCATTTTAATTTAGAAAATTTATATGACGTGAGTCATGTTGTCTTATTGCACCATATAAATAATGCCTTAAGAGCTAATTTTATTATGCAAAAGGATATTGACTATGTTGTTCAAGATGGCAAAGTTGTAATCGTTGATGCTTTTACAGGTCGTTTAATGCATGGTCGCCAGTTTTCAGAAGGCTTGCATCAAGCTTTAGAGGCTAAAGAAGCTGTTGAAATTAAAAAAGAAACATCTACACTTGCAACCATTACCTTCCAGAATTTCTTTAGAATGTATACGAAATTAGCTGGTATGACTGGTACAGCTAAAACCGAAGAAGAAGAATTTAGAGAAATCTATAATATGGATGTTGTTGTAATTCCAACCAATGAACCGGTCATTCGTATTGATGATAATGATTTAATTTTTGCTTCAATGGAAGCAAAATATAAAGCATTGGCCGAAGAAATAACAAGACGTTATAAGTTGGGACAACCACAACTGGTTGGGACAGTATCGATTGAAAGTTCTGAATTGTTGTCTAGATTATTAAAGAAAAATGGTGTAAAACATGATGTTTTGAACGCCAAACAACATGAAAGAGAAGCTGAAATCGTTGCCAACGCTGGTCAAAAGCATGCAGTGACAATCGCAACCAATATGGCTGGTCGAGGAACTGATATTAAACTTGGTGAAGGTGTTGTAGAACTAGGCGGCTTGGCTGTCATTGGTACTGAAAGACATGAATCAAGACGAATTGATAATCAGTTAAGAGGTCGTTCTGGACGCCAAGGTGATCCTGGTTATTCAAGATTCTTCTTATCTGCAGATGACGATTTATTGAGAAGATTTGGTGGCGATCGTTTTAAGAAAATGATCGAAATGATTAATGGCAAAGGCGAAAACAAGGATGCACCATTAGATTTTAAAATGTTTTCAAAAATGGTTTTAAGAGCGCAAAGACAAATTGAGGGTAACAACTACGATCGACGTAAAACTGTTTTACAATATGATGAAGTTCTTAAAAAACAAAGAGACATCATCTATAAACAAAGAACGGATGTTTTATTCTTAGAAACAATTGAAGAATCAATTGATAACATGGTTTATTCGACCCTAAGTAAAATCATCGCAAATCATCCCGATGATTATGAAGAATTAGAAAAGGCCATTCATAATTACTTTGGCAAAAATATGGTTGATATAGACATACTAAAAACCGAATCAGACCAATATCAATACTTAATTGACATGTACGAAAAAGATAAAGAAGAAAAGAAGTCTTTGGTTGGAGAAAAAGTTTTCAATGACTTCTTAAAGTCAATTACTCTAAGAGTCGTGGATACTTATTGGGTTCAACATATTGATGCAATGAGCGAATTAAGACAAGCTGTTACTTTGCAAAGTTATGGTCAAAATAATCCTTTTAGGGAATACCAAGACACAGGCTATAAAATGTTTGAAACCATGGTCTCAAACATTCAAGATGACGTGACAAGATATGTCTTGAGGGCTCAAGTTAGACAAAATACAGAGAGGGTCCAAGTGGCTAAACCAGTTAGTACGTCTTCTGGAAAAGAAGACCAAGATGCTAAAAGAAAACCAGTCACAAAAAATGAAGAACCGGGCAGAAATGATCCGTGTCCTTGTGGAAGCGGGAAAAAATACAAGCACTGTCACGGTAGGAACTAAAAATGTTGCAGTTAGATGAATTAAAAAAAATTGCCAATCAGTTTGATGAGGCAATGGATAAAATTAATCAAAGCATAGACATCGAAAAAACTAAAAAACACTTAAAAGATCTGGAAGATTTAACAATATCTCCAGATTTTTGGTTAGATAATGAAAAAGCTCAAAATATTATCGGTGAAATCAATGAACTTAAAGACTTGATACAAGATTACCAAAGGTTAAATGACATCTATGAAACGATAGAATTGAGTATTGAAATGCTCAATGAATCTGAAAAAGTTGATTTAAATGAAATTGAACAATTAATCAATGAATTTGAAAAATTAAATCAAAGTTATACTTTAAAATTACTATTAAATGAACCTTATGATAAGTTTAATGCTATCATTGAATTTCACCCGGGTGCTGGTGGTACTGAATCACAGGACTGGGCTGAAATGCTTTTTAGAATGTATAAAAGGTATTGTGATAAGCATGATTATCAGTTTAAAATCATCGATTATTTAGATGGTGAAGAAGCTGGATTAAAATCCGCAACTGTTTTGGTGAGTGGTAAATATGCTTTTGGTTATTTGAAAGCAGAGTCCGGTGTTCATAGGTTGGTTAGAATTTCGCCTTTTGATTCGTCAGGAAGAAGGCATACATCTTTTGCTTCAGTAAAAGTATATCCTGAAATTGATGACTCCATTGAAATTGAAATCAGTGAAGAAGACATCCGAGTGGATACTTACCGTTCGAGTGGTAAGGGTGGCCAGGGTGTAAATACGACAGATTCTGCAGTTCGGATTACCCATTTACCAACCAACATTGTTGTGACTTGCCAAAATGAACGATCACAAATTCAAAATAGAGAAACTGCAATGAAAGTATTAAAAGGGAAGTTATACAATTTAGAGTTGGAAAAGAAACATGAAGAGATTGCTAATTTTCATGATGGGAAATTAAATGCCTTTGGTTCACAAATTCGTTCTTATGTTTTCCACCCTTATACCATGGTTAAAGATCATCGTACAAATTATGAAACAGGTAATGGTGAAAAGGTCTTGGATGGAGATTTGGATGAGTTTATCTTTGCGTATTTAACGATGATGAAAAATGAAAGTTAAAGACCTTGTTTTTAAAAAGAAAAAATACCTTGTTAGTTTTGAAGAGATTGATGAAGACTTTGTCGTTTCAGAAGAACTTATATTAGAATATCGCTTGGTTAGGGGTAAGATTCTTGATGATAGAACTTTTAAATCATTTAAAGAGAGTGTGCTTCAAGATAAATACAGGCAGAAGTTATTATATTACGCAACTTATAAACCAAGAACCATTAAAGAAGCTAAATTATATTTAGACAAATATGATGTGCCTGAATCTGCCAAACAAAAATATATTGACCAATTAATCCAAGCTCACATACTTGATGATGACTTGTATGCTAAAAACTATATAGAAGAATACGCACATTTTAGAATGATAGGACCCAATAAAATCAAGTATGATTTAATTAAAAAAGGTATTTCAGAAAAACTTATTCAACAATATTTACCTACTTATGATCAAAACTTGATTCAGGACAACATTCATAAGTTAATTCAAAAAAAAATGAAATCGATTAAAAATAAGCCGATGAAAAAAGTTTTGCTATCATTGAAAACTTTCATCACCAATAAGGGTTATGATTATTCTGATGTACAAAAAGCCATTGAGAATAATAAATCACTAATTGCTTCTTATATTGATGAAGATGGTGCCTTGCAAAAAGATTACGATCAATATTTAAAAAAATTTAAACGTTCTCATAAGTCTGAGTCTTTCAAGAATTATGTCATCCCTAAATTATTACAAAAGGGCTATGCTTATCCGAAAATATTAAAGTTATTAGAAGGAGAAGAATGATGAATATAGATGGAACAACCATGTATCTTTTAGACAACGGACAGTTGTTAGAAGCTTATAAACATTTTGGTGCCCATGTCGACAAAGATGATCAAGATAAAATCATCGGTGTTCGATTCACGACTTATGCACCCAATGCAAGAATTGCTTCTGTTGTTGGTGACTTTAACCATTGGGACACTAGAACCCACACCATGGAAAAAATAGATGATGCAGGTGTCTTTTCTATTTATATTGAAGGATTAAATGAATGGGAACGCTATAAGTATTGTTTTGTCACCCATAATAATGAAACGATTTTTAAATCAGACCCTTATGCTTTTTATTCGGATTTTAGATCTGAAACATCTTCCAAAGTTTACGACATAGATGGTTATGAATGGCATGACCAAGCCTATATGAACCAAAGAAAAAACCGTAATTTTTTTAAAGAACCAATGTCGATTTATGAAATGCATATGGGCTCTTGGATGAGAAAACCAGATGGTTCTTTTAATAAATACAATGAACTGGTTGATTTGTTGATTCCTTACTTAAAAAAGAATGGTTTTACCCATGTTGAAGTTTTACCTTTGGCTGAACATCCCCTGGATGAATCATGGGGATATCAAGCCACCGGTTATTACTCAGCCACTTCTAGGTTTGGTGTGCCTAAGGATTTGTTCTATCTAATTGATCGTTTGCACCAAGAAAATATTGGGATTATTCTTGATTGGGTTCCGTCTCACATCAGTAAGGACGCACATGGCCTATATAAATTTGATGGCACATACTTGTATGAGTATAATGATGACTCAATTAGAGAAAATAAGGTATGGGGTACAGTAAACCTTGATTTAGGCAAGGGTATTGCTAGAAGTTATTTATTATCCAATGCACGCTTTTGGATGGATTATTTTCATATTGATGGTTTTAGAATTGATGCAGTTTCAAACATTCTTTATTATTTAGGGGATGAAAGAAAAGGCATTAATCTAGGTGCTTTAGATTTTTTAAGGACTTTATCACATACGGTTAAGGCTTATGACCATTCTGTTTTATTGTTTGCAGAAGATTCATCAACTTTCCCTAATTTGACCAAACCCATTCAAGACGGTGGGGTGGGGTTTGATTTTAAATGGAATATGGGATGGATGAATGATACTTTAAGGTATTTTGAAAAAGATCCAATCCATAGAAAATATCACCACAATTTAATTAATTTTGCCATGGTTTACCATCATTCAGAAAAATTTGTTTTAGCTCTTTCACATGATGAAGTGGTTCATGGTAAGAAAGCATTGGTCAATAAAATGCCTGGAGATTATTGGCAAAAATTTGCCAATTATCGATTGCTGATTGGTTTACAAATGACACATCCTGGTAAAAAATTATTATTTATGGGTGGAGAATTTGGTCATATGCATGAATGGAGAGACACAGCTCAATTAGATTGGCATTTATATGATTTTCCAATGCATCAAAAAGCTAATTTGTTCTTTAGAGACATGTCAAATGTCTATCATCAAAATCCATGTTTTTATGAGTTAGACTATTCTGACAATGGATTTAAGTGGGTTGATAGCAACAATGCTGACCAAAGTATTTTTTCATTTTTAAGATATGATCAAAATGGCGGTTTTTGTTTGGTCATTTTAAACATGACACCGGTGGTTTATCATCATTATCGTTTGGGTGTTCCTAAGCGAGGACGTTATGAAGAAATATTGAATTCAGATGTCTTAAAATATGAGGGTTCAAACACTTATAATGGTATGGACCCTGAAAGTCAAAACATACCGATTCATGGCTTTGACCAATCCATACAAATAGTGGTCGCACCACTTGCAATTCAAATATTTAAGTTAAGAAAGTAAGGTGGTTTTATGAAGAAAATCATCTCAATGATTTTGGTTGGCGGAAAAGGTACGCGTCTTGGAGATATGACAAAGTACAAGGCGAAGCCAGCCATTTCTTTTGGTGGCAAATATCGTCTCATTGATTTCACATTGAGTAATTTAAGTCATTCTAATATAGATGTATGTGGGATAGTGACCCAGTATGAACCCATGGAACTGATGAACTATATCGGCAATGGTGCTTCTTGGGATTTGGATTATACCGATGGGGGCATTCAGTTTTTAACCCCATATTTAAAAAAAGAAGATATAGAATGGCAAAAAGGCACTGGACATGCAGTTAAACAGTTTTTTGATTTCATTGAAAATTATCAAAGTGATTATGTCTTGATATTGCCAGGAGACCATATTTATAAAATGGATTACAATAAAATGATCCAGGCCATGGAAGAAGCAAATAGTGACATTACCATCGCCTCAACAAAAGTGGACAGTGAAGATGTCCACCGTTTTGGTGTGATTGAAATAGATAAGGCTAGTTACATCACCCAATTTATAGAAAAACCTGAAAATCCTACAAGTAATTTGGTGTCGATGGGCATTTATATATTTAAAAAAGAAGTCTTAAAAGACCTTCTTTTTAGTGATACGGAGTTGCTAGATTTCGGCAGTGATATTATTCCAGAAGCCATCAAGAAGAAGAAAAAGATTTTATCTTATGAGTTTAAGGGTTATTGGCGTGACGTTGGAACCATTCAATCACTTTATGACGCCCATATGGATATGTTAGACCAAGCCACATTTTTGGGTTTGAACTCTTCTAAACATTTACCTATTTTTTCCAGATCATTAAACTTGGTTCCGCATATTGTTCTTTATGCAGGCCTTGTTAATCAATCTGTGGTGGCTGATGGTTGTAAAATCAATGGACATGTCATACATTCTTCTGTGGCTTACTTAGTTGATGTGATGCCTAAAGCATATATAAAAGATTGTGTGGTGTTTTCCAATGTGAAAATTGGTGAAAATGCACATATTGAAAAAGCAATTATTAATGAGGGTGTTGAGATACCGAATAATTATCAATCAATCAATAAAGAATGTGTTTTGATTACCTCTGAAAATCTCTATGAAATGGGTGAAGTCTGTGAATAATTTATTTGTTATTGTAGATGCAATAAATCAAGGTAGTTTTTCTCGCCTCACAAGACATAGGGTGCCTGGGGCCATGCCTTTTGGGGCCAAGTACCGATTGATTGACTTTACATTATCTAATTGTAAGAATTCAAAAGTATATAACGTTGCCATATTTCCTTATGGAAACTATCGGTCCTTATCAGATCAAATAGGTTCTGGTAGTCGCTGGGATTTGAATAGGAGACGAGATGGTATTTTTATCTTGCCACCTAAAGTCATCATCAATACCATTGATCATGAAATCTCTTTTCAAAGAATGTATGAACACCTAGAATACTTTAAAAGGTCTTCACAAGAATTTGCTTTAATCACACCTGCTAATATCATCATAAACATTGACTATAATGTTCTGCTTGAAAAATACTTGAGTCATGATGTTGATTTAGCGACATTTATAGCCGATGACTATAGGCGATTAAAAATATACATTATCCGTAAAGATTTGCTCTTGGATTATATTTCTAAATATGATCAAATCCAATTCAGAAATTTAACAGATGTTTTTGATTTTTCAACCAGCATTAAAAAAACCAGCATTAGGTTATATAATCCTAGTTTTTTAATAGAGTCTTCTAAAGATTTATTCCATGCCAATATGCAGTTATTGATTGATGAAGTCAGGAACGATATTTTTGATCAAGATAGGCCGATATACTCTAAAGAAACCATGTCAGCACCAACAAGGTATGGAAAAAATGCCATTGTGAAGAATTCTATTATCGCATCAGGCGCTGTGATTGAAGGAGAAGTCATTAACTCAGTTATAGGTAGAAAAGCCCATGTGAAAAAAGATGCAAAAGTTTACCATTCTGTATTGATGAACCACGCAGATATTGAGGAAAATGCTTTGGTGGAGTATTCGATTTTAGACAAAGAAACCAAGGTTGTTAAGGGTGCTCAAGTTCATGGGACTATCGAACAATTATTTGTTTCAGAGAAAAAACAAATCGTAACATCAGAGAAAAGTTTAACCATCTTGCAAGTGGCTGCGGAAGTTGAACCATTTATGAAAACTGGTGGGCTTGCAGATGTGGTAGGTGCCAATGCAGAAGCTTATTCCAAACTAGGAAAAAAATCACTTGTCATCATGCCACTTTATCCAAAAATTGCTGAAAAATATCAGTTAATGTTAAAACATGAAGCCGATCAAACCATCACTTTTGGTGGTGAAGATTATAAGGCAAGTCTATTTAGTTTTAACAATCAAAATACAGTTTATTATTTTGTTCAAACTTATCAATTTTTTGAACGTGATAAAATATACGGTCACGAAGATGATGATGACCGATTTGGTTTCTTTTCTTTGGCTGTGATTGCTTTTTTAAAGAACTTAGAAGCATACCCAAATATCATTCATATTCACGATTGGCACAGTGCTTTAATTCCCATGCTTTTAAAGGAAAAAAACATTGACATTAAAACCTTGTTGACCATTCATAACATTGAATATCAAGGAAAGTTTTCAAGAGATATTTTAGAAAAATTAAACATTCATACAGATTATAATTTTATAAGACCTTCTAAGCT
The DNA here is from genome assembly GCA_046542225.1 of Candidatus Izemoplasmatales bacterium. Lineage (GTDB taxonomy): Bacteria > Bacillota_I > Bacilli_A > Izemoplasmatales > Hujiaoplasmataceae > Hujiaoplasma. The sequence continues at coordinate 18,745 of JBKHBS010000010.1, read as the reverse complement.
TAACTTCTTAGAAGCGGGCATTCATTTGGCTGATAAAGTATCGACTGTGTCTGAGACCTATAAAGATGAACTCTCATATGAGTATTATTCAAAAAATCTTGTCGAAGCAATTAATAGACGCGCAAGGGACTTTTATGGTATATTAAATGGCGTTAGTAAAGATGTAGGACCAAATAATAATTTAGAAATTGCAAAAAAATATGATTTGGTAAATGTTTTTCAAGCCAAACCAGTCAATAAAAAAGACTTACAAAAGCGATTGAACTTAAGGGAAGATAAAAATGCTTTTGTTATTGGAATGGTCACAAGAATTGTTGAGCAAAAAGGATTTGATATCATCATTCCTGCTTTGAAAGAAATTCTTGAAAATCAAGATATTCAATTTGTTATTTTAGGCACTGGTGATGAAAATTACTTAAATCAACTTCGTAATTTACAAGAACAATACCCGAATCAAGTCAGCGCAAATTTAACCTATGATGCAACCAATCCTGATTATATCTATGCAGGTGCTGATTTGTTTTTAATGCCTTCTAGGGTTGAACCTTGTGGACTAGGACAAATGATTGCCCTAAGGTATGGAACCATACCTTTGGTAAGACAAACGGGTGGTTTAAATGATACCATAGACCATTATGATTTATCAGGTAAACGAGGAAATGGTTTTAAATTTTACAACTTTGATTCAAGAGACTTGGTCTTTCAGTTAAATTACGCTTATTCGATTTTTAAAAACCATAAAAATGATTGGAATCAAATTATTATTAATGCAATGAATTCTAGATTTACAATTAAAGATTCAGCCATCAAATATATAGAATTATATGAAATGATGGTTTAGTATAATAGATGAGGAGTAGATTATTATGAAGAATGAAATATTTAGTTCAAAAGAACAATTTGTAAAAGCATTTACAGATCGTTTAAGAAAAACATACTTTAAAGAGGTTAAAGATTCAACCATCCGCGAAAGGTATTATGTACTTGGCATGTTGGTAAAAGAAGAAATGGCAGATGAATGGATCAAGACCAATCAAATGATTGAAGAAAAAACGTCTAAACAAGTTCATTACTTTTCAATGGAATTTTTATTGGGTAGATTAATCACCAATAATTTAATCAATTTAGGCATAAGAGATGTTGCTCAAGCAGGTTTTGAATCTTTAGGTTTTGATTTGAATGAAGCTGAAGATTACGAGTCAGATCCTGGATTAGGAAACGGTGGTTTAGGACGATTGGCTGCTTGTTTCTTAGATTCAATGGCGTCTTTAAAAATACCTGGTTCTGGTAACTGTATCAGATATAGATATGGTTTATTCAAACAAAGAATTAAAAATGGTTACCAAGAAGAAAGACCTGATAACTGGTTAAATGGTGGCTATGTTTGGGAAGTAAGAAAAACCGAAGAATCAGAATCGATTCCTTTTTATGGTCATGTGGAATATCATGATGGTAAAATGCTTTATAAGCCAGGAGAATCCATCCGTGCTGTACCTTATGACATTCCTATTGTAGGCGATCAAAACGATTTTGTTAATCATTTAAGAATATGGAACGCCGAGCCAGATAAAAGATATCCGGATTATAAAACAGCCTTTGAATATGAAACTGAGTTAGAACAAATCTCTGGTTTTCTTTATCCAGATGACAGTACACCAGAAGGGAAGACTTTAAGACTTAAACAACAATATTTTCTTTCTGCAGCTGGACTGAAAAGTATCATTAAAAAACATAAGGCTAAGTTTGATAGTTTAGACAATTTTGCAGAAAAGAATGTTATCCACATCAATGATACCCATCCGGCCCTATTGATTCCTGAAATGATGCGTATATTATTAGATGAAGAAAAACTGTCTTGGGATGAAGCTTGGTCAATCACTAACAATACTTTTGCTTATACCAACCATACCATTTTAGCTGAAGCTTTAGAAAGATGGTCAGTGAATGTTATTCAACCATTATTACCGAGGGTTTTTCAACTGATTGAGGAAATAGACCGCCGTTTTGTTGAAAAAATGAATAATGAAGGTAAAGATATTGATTTAATCAATGATTTAAGAATCATTAACCATAATGAAGTAAGAATGGCACATCTTTGCATCATTAGTTCTTTTTCAGTAAATGGAGTTGCTAAACTACATACAGACATTTTAAAAAATATTGAAATGAAAGATTTTAATCACTTATACCCTGATAAATTTGTAAACATTACCAACGGAATCACTCATAGAAGATGGTTGTTACATTCTAATCCTGAATTGACCGACTATATTTCAAAAAGAATTGGTGATGGTTTTAAAACAGATTATAAACAATTTGAAAAATTATTAGAATATACTGATGACAAAAAGTCACAAGATGAGTTTTTGGAAATTAAAAAAATTAAGAAGATTGCTTTGGCTGAACGTATATATCAAGAACAAGGTGTTGAGATTAATCCTGATTCTATTTTTGATATTCAAGTCAAACGATTACATGAATATAAGCGTCAACTTATGAACGCTTTGCACATCATGCATGTCTATAACCAATTAAAAGTATCTGAATCATTTAGAAAGAATTATGTGCCTCATACTTATATTTTTGGAGCCAAGGCTGCAGGCAGTTATCATTTTGCTAAAAAAATCATTAAACTCATCAATACAATCGCTGATAAGGTTAATAACGATCAAACAACCAATCAATATTTAAAAGTTATTTTCGTAGAAAACTATAATGTGTCTTATGCAGAAATGATTATGCCAGCCGCTGATGTTTCTGAGCAAATTTCAACAGCTTCTAAAGAAGCCTCTGGTACTGGAAATATGAAGTTTATGATGAATGGCGGTTTAACCTTAGGAACACTCGATGGTGCTAATGTCGAAATTAAAGAACTTGTTGGGGATGATTCAATCTTTATCTTTGGCTTAGATGCCGATGAAGTGAATTCTTTAAATGCAAGTCGCAAGTATAATCCAAGAACTTTATATGAAACAGACACCATCATTAATGGGCTTTTAAAACAACTCATTAATGGATTCTTTGACTCAGTTGACCGCAATGAATTTAGAGAGATTTATGACAATCTTGTCAATCGTGATAATTATTATGTTTTAAAAGATTTTCATGCATATTGTAAGGCAAGTGAAGAAGTGAATCAAGCATATAAAGATCAATCAAATTGGGCAAGAATGGCTTTAATAAACATTGCAAAAAGCGGACATTTTTCATCTGACCGTTCGATTGAGGACTATAGCAAAAAAATATGGGATATTAATCCTTTAAAATAGGTGATGAATATGGGAGAATGGAAGGATATTTCTATACAGATTAATGAAAATACTTTGCCTTTTCCAGGCGATGAACCTTTAAAAATAGATTGGGTTAAATCTCTTAATAGAGATGGCTATAACCTATCCATTCTTTCTTTAAATATGCATGTTGGTACCCATATTGATTATAAAAAACATGTCTTAAATGAAGAAGACTTTATTTCTTTTGATCAATTTATTGGTAAAGCCAATGTCATTTTTATAGAAGCTAAAGATCATGTCATAAGGACCAAAGATATTAAATTGGCTTATCAATATATCGAAAATAAGGAAAATATATTAATCATTAGTACAAACCATGAAAAAGAACTTAATAAAAAAAGTTATTTTAAGTATCCAAAATTTGAAAAATCCATTTTTCAGTTTTTGTTAGACAATAATATTAATTTATTGGGCGGTGACTTACCGAGTTTTGAATATGATGAAGGTCAGATGTTAACCATGCACAAAGATCTATTGAGTCATAATATTTATTTAATTGAGAACTTGCGTGGCTTAAATCAATTGTCTAGCCATATTGATTTTATGGCCATACCTTTGCCTATTGATGGATTAGAAGCCTCAATGGTAAGAGCCTTAGCAAAAAATTTATAATTAATGTTGCTTTTTTACAAACGATATAATATAATCATTTGTGTAATTAAATACATAACTTCAGGGCAGGGCGTAATTCCCTACCGGCGGTGATAGTCCGCGAGCTTAGGCATGATTGGGTGTAATTCCCAAACCGACAGTATAGTCTGGATGAAAGAAGTCATATTTTAGCTTTTTCAATGCCCGAAGTCTTTGGGCATTTTTTTATTGCCTTTAGAAATATAGAAAGAGGGATGAAGAATGGAGATTTACTTTATAGCCGGTGCGGCTCTAATAATAGCACTCACATTAATGTTTTTCTTAGGGAAAAACACTGACAACAAGAAAAATCTTTTGATTGTGTCAGCCATTACATTATTTTTTATTGTCGTTGGGATAACTTATGCTTATGTATTTTTAATAACCGTTGATGGTGAAAAAGTACCGGTATCTGATATCATATTAACCAACATCGTGGTAATCGCAATTTACATCGGTGGATACTTAATATTATCAAATCTCCGTCAGAAGAAGATTGTTAGTAAAAAGGTTTCAACGAATAAAATCACCATACAAGCTTTATTGATTGGGATTGCCAGTGTTTTGATGTTGATTAGTTTCCCAGTCATGCCTGCAGCGCCTTATTTAAAGGTTGAACTGTCAGCATTAATTATTTTTATGACACTCATATGGTTTGATTTTAAAACCGCTGTTATGGTATCGTTTATTACTAATATTGTCCATTTCTTTATGCCAAGTAGCGCACCAGTGATTCCTTTATTAGATGAAATGACCAATTTTCTAGCAACTATGATCTTTATTCTACCAACCGCTATCTTCTTAAAGAAAGATCAACTTGTTGAAGGGAATAAACATGTCACAATTTTAATAACAACATTTATTGGTTTTGTTGCTACAACAATCCTTATGGTACTTTATAATCAATATATTAATTTACCAATTATCTATAATATAGATATGTCATTTGAACAAGTTTTATTAATTTTTGGTGTTTTTAATATTATCAAGTGGGGATTGAATGCCATTGTTATTAATTTGACATGGAAGAGATTTTATTTAATTGGTGAGCAGTTTATTAAATAAATAAAAATTAACTTATAAAAATTAAATTTGTTTTACAGAAAAAAGCCTTTATTGGCTTTTTTTATTAAAGAAAAAAAGGGTTTTTATGTTATAATAATTCATAGATAAAAGACCTATTAAAGGAGTTTGTTCAATGAAATATTTAAAATTATTTTTGATGATGTTATTGTCACTTGTCTTGGTTGCTTGTGGTGATCAAAATGAAACCGAATATCAATACAGTGATTATGATTATTATCAAATAACGTCATTTGACCAACAGTTGAATCACCCACAGAATGAATATTACATTTATTATTACTTTGAAACTTGCGAAGCATGTCTTGAAATTAAGAATGATGTCTTAAGTAAGGTAGCAAGCTTAGATGAAGATCATTTGTTTTTATTTGATGTTCAAGCAGGTATTGATATACATCCAGATGAGTTTTTAAGGAATGAAGATGATGGAAAATTTTATACACCAACCATGGTTTATGTTCAAGATGGAGAGTTTGTTGAAAAATGGGTGGGCATTGACCAAGTATTATCCATATTAGAGAATCTTGAGTAATAATATTTTTAAAATGGCAAAAAAATTGTTTAATCCATACAATATTCAAGCCATTAGTGATAGAATAAAGATAAATTGAAGGAATGGTGATGTGGATGAAAACAATTAAAATTGATAAATATTTTAAAGGCATGATTGCACATCGTGGGTTAAGTGGCATTGAGACTGAAAATACTGTGTTTTCATATTTAGCCGCTGCCAATCATACTTATGCTGGTATTAGTTGTGATTTGTTAACATCAAAAGATGATAAATTGATTTTATCAGCGGAAACATCATTATTAAAATTTGGCTTATTAAATCTCGATATCCAAAGTTTTGATTATGAAGAGTTGATAAAATATTCTTTGGTTGATAGAAAGACTGAAAATTTAAATCAATTTTTATATATTCCCTTGTTTAAAGATTTTTTAGCCATTTGCAAAGCTTATGAAAAAAAGCCTATCATACATGTTCATGAAGATTTAGATCATACAGCAATTGATCAAATGGTTAGAGAAATAAGAGACTTAGATGAAATGAATCATTGTTTGTTTATTTCATCTAATAAAAAACAAATAGAATATATGCTAAAAACAATCAAGGCCAATCAGATTTATTATAAACACCCTAATTTAGACATTGCACATTATGAATTTTGTAATAAGCATAAGGTGAATATTTATCTAGATAGACATTTTTTAAATAAAGATTATGTAAAAAAATGCCATTTGATTGGTTTAAAATCAATGGCGGGTGTTGTGAATGATAAAGAGTTGGCTGAGAAAATAATTAAATTAGATGTTGATTATATTTTTACCAACATCTTGGAATAAAAAATCTATAATGGAGGAAAACGATGAATAAGACATTAGAAGATATTTTAAGTCGTAGAAGCATTAGGGCTTATAAAGACAAACAGGTTCCAGAAGAAGATTTAAAAACGATTATTAAAGCAGGCTTGTATGCACCGAGTTCGAAAAATAAGCAAGAATGGCATTTTACAGTCATCACCAATAAAGAAGTCATCGACCAAATGAGTGCAATGGCTGTAGAGGGAATGAAACGACTTGGCTTGGATAAAAATGATAACGACCATATTTTTTATCATGCCCCAGTTGTGATTGTCATTTCTTCTAAAATCGCTGGTTTTTCCGGTGTAAATGTTGGTTGTGCTGTTGAAAATATTGCACTTGCCGCTAAGGCTTTGGGTTATGGCTCATGTATTGTGGGTCAAACAAGATATATGTATCATAAAGCCAATAAAATTGATGTTGATAAATTACTAAAAATTCCAGACGGATACGAACACGATATTTCTATTTGTTTGGGTTATTCTGATCAAGAACCACCAGAAGCAAAACCAAGAAAAGAAAAAATAGTAGATTATATTCTTTAGAAGGAGGCCAATATGTGGCAAAAAGAATACAAAAAATGGCTAAATTATGAAGATTTAGATACGAATTTAAGAGAAGCTTTATTGGAAAAAAACGAATCAGAATTAGAAGATATGTTTTATCAATCATTAAGTTTTGGTACCGGTGGTATGAGAGGTATTTTAGGACCAGGGACCAACCGATTAAACATCTATACAATCAGACGGGCAAATGTTGGCTTGGCAAAATATTTAAAAAAACATTACTCAGAAGTAGACTTAGAACGCGGTGTTGTTATTGCCCATGACAATAGACACTTATCCAAAGATTTTGCAAGAGAATCTGCCAAAGTCTTAGGTGCTCAGGGTATTAAATCATATATTTTTACTGATTTAAGACCGACACCAGAATTATCTTTTGCAGTAAGGGAATTAAATGCAATTTCTGGCATTGTTGTGACAGCGTCACATAATCCACCAAATTATAATGGCTATAAAATATATGATGAATATGGATGCCAATACACTCCGATATATGCCAATGAAATTATTGATTATGTCAATGAAGTCAAGGATTTATTTGCTATTGAAGTTGATGAATTAGATGCTTTAGAAGAAAAAGGTTTGATTGAATACATTGATAGTAAAATTGATGATGCCTACATTAAGGCTTTAAAAACCATTCAAATTCATCCGGACATTGATAAAGACCTTAAAATTGTCTTCACTCCCCTTCATGGTGCAAGTGGAATGATGGGGTCTCGTTTGTTAGAAGAGACAGGTTATGATTTGTATCCAGTCAAAGAACAAATGATTCCAGACCCGAATTTTTCTACAGTTAAATCACCAAACCCTGAAGATAAATCTGCATTTGATTTTGCAATTAATCTCGGTAGAGAAATAAAGGCTGATTTACTCATAGCCACAGACCCAGATGGCGATAGATTGGGTGTGGCAGTCAAAGATAAAGGCGAATTTAAATTTTTAAATGGTAATCAAACAGGTGCTTTGCTCTTGTATTATCTATTAAAAGAAAAAAAGAAATTAAAGATCTTGCCTGAAAAAGGTGTTGTCTTTAATACCATTGTTACCTCTAATTTAGGGGCTGAAATCGCCAAGAGTTTTGGCATGGATGTTATTTCAACCTTAACTGGATTTAAGTATATTGGTGAACAAGCTAGGTATTTGGAAAAAGAGGACCGAGACTTTGTTTTTGGGTATGAAGAATCATATGGCTATGTCATTAAAGATTTTGTTCGTGATAAAGATTCTTTGCAAGCAATGTTATTAATTTCAGAGGCTGCTAATTTTTATCATGAAAAAGAAAATAAAACACTCCTTGATAAATTAGAGGATATTTATCAAGACTATGGTTTCTATTTAGAAGATTTGAGAAGTGTCGTTCTAGAAGGTAAATCTGGACAAGAAAGAATTTCTAGAATAATGGCTTCTTTTAGAGATAATCCATTGGAAGAATTTAATGGTTTAGAAGTTAAATACTATGAAGACTTTGAAGGTTCAATAAAGGTAAGTGGGCAAACAGAAGAATCAATCAATCTTGATAAATCTAACGTGATAAAATATACTTTAGAAGATGATAGTTGGTTTGTTTTACGTCCTTCTGGAACAGAACCAAAACTTAAACTATATGCTGGCGTGGTGACTCAATCATATAAGGAGTCAGAAAACCAATTAAAGAGTATCTTAGATACCTTATCAGCAATGGTAAAGAAGGTGGAATAATATGGAATATTTATACATAGCATTGGGTTTAGCCGCATTGGTAGGACTATATATGTGGTCTTATTCATTAAACGAAAAATGTGAAAAACCTGAGGGCACAATAGAAGCAGATTGTGCTGCATGTAATGCCAGATCTTGTAAAGATAGGAAAAATGAAATTAAATAAAAATTGGAAGCGTATATTAAGTGATGAAATCCACCAACCCTATTTTAAAGAGTTGATGGATTTTGTTTGTAAAGAATATAAAGAAAATATTTGTTATCCAGACAAAGATCATATCTTTAAGGCCCTTAATTTAACAGCATTTGAAGATGTCAAAGTTTTAATCCTTGGACAAGATCCTTATCACCAACCCAATCAAGCCATGGGTTTGGCTTTTTCTGTCCCAAAAGGCGTTAAATTGCCGCCATCATTAAAGAATATATACAAAGAATTAACCAATGATTTAAATATAGAAATGCCAGATAATGGGGATTTAACACCTTGGGCAAAACAAGGTGTGTTGCTTATGAATGCCATATTTACAGTTAGAAAAAATGAACCCCTATCACATAAAGATAAGGGTTGGGAGATGTTTAGTGATTCTATCATTTCTTTATTGAATCAAAAAGAAGATCCTATTGTTTTTGTTTTGTGGGGATCATTTGCTAGGACTAAGAAAGTTTTAATAACCAATAAAAACCACTTGGTTATAGAAAATGTTCATCCTTCACCATTGGCTGCATATCGAGGTTTTTTTGGCGCCAAACCTTTTTCTAAAATCAATCAGTTTTTAATAAAAAATGGTCGCCAACCAATTAATTTTAAAATGTGAGGTAGATTATGAATAATAGAACACAAAAACTTATTTTTACGGGTTTGCTAATAACAATTGGTATTGTTTTGTCTCAATTTTTATCAATATCAATCCCACCACAAACAACAATTATTAGAATAGGGATAGGGTATTTACCTTTAATGTTGATTTCATTATTGTATGGACCATTGGTTGGATTGGTTTCTGGTATTGTTCAGGATATTCTTGGACTGACCATTGGTGGAGGCTTAGCCTATTTTCATTTTGGTTTTTTATTAAACGCAATGATTATTGGCTTTATGCCAGGATTTTTATTGAGATATTTACCTTTAAAAGATAAAACTTATAAGATTATTAATATTGTGATAGCCAGTTTATTAACCCTAATGGGTATCATCTTATTAATTGATATTTCAATCATTACCGATGTGACACTGAGATTAGAAATAGGTGGAACCATTGAGTTGGGAAGAACAATGGCTTATGTTTTGGTATCATCAAGCTTGTTCGCGGTCTTATTGATGTTGATTTTTGTAATCGTGAGAAAGCCACAAAATAATAATCATCAAATCATCTTTTTTGTGACCAGTTTGTTATTCTTAACCTCTGTGATATTAACACCTTTGTGGGTGTCTCAATTATTTGGTCACCCCTATTTAATCCAATTGCCATTAAGATTGATTAAATTGCCACTTGAAGCAATGATTTACAGTATTTTATTGGTTAGACTTTATGTCCTGGTCAAAAGACTACAAAACTCAAGATAAAAGGATAGGCCCACAATTTGTGGGCCTAATTTTATTTTATATTTCGATAATTTTTAATTCAAAAGCTTGTAAGTGGACGTAAATATCATCATTATATAGTTCATGATATGGTCTAGGTAATTCATAGGTAGAATAGACGACTTGTCCTTGGTAGTCAACTTTACCAATGCTTTCTCTGACAGGCTTTATGGTGAAATTATGTTCTACATGATTATCTGATGTATTTGCGACGATAACTAAGGCTTTATCTTCTTTAATATATGCATATTCAAGGGTGTTTGGGTTGTGTCCATTTAAAGGAATAAAGTTTTCTTCGCTAATGATAGAAGTAAGCCATGCTTTCCTTAAATCCACAATACCTTTTAAGTGATCAAATAATTCCCAACGATTTTCATTAAGATAATGAAGTGCATATTTATCAAATAATGCTAGTTTTTTATAAAACAAGTCATTTGAATCTAAATGATACAAGTCTTTTTCGCTTGCATCAAGACCTAAATTCATCGGCTGGACTTCATAAACTTCTTGACCTGAATTTATGAAAGGAATCATTTTAGGTGCAAACATATTTAAAACAGTAATCAGTTTTGCAAAGCCTCTACCTCCTTTGCGACTCGCAATTCTTGGTGTATCATGGGTTTCAGCTGAGGCAAGCATTGGTAACTTGTATTGGTGTGATGAGAAGAAATACTCTCTCAGCTTTTGTTCGGAATATCTTGGTTCCATCCAAAACCCATTACCAACAACGGCATCATAATTTTTTTCATATGCTTTTTTAAAATGACTTGGGTCTAATTCTTCAGCTATGAAGCCAAAATCTGGATCGATTTTTCTAGCGGCTTCCATAATCATATCAAGTAGTTCGTTTGGCAAGGCATGGCCCATATCTATTCTTGCGCCGTCGATGCCAAATTCAGTTTGAAAATAAGGAATCACAGATTGAATCATATTAAACAATTCTTTGTTGGGTTCTTTTCCTGGGTAAAGATTTGTTTTAATAGAGTCATAGAGTATATATGGTGGTTGTGAAGAATCAATATATTTTTGAGAGACTTCAGGATGATCAAAATAAAACCTAAAAAAAGTAACGTCGGACCAAGGTGGTTGAGGATCATTAATCCAATCAGAGAATGCTGGCGCAACCACAAGGTTCATTTCATTTTTAATTTCTTCTAGATAGTTATCCTTTTGTTTGAGTAGATTAAATAATTCTTGATTTTTTTCTTTAGGGTTGACTTCAAACATTGCCAAATGTTTTTTGACATTTTCATCATTAAAGATGGTTTCTAAATACTCTTCTTTTGGTGCGGTTGTTTCACCAATCGCTTCAATATGAGGCGAATGGTATTCATTTGCCTTATTGGCTTTAATCCAGTAAAACCATTCGGGATGTTCCTTGATGAAATCACTATTGATGGCATTGGTTCTAGGTATGACATCAATAATGACTCTCATATCGAGAATATGACATGCTTCAACGAAAGCCTTAAATTCTTCTTCAACGCTAGAGTCATCTCCTGTAAGAGTTTCTTTTAAACCTTCATCGATTTCAAAAAATGATTTTACGGCATAAGGTGAACCGAGCTCGCCTTTTTTATGTAAGGTTGAATACTTTGTGATTGGTAGTAAGTAAATGGCATTGATACCCATTCTTTTTAATGTTGGTAGGTAAGCCAACATTTTAACAAATGACCCTGTTTCTTTAATGCCATCAAAATTAGATAAATCGAGAGAAAAAGACCTATCGTGGTCCCATGCAGAAGATGTCCGAATTTGACTGGAATAAATCACAGATTCCAACAACCAATGGTTCTGGCTTTTAAGATTATTAATTTGAGAAAGAGATTTGTTATAATTTCTTCTTTTATCGGCAAAGTTAAGGTAAATATCTTTGATTAATTTTGAGTAAAAAGAATATGGGTTTACAAGGAGTTCTTGGCTGGGCAAACGTCTTAGTTCATCCCCAGTATAATCCCAAGCATTCCATAAATCAGGAACTACATAATTAATATGACCCTGAGGAATTTTTTTATTTAAAATATCATATAATTTTTCAAGATTTAACTTCATATAAATACCTCCAATTTTTATTATACCAAAAAAATATAGTCTTATGTAGGATATGAAATGTAAATGGTTTCATTTAACGTATATAACTTTAAATAAGTAAGCAAATATAGTATAATGTTTATGGTTAAATAAATAGAGGTGATTTTATGAAAAGACCAGTAGTACTAGTTATCATGGATGGTATTGGAATCGCGGAACCGGGCAAAGGAAATGCATATAGTCTGGCCAATACACCTAATTTAGATAAATATTATAAAACATATCCGCATACAACTTTAGAAGCTTCTGGAGAAGCAGTTGGATTACCCAAAGGTCAAATGGGTAATTCAGAAGTAGGACATATGAATATTGGTGCAGGAAGAGTGGTTTACCAATCATTAACCCGTATTAATAAATCTGTAGAAGAAGATAAGTTGATAGATAATAAAGCTTATTCAGGTGGATTTACTCATGCCATCGAAAATGATTCTAAACTTCACATTTTTGGTTTGTTATCAGATGGTGGTGTCCATTCTCATATTTTGCATATTAAAGCCATGCTAAGAACTGCAAGAGATGCTGGCGTTAAAAAGGCATATGTTCATGCATTTTTAGACGGTAGAGATGTTGGACCAAAATCAGCTGTTGGTTTTATTGAGGACATGGAAAAATACATGAAAGAAGTTAGGTTTGGAAAAATCGCAACTGTATCTGGCCGTTATTATGCCATGGATAGAGATAAAAATTGGGAAAGAACTCAAAAGGCATATGATGCCATGACTTATGGAAAGGGCCCTCATTTTGATTCTGCTGCAGAGGGAGTTAAATCATCATATGAAGATGGGGTTACTGATGAATTTGTATTACCATTTGTTGTGGATGAAGAAGGTTTAATTGAAGATAATGATGCTATTATCTTTATGAATTTTAGACCAGACAGAGCCATTCAAATTGCCACAGCTTATTCTAATCCTAAGGAAGCACCAAAACTAGACACTAAAAACGCACCAGAAAACATTCGTTTCGTTTCTACGATGAAATATGCGGATTCTGTTAAAGGTGAAATTGCTTATGGATTAAATGACTTAACAGATATGTTTGGTGATTATATTTCTGATCAAGGCTTACATCAATTAAGAATTGCTGAAACAGAAAAATATGCACACGTGACATTTTTCTTTGATGGTGGTGTTGATAAAGAGATTAAAAATGCCAAGCGCGTTTTGGTTCAATCACCAGGTGTAGCAACTTATGATTTGAAACCTGAAATGAGCGCATATGAGATTACTGATAATGTTTTAAAGGAATTAGACAGTGATGTCCATGATGTTGTCATTTTGAACTTTGCCAATGGAGATATGGTTGGTCATACAGGCGTGATTGAAGCTGCAGTTAAAGCTGTGGAAACTGTTGATGATTGTGTAGGTAGAGTGGTTGATAAAGTGAATGAAATGAATGGAATTGCTTTAATAACAGCTGATCATGGGAATTGTGAAAAAATGATTGCAGAAGATGGTTCTATTTTCACAGCTCACACCAATAATCTAGTGCCATTTATTGTCACTGACAAAAATGTGAAATTAAGAGAAGGTGGGGCATTGGGTGATTTGGCACCAACCATGCTAAAACTATTAGATTTAAAACAACCAGAAGCCATGACAGGTAGGTCAGTCATTGAGTAATATTGACAAATCTTTTAAACATATCAAATTTAGAGATTTAGCTTTCGTAATTTTATATGCAATTTTATTATCGATTATGTTTGGAATATTGATAGGCTTGATTGACAGTTTAATTGTGACCCAAATATCTTTTTCATTATCATTTATATTTTTCTTTCTGTCGAGCATGTGGCTAGGAAGACAAGTTAGAAAATTATATGATTATCCAAATATATATTATGTCATTATTACAGGTATTGGATTATTCATTCAAGCATCAATTATTTTGGTTTTGCAAATGTTTTCAAGACAAGTGAATATTATAGAATACCCAGAATTGTTTTTGAATGAAATGGTTTATATAGAAACAATGATTTATATGATAAGAGAAACCTTTTCTGGTGGAATATTTAATTCATTAAACTATTTTATTACTTACTTACTTTACGGAGTAGGAATTTATATAGGAATAAGAGAAACTTATTAAAAAAGGAGATGTATTATGCCAAATATTAGTAGTATTTATGCAAGAGAAGTATTGGATTCTAGAGGGAACCCAACAATTGAAGTAGAAGTATTTACTGAGTCAGGAGCTTTCGGACGTGCCATCGTTCCAAGTGGAGCTTCGACAGGTGAACATGAAGCAATTGAATTAAGAGACGGAGATAAAGACAGATACCTAGGAAAAGGTGTTTTAAAAGCTGTTGAAAATGTGAATGAAGTCATTGCACCAAACTTAATTGGTTATGATGTAACTTTCCAAACATCAATTGATCAAATTATGTTGGATCTTGACGGAACTGACAACAAATCAAAACTAGGTGCTAATGCAATTTTAGGTGTCTCTATGGCTGTTGCAAGAGCAGCTGCTGATTTTGTTGGCCTACCACTTTATTTATACTTAGGTGGATTTAATGCCAAACAATTACCAACACCAATGATGAACATCATTAATGGTGGATCACACGCAGACAACAACGTTGACTTCCAAGAATTCATGATTATGCCTGTCAGTGCTAAATCTTTTAGAGAAGCTTTAAGAATGGGTGCAGAAGTATTCCATAATCTTAAAAAAGTCTTGTCTGGTTATGGTTTTAATACATCAGTAGGTGATGAAGGTGGATTTGCTCCAGATTTAGAATCAAATGAAGCTGCTTTAAAAGTCATTATTGAAGCCATTGAAAAAGCTGGATTTAAACCTGGCGAAGACATTGTTTTAGCAATGGATGTTGCTTCATCAGAATTCTACAACAAAGACAAAAAAGTTTATGAATTAAAAGGTGAAGGCAAAGAATTAACAAGTGAAGAAATGGTTGATTTCTATGCAAACCTTATTGAAAAATATCCAATCAAATCTATTGAAGATGGATTAGATGAAAATGATTGGAAAGGTTGGGCAAAATTAACCAAGAAATTAGGAAAACGTGTTCAACTTGTGGGTGATGATTTATTCGTAACAAACACCAAAAAATTATCAAGAGGTATTTCTGAAGGTGTCGGAAACTCTATTTTAATTAAAGTCAATCAAATCGGTACATTAACTGAGACATTTAATGCCATTGAAATGGCAAAAAGAGCTGGATACACGGCAGTCATATCACACCGTTCAGGTGAAACTGAAGATACAACGATTGCTGAAATCGCAGTCGCAACAAATGCAGGCCAAATTAAGACAGGTTCTTTATCTAGAACAGACCGTATTGCAAAATACAATCAATTGTTAAGAATTGAAGAAGAATTAGATGAAGTTGCTGAATATTTAGGTCTAGATGCATTTTACAATTTAAAATAATAAGAACCAATCATACATAGCATAAAAAAAAGTGTTTTTGGTTCTTCCAAAAACACTTTTTTATGTTATAATAGTAACGATACTTAGATAAGTAAACGTTAAGGAGGGCAAATTATGACAGCATTACATTGGATATTATTTGCTATATCAGCTTTATTGATTGGATTAGTGATGATTCAAGAGTCTAAAAACGATGTTCAAAATACATTTTCAGGTGAAAAATCAGATTTATTTAAAAACCAAAAACAAAGAGGTCCAGAGTTATTCTTAGCAAGATTAACATTCGGTATATCTTTAACCTTTGGTTTGTTTGCGATTTTAGCCGCAGTATTATAAGACATTGGAAGGACACATCACGTGTTCTTTTTTATTTGGAAAAAACGGGGGAAGTATGAAGAAAAAGGTTTATCAATTAATTAAAAAACTAAACTATAAGAAAAGAAATATTAATAACTTAGCTAAAATTTTAAATATGAAGTCAGGTTCTGATTTTCAGGAGTTAACAAAAATCCTTAATGAATTGGAAAAAGACTTGCTTGTTTATCGAGATAAAAATGGTTATTATCATGACATTGATAATAATAAATATGAAATCGGTGAACTTGATTTAAAATACCAAGGTTACGGTTTTTTAGTTTTGGAAAATAAACCTGATATTTATATTCCTCAAGGTAAAACACATTCCGCCATGAATGGTGATTTATGCTTGGTTGAAATTACCAAGAGAAAATCAAGTATGAAAATCGAAGGAAAAGTTGTTAAGATACTTGAAAGACAATTAAAAATTATCATTGGTGAATATGTGGATGGGGAAATACATCCTAAAGGATATACAGAAGATATTGTTTTTGAATTAAAACATAGTGATAGAAATCAAGTTAAAGACCATCAAATTATTAAAGGGGAAATCGTTGATTATTCTCATCGCATCTTTAAACGCGTGAAATTAATTGAAGTCTTAGGTCATAAAGATGATGATGGGATTGAGGTCTTAGAGATTACCCATAAATTCGGCTTAACCAATGAATTTAAGCCTGAAGAAGTTCAGTATGCAAAAAGCCTACCTCAAGAAGTCTTAGATGAAGAAATCGAGGGTAGAAGAGATTTAAGAAATCAAACAATCTTTACCATTGATTCTGAATCAACCAAAGACATTGATGATGCTATTTCAATAAGAAAAACAAATAAAGGCAACTATATTTTAGGCGTCCATATTGCAGATGTGAGTCATTATGTAAAAGAAGACTCAGTCTTAGATAAGGCAGCTTATGATAGAGGAACCAGTGTTTATTTGGCAGACTCAGTCGTGCCAATGTTACCAAGAGAACTATCAAATGGAATATGTTCTTTAAATCCTAATGTTGATCGTTTGGCCATGTCTTGTGAAATGGAAATTAATCCTAAAGGTGAAGTGATTATGTATGATTTCTTCCCTTCTGTGATTCACAGCAAATATAAGATGACTTATACCAACATTAACAAGATGATTGGTGGGGATGAAGAAGTTATTGATGAATTTAAAGATATTCATCAAGTGGTTATGACCATGAAATCATTACAAGATATATTAAATGATGTTAGAGAGAAAATGGGATCAATTAACTTTGAAACCATTGAACCCAAGTTCATCTTTAATAAATTTGGTAAAATCACAGATATGATTGTAAAAGATCGTGGTATCGGTGAACAAATGATTGAAGAATTTATGTTGGTTGCCAACCAAGTCGTCGCAACCCATATTTATAATTTAAAATTACCATTTATTTATCGTGTCCATGAACTACCAAATGAAGAAAAAATCAACCACGTATTAACCATGGTAAAAGAACTTGGTGTTGATGTTCATTTAGAAGATAATATTACTCAGAAAAATCTACAAAAACTTTTAAAAAGCGTTGAAGATACTAAGTATGAAAAAGTCATTAACACACTTCTTCTAAGATCGATGTCTAAAGCAAGATATGCCAAAGAGAGTTTAGGCCATTATGGTTTAGCATTTGAACACTACACTCATTTTACCTCTCCCATTAGACGTTATCCTGATTTAATTGTTCATCGTTATTTAAGAAGATATGTCTTTAAAAACAACAAGCATTATACTGAAAAGTTAACCGATAAACTTGAAGACATTGCAAAACAATCTTCTAAACAAGAACGACAAGCCATGCAAGCAGAACGCGAAATCATGGATATCAAAAAAGCAGAATATATGGAACAATTTATCGGTGAGGAATTTACTGGCGTTATATCATCTGTTTTAAAATTTGGTATGTTTGTAGAACTACCAAATACAGTTGAAGGCTTGGTCCACGTTTCAACCTTTAAAGAAGAAATGGAATATGATGAAAAAACTATGAAATTGGTTGGCCTTTCTTCGAATAAAAGTTATAATATAGGTAAGGAAGTTAATGTTAAACTTGTAAAAGTGAATAAGGTTTTAGGTAAAATTGACTTTGAATTAGTATAGGAGGAAATGATGAAGGTATTAGCTCATAATAAAAAAGTACAACATGATTATCAGATCCTTGATACGTTTGAATTTGGTATTGTTTTAAAAGGTACAGAGATTAAATCTATTAAACAAGGTAAATTCTCAATTAATGAATCTTATGTAACAATAAGTAAGAATCATGAGTTGTATATCATCAACATGCATATTTCTAAATATGACCATGGCAGTATATTCAATCATGAAGAAAAGAGAAAAAAGAAGTTACTGGCCCACAAACATACCATAGAGAAATTAGAAATGAAGTTAAAGCTTGAAGGCTTGACATTAGTTCCAAAAAGAGTATACTTAAAGGACGGTTTATGTAAAGTTGAAGTTGTCCTTGCAAAAGGGAAAAAACTTTACGATAAACGTCAAAGCAAAAAACGTGAAGATGCTGAAAAGAGAATTGAAAAAGCACTTTACTAAATGGGGCTGTTCTGGATTCGACAGGATAGTTCAAGTTTGACTAGCATGCTATCGGCAGATATAAAAATGCATGGTTAAATATAACCGGAAATCAAAATTACGCTTACGCGGCTTAAGAAGAAGCTGC
>JBKHBS010000037.1:0-11537 GCA_046542225.1 Candidatus Izemoplasmatales bacterium | reverse complement strand
TGTTGATGATTATGGATTAGATATCATTTATGGAGATTCTAGTAAAATAGATGACTTTGATTTTGATAAACTAACCCTTGTAGAAAAACACCAAGACTATTATATCTATCAGTTGCCAGTTGATGTGAATGGTGTTGAGGGTGAAGTTAATATTCACCAATTATATCTTAATATCAATGGCAAAGATTATTTTTTCCAAACAAATATATTAATTTCCAGTAAAGAAAGCAAAAACAATCATATTTATTCTAGTACAGATGAGGCGGATATAATCATTCCAGGATATAGAACTTATGGTTTACAATATACTTTAGAAGCTCAATATTCTATGAATATAACAAGCATATACTTTGAAAGTTTATCAGGTTTTGATTTAAATCAAAATATAAATCAAATCATTGTTAATGACAAGCCATTAAATAATCAACTGTCTTTATTAAGCGAAGAGTCATTTACTTTCAATATCACATTTGATAATATACCCAATGATATCTACATTATTGATCAATTAATGGTAGATTATAGTGATGGTGATGATCAAATATTACAAGCTTATATATTGGCTCCATTAAATCTAGGTAGCCCTGTATTAGCGTCTAGGAATCATATTGATTACTTAAAATCTCTTAATGAAAATAAGTAATCTTCGTCTATAAAACTGTCCTTTTCTTAAATAAACTTAAATGATTGTTCAACTATTGATAGATATGGCTTAGATGATAACGACTGAAAAAAAATAGCGGATCGGTTTTGATTCGCTATTATATTGTTTAGGGATTTTTTATACTCGATGTTTTATTCACTACAATGGTGATTTCTGTTATTAAATCTTCTAAATTAAAATGTTGCATAAAACACTTGTATACTCAGTTATAGATAGTTTTATTGTTTTCTAGATATTTTTCTATTGCAGGATATTGAATGGTTTCTTCTTTGATTAAGTGCATCAACTTGCGTATTTCTTAATTGATTTTGACTTAAAGTATCTACAATTTCTATTGCCATTGTTGAAACTATTAAATTATCTCCAGTACCTAGTGTGTTTTTCTTATAAATAATCACCACTCTATGATTCAATTAAAGAGTCTTAATAAAATTAACATATTTATTATAACTAAACCGGTTAAAATATGATATGATTAAAATAGATGTTAATTGAACGGGGGTAAGCTTATGGTAACTATTTATGACATTGCTAAAAAACTTAATATTTCTACTGCGACGGTTTCTAGAGCCATTAATGGTCATAGTGATGTAAAGCCTTCTACAAAGAAGAAAATACTTGATACAGCTAAGGAAATGGGTTATTTGCCTAATTCTATGGCGCGCTCTCTTTCAACTAAAAAATCGTGGAATATTGGTCTTCTTTTCAGGGACGATATGAACTCAGGTTTTAAACATATCTTTTTTGCCAATGTTATAAATGAAATTATTGATGCTGCTGCAGATAGGGGCTATGATGTATCAATAATCTCTGGTAATATTGGAAAAAAAAGAACAAGTTACTTAGAACATGCAAAGTATCGATTACTAGACGGCATCATTATTGCAACGGTTGATACAAAGCAAGAAGAGGTTCTGAATCTTATTAACAGCGATATGCCAGTTGCTCTTATTGATCAAAATTTTAAGAATTCTATTTGTGTAAATTCAAAAAATAGAAAAGGTATAAAAAGTCTTGTCAATCATCTCTATAACAAGGGTTATAGAAAAATAACATATATAACAGGACAATTAGATAACTATGTAGCAAAAGATAGAAGAAACGCTTTCAATGATGCAACCGAAGAATTGGGAATTTCTGATTTATGTCAGACACTAGAAGGTGTTTTTACCGATGCGACTTTTTCTTATGAGATTACGAAAAAAATTATGAATAGCAAAGATAGACCAGATGCTCTGATGTTTTCTGATGATACCGCTGCAATTGGAGGCTTAAAATACTTAATTGAAAACAAGTATTCCATACCTAGTGATATAGCCATTTGCGGGTATGATGGTGTTGAATTATCCCAATTAGTGACACCAAAACTCACAACAGTTAAGCAAGATACTCACAAAATGGGTAATTTAGTGACCAACCTTTTGATTGACAAAATAGAAGGTAAAAATCCTGAAAAAGTTCATTGGATTGATGTAGAATTACTTGAAGGTGAAACAACTTAAAGATTAAATTACATTAATTTAATCTTTTTTTAATTTTTATGTTGAATTATAAAATTAAATGTGATATTGTAGAAATGTAAGCGGTTAGATTATTATATTTTTTAAGTTAATCCTTCTATTTTTTATATTCTTTATTCTAAATGAGCCTATCCATTTAGTTTTTCATTTCTTTTTTTTTACCCAATAATCTAACCGGTTAGATATACTTCTGTGAGGTGATTCAAGTGGCTACTATTTACGACATAGCTAAGCGCGCTAATGTTTCTACCACGACAGTTTCAAGAGCTCTTAATGGTCATAATGATGTCAAGCTGTCTACACGTGAACGTTTGATTCGCCTTGCTGAAGATATGGGGTATCAACCCAATTCTAAAGCCAAATCGCTTGCAACTAAGAAGACTTGGTCTTTGGGGGTTTTACTGATTGATGATTCTGATAGTGGATTAAATCATACTTTGTTTGCTAATATAATTGATTCCATCTCTAAAACCGCTTCAAAAAGAGGTTATGACATTACTTTTTTATCAAAAACCTTGAGTGATTCAAAATTATCTTATTTAGAACATGTTTATTATCGATATTTTGATGGTGTTATTATTGCCAATACAAATATTAAAGATGAAAATGTGAAAGAACTTATTGAAAATGTTGATTATATAGCTTGTATCGATCAACATAATGATCAGGCTATTTGTGTCAATTCACAAAATAGAGAAGGTATGAAAATAACGTTAAATCACTTATATAATAAAGGTCATAGAGAAATTATATATATTCACGGCCAATTGGATAACTTTGTTACTCAAGAAAGAGTAGATAGTTTTAAAGAAACAGCTAAAAATTTAGGCATAGGAAATAAATGTAGGTATATTGAAGGAAAGTATACAAGTCCACAAATTGCATATGATATTACAAGGAAGATTATTGATGAGGGTTTACCAGATGCAATTGTTTATTCTGATGATTATTGTGCAAGTGGCGGACTAAAATGCTTAATTGAACATCAAATCAAAGTTCCAGAAGATGTTGCTATTATGGGATATGATGGGGTGGAGATTGCCCACCTATTAACACCTTCTCTAACGACAATTTTCCAAGACACTGATAAAATAGGAGAAGTTGTTACAGAAGAAATTATAAAATCAATTGAGGATAATCGATCAAATGGGTATATAATAGAATTACCAGTATATTTAATTAATGGTGAAACTACATAACCTGTTGATCTTTTACATATATTATTTTAAAGGAGAGAATAATGAAGAAATTGTTTGTATTACTTACGGCTTTTACACTTGCTTTAACATTATCAGCTTGTAATGATAATGGTGAAAACGTCAATGTTCAAGAAGAAGGAGATGTTCTAAATATTAGAGTATGGAACGATGAATTTATTGGTCGTTTTAGAAATTATTATCCTGGATATTTAGAAACAAAATCTAATGGTCAAGACTTATTAGATGATGGAACGATTGTCAATTGGATTCAAGTTGCCAATGACAATAATGGTTATCAAAATGCCCTTGATACAGCATTGCAAAATCAAGATAGTGCTGCTGCGGATGACAAAATTGATATGTTTTTAATTGAGGCAGACTATGCTAAAAAATATGCTAATGAAAATTATGCATTGGATGTCATTAATGAGTTGGGCATCCCAGAAAACTCATTGTCACAACAATATCAATACACAAAAGATATTGTAACTGATGATGATGGCGTTCTACGTGCGGTTTCATGGCAAGCAACTCCAGGATTATTTGCATACCGTGCAGATATCGCTGAAGAAGTATTGGGAACATCTGATCCTGATCAAGTTCAAATCTTGTTAGAAGATTGGACTAAGTTTGATAATGTTGCTTCAGATATGGCTGCAGATGGATATGCGATGATTTCAGGTTTTGATGATGCTTACCGTGCATATTCAAATAACACAGACGCACCATGGGTTGATGAAGATGGAAAGATTATTGTTGATGATCAAATCATTAAGTGGATTGAACAAACTAAAATTTATACCGACAATGGGTATAATAATGAAACAAACCTATGGAGTGATGGTTGGTTTAAAGATATGGGACCAGAAGGAAATGCTTTTGGATATTTCTTCTCAACATGGGGAATTAACTTCACTTTACTTGATGCTTCATTAGCGGATGCAGACCAGCCGAAAGAAGTTGGAAATGGACTATATGGAGAGTATAGAGTTATTGAAGGTCCTGCAAGTTTCTATTGGGGTGGTACATGGTTAGTTGGGGCTAAAGGAACAGATAACCCAACTTTAGTTAGAGATATTATGTTAAAAATGACTGCTAACGAAGAAATAATGAAAAATATTACATTAGACACTGAAGATTATACCAATCATCAAGGTGCAATGGACACTATTGCTAATGATGAAGATTATGGTTCAAATTTCTTAGGTGGACAAAATCATATTGCTTTATTCAATGAATCAGCAGATAATATTGATATGTCAAATATTTCACCTTATGACCAAGGATTGAATGAATCAATTCAAAACTCTTTTAAAGATTACTTCTTAGGAACAAGCACATGGGAAGAAGCATGGGCTGCCTTTGAAGAAAAAGTATCAACTTTATATCCTGAACTTGAATTGGATGAAGTTCCAGACGATCCATTTGCTTAATTAGGAAAAGCTATATAATGTGGGGGAGTATTTCTCCCCTACAATATTGTGAAAAGGAGTTTGTTATGAAGAAAAAGAAAACTAAAATAAATTACACTAAATGGGGATATCGTTTTGTCATTCCTTTTATTTCTGTTTATGTTGTTTTTTCATTAATACCTTTGCTATCAACATTTTTTTATAGTTTCTTTGAATATTATTACAAGTTTGGTGGTTTAGAAAAAGTCGGACCTAATTTTACTTTTCTTGATAACTATATAACTCTTTTTACACAAGCTAAGTTCTTTAAATACTTTGGGAATACAATGTTAATCTGGATCATAGGTTTTGTTCCCCAAATGATTATTTCTTTACTTATTGCTTTATGGATTACCAGTACAAGATTGAATATTAAGGCACAAGGCTTTTTTAAAACCATTATTTACATGCCCAATTTGGTAATGGCAGCTGCATTTTCATTGCTCTTTTTGAGATTGTTTTCCAATAATGGACCAGTAACGAATTTTTTAATAGAGTCTAATATCATTGGGGAATCATTTAGTTTCGTTGATCATAATTGGTCGACAAGGGGACTATTATCCTTTATGAATTATTTAATGTGGTTTGGTAACACAACAATATTATTAATGGCTGGTATTATGGGCATTGATAAAAATATATTAGAATCGGCCCAAGTGGACGGTGCGAACTCATTACAAACATTTTTTAGGATTGTATTACCCTTACTAAAACCAATTGTGCTTTTTGTAATGGTAACTTCACTTGTTGGTGGTGTCCAAATGTTTGATTTGCCACAAATCTTCACCAGCGGTACAGGTGGACCTGAAATGGGCTCCATGACTGTTATTATGTACATTTCACAGTTGTTAGGCGTCAGTAAGCAATATGGACTTGCTGGAGCAGCTTCGACTGTATTGTTTATTATGACAGCAATTGTTTCCTTGGCTTTCTTCTTTGCTTTTTACCGTAAAGAACTCATTAAAACTAAGACGACTAAGAAGGTGAAAATAAATGAGTAAATCAAAGTTAAACTTATTCATACAAAGATTAGTCGTTTATGGTGTTTTAGGCATATCAGCCTTATTTATTTTATTTTTATTTTATACCTTATTGGTAAATGCCAGTAGAACACATTCGGAAATACAAAGAGGGTTTTCTGCTTTCTTTGGTAGTTATTTTGGGAAAAATTTTGAAAGACTCTTGGCTAATGATAATATTAATGTCTTAAACGCAATGAAAAACAGTTTTTTTGTTGCGACAGCAACCGGCATTCTATCAACCTATGTCAGTGCTCTAACTGCTTATAGTATCCACTTATATCGATTTAGAGGAAGGAATTTTTTATTTACTTTTATTTTAGCTGTGATGATGATTCCTTCACAAATTGCAAGTGTTGGATTGATTACTATTTTATATTCAATTAACTTTGTGGATAATTTCTTTGTATTAATTGTCCCAGCCATGGCCGCACCAGCAACATTTTTCTTTGTCAAACAATACATGGATTCTGTCTTAAATTATGATTTGATTGAAGCTTCTCGTATCGATGGGGCCGGAGAGTTAAAAATATTTCACAGGGTTGTGGTTCCGATAATAAAACCAGCACTGGCCATTCAATTTATTTTTTCTTTTGTTGCTTCATGGAATAATTTCTTTTTCCCAAGTTTGATAATTGAGTCTCCAAACAAAAGAACAATACCTTTGGTTATATCTCTATTGAAAAGTTCTAGTCCTGATGCTTTTGATTTAGGACCAGTCTATATGCTCATGGTATTATCTATTTTTCCGATGATCATTGTCTTTGTTATCTTTTCAAGACAAATCATTAAAGGTATCACACTTGGAAGTGTTAAAGGGTAAAAGGAGGATATCATGACATTTGGTAAATTTGACGATATAAACAAAGAATATATTATAAATACACCTTATACACCATTCCCTTGGATTAATTATTTAGGTAGTGAAGACTATTTTGTCTTATTTTCTAATACAGCTGGTGGATATAGTTTTTATAAAGATGCTAGAAAAAGACGGATAACAAGGTATAGGTATAACAACGTTCCCATAGATAATGAGGGAAGGTATTTTTACATAAAAGAAAATGATGTAATTTGGAATATTGGTGTGAAACCAACAAAAACAAAGGTTGATCACTACAGGGCTCATGTCGGTCTAGGATATACCAAAATTACATCTATTAAGGATGAAATTAAAGCCACTCAACTTGCTTTTGTACCACTTGATTATAAGGGTGAAATTCAATATATTACTTTAGAAAACTTATCAAACCAAGAACGGAAATTAAGTATATATGGCTATGTTGAGTTTGCGCTTTGGGATGCTCTTGATGATATGACAAACTTTCAAAGAAATTACTCTATAGGGGAAGTTGAAGTTGATAAAAACACCATTTATCACCTAACAGAATATAGGGAAAGAAGAAACCATTATTCATTCTTTCATGTCAATGAACCTTTTAGTAGTTTTGATACACAAAGGGACAGTTTCATTGGTATGTATGAAGATGTTTCTAAACCAATAGCTTTGGCCAATGAAAATTTATCCAATTCTATTGCGGATGGTTGGCAACCCATTGCCGCAACAAAAAACGATCTTGTATTAAAAGCAGGAGAAAAGAAAACTTTAATCTACACCATTGGCTATGTTGAAAATCCTTCTCAATCAAAATACAACAAAGATGCCAGTGTCAATACTTCAATCGCTCAAACTATGTTTCAAAGGGTCAATACTGATGAAAAAGTCATGGTTTTATTTGATGAGTTGAAAGATTATTGGAATCAAAAGTTATCTTATTTTACTATTGATTCAAATGACGAAAAACTCAATCGAATGGTGAACATTTGGAATCAATACCAAAATGTTGTGACTTTTAATTTCAGCCGTAGTGCCTCATATTTTGAATCTGGGGTAGGAAGAGGTATGGGCTTTAGAGATTCTAACCAAGATTTGCTTGGTTTCATGCACATGGACCATGAAAAAACCAGAGAACGCATTCTTGATCTTGCATCAACCTTACTTGTTGATGGCGGTGCTTATCACCAGTACTCACCATTAACTAAGAAAGGTAATTCAGATTTAGGTTCAGGTTTTAATGATGATCCCAATTGGCTTATCTTATCAACAGTTAAATACGTTAAAGAAAGTGGAGATTATGGTATATTAGATGAAATCATACCCTATGAATCCAATCATCAAATAAAAGGGTCATTATTAGAACATCTTGAAAAGTGTTTTAATAATATTTCAAACAATCTTGGCCCACATGGTTTACCTTTAATTGGTAGGGCAGATTGGAATGATTGCTTGAACTTAAATTGTTTTTCAAAGGAACCAGGTGAAAGTTTTCAAACTGTACAAAATAAGGGCGCTGGTTTAATTGCAGAAAGTATATTTATTGGTGGCTTATTTATTCTTGCTGGAAATGAATATATCGCCCTTTTAAATAAAATAAAGAACCATGATTTGGCCAAAAGAAATCAATTAATTGTTAATAAAATGATTGAGTCATTAAATCAATATGGTCGAGATGAAAATTGGTTTATTAGAGCATATGATGCTTTTGGAGATAAGGTAGGGTCACAAGAAAATAAAGAAGGTAAAATCTATATTGAGCCACAAGGTATTTGTGTTATGGCTGGACTTGGTATTGAGGATGGATTTGCAAATAAAGCCTTGGATTCGGCAAAAAAATACCTAGATACAAAATATGGAATGACCTTGCTATATCCTGCATATAAGACATATGATATAAAACTAGGGGAAATATCATCTTATCCACCTGGGTATAAAGAAAACGGTGGCATTTTCTGCCATAATAACCCTTGGATTATGTCTGCCTTTGCAAAAGTTAATCGAGCTGATGAAGCTTTTGAATTATATAAAAAAATAGCGCCTGCTTATTTAGAAGATATTTCACATGTACATAAAACTGAGCCTTATGTCTACGCTCAAATGATAGCTGGAAAAGAAGCAAAACGTCATGGTGAAGCCAAAAATTCATGGCTTACTGGTACAGCAGCTTGGAATTTTATTGCGATTACAGAGTATATTTTAGGCATAAAAGCTGATTTTGATGGTTTAATGATTGACCCTAAACTACCTGAATCAATAGATCATGTTTTTATTAAAAGACAATTTAGAAATTCTTTATATGAAATCAATATTAAACGTGATAATGATAAGGGTATATTTAGAAATGGTAAAAAACTTAGTGGTCAAATTGTAAGCAATGACGAAAAAACAATTAAACTTACTGTTCATGTTTAAAGTAAAAAAAATAAGAGGGTAAAACCTCTTTTTTCTATAAAATGAAAGGATAATACTTATGGAATATGGTTTTTTTGATGATAAGAAAAAAGAATATGTCATTACAAACCCCAAAACACCAGTTAAGTGGATAAACTATATTGGTGATTTAAGTTTTGGTGGTTTTATAGATCAAACAGGTGGATCTTTGATTTGTAAGGGAGACCCAGCAATTAATCGGATCAGCAAATATATCCCACAAATGCCTGACTCTGATTTTAAAGGTGAAACAGCCTATATTCGAGTAAAGACTAACCATAAATATAAAACATTCTCCCCATATTTTACACCGACACTAGACCCTTATGATAAATTTGAATGTAGGGTTGGTATGGGCTACACCAAGTACATTTCATACTTTTATGGGATTAAAACTCAAGTTACTGTTTTTGTGCCCTTGAATGACAATAGGGTAATTAGAGACTATAAAATTACAAATCTTAATGAACATTCCCTTGATATTGATTTTATACCCCTAGTGGAATATAGCCATTTTGATGCTTTAAAAAATTTCAATAATGGGGATTGGGTTCCACAAACAATGATGTCTGAGTCTATAAGCCAAAGGAATGGAAGACAAGTATTATTACAATATGCCTTTATGCATAAAAACAAGCAGATGAATTTTTTTACATCCAATGAAAGGGTCTCATCTTTTGAAACTGTTAGAGAGAATTTCCTGGGCGATAAAGGCTATGGGACTTTTAAGTCGCCTAAATCCTTATTAGAAAAGGATTTCAGTAATGATATTGCCTTAAGAGGAAACAATATCGGTGCATTAATGCATCATTTAGGTTATATAAAGCCTAATGAAAGCAAACGGATTATATGCCAATTAGGACAAACAGATGATTTCAAAGAAGAGTTAAGAAAAATTAATAAATTTAGAATAGAAGAAGAAGTTGATCAAGCATTTTTAGATTTGAATATTTACTGGGATAAATTGTTGTCTCAATGTATTATAAATACACCTGATAAAAATATGAATACAATGATTAATATCTTTAATCCAAGACAATGTAATACTACCTTAAATTGGTCAAGGTACCTTTCTTTATATCAACTTGGTTTAGGGGCAAGAGGCATTGGCTTTAGGGATAGCGCACAAGATATAATGGGCGTTCTTAGTCAATCACCTGATCAATCAAAATCCTTATTAATAAAACTCTTATCGGTCCAAAAAATAAATGGTTCTGCCATGCACCAATTTAATCCCAAAAATATGGTTGCCAATGAAGGCGATTCAAGAGAAGTTGAAGGGGCTGATGATTACTATGGAGACGATCATTTATGGATTATATTATCCCTTATTGCTTACCTAAAAGAAACTGGAGATATGTCTTTTCTTGATCTTGAAATAGGCTACTATGAAAAAGATAAAGATGGCAATCCTATAGAAAAATCAAGTGTTTTAGAACACCTTAAAAGAGCATTGAACTTTACAAAAACTCATAGAGGTAAACATGGCTTACCCCTACTAGGCTTTGCCGATTGGAACGATACCGTCAATCTTTCGCCAGGGGCAGAATCTATTTTTAATACAAATCTCTATGGATTAGCTCTTTTAGAAATGATAGATTTAATGGAATTTTTAGGTCATAATGAATGTCTTGAAGAATATAAAAATGATTATGAAATAATGAAAAAATTATTTAATCAACATGCTTGGGACGGAAAGTGGTTTGTCCGGTATTTTGACTCGTCAGGTCATGTTTATGGTAGCCATAAAAATGACCATGGTAAGATTTACTCCAATGCTCAAAGTTGGTCTATAATATCTGGCTTTGCATCAAAAGAACAATCGATTATTGCCTTAGATTCCTTAAATTCAATGCTTAATACTCCTAATGGTATTAAGTTAAGCACACCGGGTTATAATGCTTACAATGAAAAAATTGGCGGGATTACAACTTATCCACCTGGGGCTAAGGAAAACGGTGGCATATTCCTACATGCAAATCCTTGGGTTATGATGGCTGAAACTATATGCGGTCGAGGAAATAAGGCATACCAATATTATAATCAGATAAATCCTGTTAGAAAGAACAATCTTATTGATGAATTTGAGTGTGAACCTTATGTGTATCCTCAAAATATATTGGGGGATGAACATCCTCAATTTGGCTTGGCTAGAAACAGTTGGTTGTCTGGTACGGCGTCTTGGACATATCAAGCCGCAACAAAATATATATTAGGAATAATGCCGACATTCAATGGTTTAAAAATAGATCCTTGTATTCCAAATGATTGGGATAGTTTTGAAATAAGAAGAGTTTTTAGAGCTTCTATTTACAATATCAAAGTATTGAATCCTAGACATATTGAAAAGGGCGTGAAAGAAATAAGGCTTGATGGTAAACTTATATCTGGCAATGTCTTACCCATATTAAGTGAT
>JBKHBS010000009.1:0-44101 GCA_046542225.1 Candidatus Izemoplasmatales bacterium | reverse complement strand
AGATACAGATAGTGATCTAATGATTTCTATAATAGAGTCGATTGCACAAGCGGAGAATGAATCACGCAGCGATAATATTAAATGGGGTATCAAACAACGTGCCGCTCAAGGTACTTCAAAGCTGTATAACAGAAAATGCTATGGGTATGTGAACGCAAGTGATGGCAGCCTTATTATCGAAGAGTCTGAAGCAAAAAATGTTAGGATGATTTTCAATATGTATCTTCAGGGCAAGAGTGTGATAGGCATTGTATCTGAACTAGAGAGGCTGGGAATCAAGTCTCCAACCGGAAAAGCAAAGTGGTGTAAGCGTACGATTGATGTAATGGTCATTAATGAAAAGTATACAGGAAATGTCCGGTTGTTGGATGATGGAAAGCACGATGCACACTATCTAGCAGAGGATAACAATCCGGCGATTATATCCAAGGAAACATTTCAAGCTGTACAGATTGAAAAACAGCATCGAAGTAATATCATAAAGGCCGAAGATAGTAACCAGAGAAAGAGTAAAAAATACATAAGATTTCGTATGTTAAGTTGATTCAAAAACATACTGGCGTTTTTCTACCAATAATTTTGATTCTCCAAGCGGACGAGAACTAAGCGCTGAGAATATTAATGAAATGATGGCGATTCTTTCAGAGGATTACTCTGATTATCAAATCATTATTGGATCTATTTATGATAACTATGATCTACCAAACAAGAACATTATTGAGTTACAAGATAGACTTTTACCATTTTGATTAAAGAACTGCTAATTTACCCAAGAGTTGTAATCATACCTTGATATGAAATGTATTCAAAATTATCACTTGTCATATTGTATGAATGGTTTCCTTAAACGGGCATATATAGTTGACAAGTTTCCACGTAAGAGCAAAATGTACAAAAATGGGCTAGAAAAGTTTCCACGTACGGATAAATGTAAAAAAACACTCAAGACATCAAGTTGAGCCTATCCGTCCATGTAGAAACGGTTGTTTTGTTGACCTTGTAAATACATTTATTATTTGAAGACAAGAAGTATTTAAACCCTAGTAAGGGAATTTGAATTCTTCTTTTTTTTGGAAAACATCAAAGAAGAAAATCTTATAAAAAAAAATTAGAACTTGATATATTTTTTTAAAACTTCATGTATAATATTAA
Organism: Candidatus Izemoplasmatales bacterium; assembly: GCA_046542225.1. Classification (GTDB taxonomy): domain Bacteria; phylum Bacillota_I; class Bacilli_A; order Izemoplasmatales; family Hujiaoplasmataceae; genus Hujiaoplasma. The sequence goes on along the minus strand of JBKHBS010000009.1, from coordinate 42,949 downwards.
TGAATATTAAATTTAAAGGAGAAAATAATGAAAGTTACTTTATGCAATGAATCAACCCAAAACAAGCAAATTGAGATGTCTAAGAATATTTGGACTGGTAAAATGATGATTACAATTGACAATCAGGCACTTAAAAAGGTCAAGAGAAATATGTATGTCTATACAGATGAGTCAGGACAAACATATGATGTTTTAGTTTCTGGAAATGAAATTACAGGTTTGATACTAAAAATGGATGGAAGAGAAATCCATCTTCTAAGAAAACTTAGTGTATTTGAAATCATTATTTCTATATTACCAGCTTATTTAGTTTTTATCGGTGGAGCTTTAGGTGGAGCTTTAGGTTTTCTTGGCGCTTTTGTGATGGCTTCTTTATGTAGACAAACCAATAATATGTACTTGAAAATTGTTTATTCTTTCTCGGTTACCTTATTGACAACTACAATTTGGTATATTTTAGCCTCGATGATTTTTAATTTGATATAAAAATGAGTAAATGATTAGATCTGACTTTAGAACTGTTTTATTTGAAAAGATAGTTGAATTCAGTAAGACATTGTTGATAATAATTTTAGTCTTTTTATATAAGGAGGATTAATATTAGATGGATTTAAAAAGTATGACTAATGATGAATTGTGGCAATTGTTTCCGATAATATTAAAGCCACACAATCCTCAGTATGCAAATTGGTATCGAAGCGAAGTCAAATTGTTAAATAAAATTCTTGGCCAAAACATCATAAAAAGAATTTCTCATATTGGTTCTACAAGTGTTCATAATTTATTGGCCAAACCGACCATAGATATCCTGCTTGAGGTTGAAAACGAAAATGTTCTTGAAACCATAAAAGCAAAGCTTGAAGAAGAAAAATATATTTGTCACAAACAAAAGGATGCATTTAAACTTCAATCATTGATGTGTTTAAAAGGTTATACTGATAAAGGGTTTGCTGAACAGGTATTTCATGTCCATATTAGAGTGGTAAATAATCATAAAGAGTTATATTTTAGAGATTACTTAAGAGATCATCCAGATGTCGCCCTTCAATATGGTGAATTAAAGTTAGAACTTTTAAAAAAATATGAACACCATAGAGATAATTACACAGACAGTAAAAGTGATTTTATCAATAAATACACTGAAGCAGCAAAACACATTTATCTAGACCGTTATAAGATTTAATAAAAGCAATGTTATCATTGCTTTTTTCTTTTGAATGTATGTTTTTTTTATCTATGTTATAATAGAATTGAATGTAAAGGAGTGTTTTATGACTTTGTTTTCACAAATTGCAATTGCTTTTTTAGCCTTAGCTGTTGCGGGATTTTTAGCGAAAATTCTAAAAAGTTTTAATCCACCATTCTATATTGTTGCTGGAATATTGTTGGGTCCAGCAGTTTTTGGCCTTGTCAATAATGAAGAAGTTTTCTCTATACTGGGTGATATAGGCCTTGTTTTTCTTTTGTTTTATTTAGGCTATGAGTTTTCTTTGAATAAATTGGTAGAGAAAAAGAATGTATTGGGTTTAGCTGGTTTTATTGATTTTGTGGTTAATTTCTCAATTGCCTTCTTATTAGGATTATTATTGGATTTATCTTTATTTTATACCCTAGTATTTGCTGGTATGATCTACATGAGTAGTTCAAGTATCATTACCAAGTCTTTAATTCAATTGGGGGCTGTTAAAAAAGAAGAAGGCCAAGTGGTTATGGGTATTATGATTTTTGAAGATTTAGTCATGATTGCTTTTCTTGTCTTAATCCAATCTATTGTTAATAATGAAGGATTTCAATTTTTAAGTATATCTAAAGATATAGGTTTAGCTGTTTTGTTTGCTTTTATTGTGCTTTTCTTTGGAAGAAAATACTCGTTTTTTATTGATAAAATCATCAGTCAAAAATCACACGAACTTGCACATATTGGATTCATTGCTTTTGTTTTCATTGGTGTTGTTATCGGAATCTTATTTGGGGTCTCTGAAGCATTAAGTGCTTTTTTATTAGGACTTGTTGTTAGTGAATTAAAACATCGGGAAGAAATGCAAGAAGTTGTTTTAAAATTTAGAGATATCTTTGGAGGAATCTTTTTCTTTTATTTTGGTATGACTTTTGCATTTTCAACCATTACCGTTCCAATTTATATTTTAGTAATTATTTCTGTTGTGGCAATACTTGGTAAAATATTAAGTGGCTATATGATGCAGTTTATTAGAGGCTGTAAACAAGATGGCGGATTATTTGTGGGAATTGTAACCATACCCAGAGGTGAATTTTCTTTAATTATTGCTGGTATTGTTGCGACCCAAGAGCCACAATTTACGAATGTCGCTGTGATTGTGATTTTAGTCACATCTTTTGTTACAACCATTTTATTTTTTATCATTAATAAGCTATGTAAACATAAAGAAATATGTGTTTTATCAAAACACTTCTTAAATGAAGATTATCAGGAGGAAGCAGATGAAGCATTATCGTAAGGAACTATGGTTTGATACAAAAAAAAGAAGAGAATTGATTAATATTACCAATAGGGTTCAAGAATGCATTGAAGAGAGCGGCATATATGAAGGTTTAGTTTTAGTCAATGCAATGCATATCACTTCTAGTGTTTTTATTAATGATGACGAACTTGGTTTGCATCAAGATTTCGAAGTTTTTCTAGAAAAATTAGCCCCAGAAAAACCTTATAATCAATACCGTCATAACTCATACGAAGACAATGCGGATGCACATTTAAAAAGAACCATCATGGGTAGAGAAGTGGTTTGTGCCATTACCCAAGGTGTTTTAGACTTTGGACCATGGGAACAAATTTTCTATGGAGAATTTGATGGAATGAGACGGAAAAGAGTACTTATAAAAATTATAGGTGAATAGTAGGTGAAAGAATGAATATAAAGAAAATTTTAATCTGGATTGCAATTATGTTAGGTATCATCATTTTTGCGACAGTTGGTTATATAATCATATTGGATATATCCTTTATAGATGCCATTTATATGACCATTATCACCATGTCAACAGTTGGCTATAAAGAAGTTGTTGAATTAAATAATATTGGCAAAGCCTTCACCATTTTAATTATATTAATCAGCGTTGGAATGGTTGGATATTTGTTAAAAGTTATCTTTGATTTCTTTAGTCAAGGAGATATTCGATCAGTTTGGAGGAGAAATAAAATGAATAAAAAAATAGATGAATTAAGAGGACATTACATTATTTGTGGGGCAGGGGATACAGGCTTAACTGTAATTAATCAATTTATTAGAAGGAATGTACCCTTTGTTGTCGTTGAAAATGATGAAGAAGTTGTTAAAGAATTAGAGGATTTAGATGTTCTTTATATTTTAGGTGATGCCAATAAAGAAGAGATTTTATCAAAAGCTCAAATAGAAAATGCAAAAGGATTAATTACGACTTTATCAAGTGATGCTGAAAATGTGTTTATTGTTTTAACAACGAGGCAAATGAATAAAGATATTCATATCATTTCAAGATTCCATGATAGATCAACCAGGAAGAAATTATTACTTGCTGGTGCAAATCGTGTGGTTTCGCCAGATGAAATTGGCGGTAAAAAGATGGCGCAATTAATGATATCACCACACGTTCAGTATTTTGTTGATAACATTATTGATGCTAAAAATATGTCGATTAACATGGAAGAAGTGATTGTTAATAAAGATTCGGTTTTGGTTGGAAAGACCCTTAGAGAAGCTGATATATCAAATAAAATTGGTTTAATCATTCTTGCCATCAGACGTGAAGATGAAGAGATTATCTTTAACCCAAAAGCTAATGAGAAACTATCAATAGATGATAGAATGATTGTTGTGGGTTCAAAAGAACAAATTGATAAGATTAGTGAAATAGCATTGGATAAACATTAAAAAAAATGGAACGATTTTTCGTTCCATTTTTATATAATATTATTTTTTATTGAGGTTGCATTGTACCAAAGAATACTAACCAGGCAAGAAGTGTTTTTGCGACTAGACTTAATGTAATGTATACACGTTCACCATATAAATAATCTTTCCATTTTCCAACACCTGAGTATTGTAAAATCATATTGACCGGGAATGTATTAAAGGTAATGAAATAAGCAACAACAATTGCCCAAACGAAACCAGGAATTTGATCAATTGCAGGCGTTGCTAGCATTTGAGTTAAAATGACTATCCAAGGAATAATTCCCGCGACTGAACCGAAAATAAACGGAAGCCAAGAGACTTCATTTTTTTCCTTACCACTATTCAGTTTTTCCATGAGTAGTCCAAATAAGTTCATTGATGCATTGATAAAGAAAATAAGAAGTAATGTAGAAATATCGTAAACACCAAATAAGGTAGAAATCAAAACAATCATAATTGATGAACTAATGGCATATTCATACCAGCGGAATTGATTGATACCTTTTTCTAAATCACGATTGTAAATCATGTTTGTTTTCTTTGGCAAGGAAATAATACCATGTGCAATGGCAGAAACAAATAAGAAAGTTGCCACTAATACTGCGAATGGCAGATCAAATAATTCTTTACTTCCTTGGACCAAACCGCCGATGCTAGGATCATAATCTAGAAATGAAACTGTAATGGTTGGGGCATAAACACCAGCTGCTTCAATAACAGTAAATGCCAATATAAGCATTACAATACCTTGAATAAGGTGTAGAATACCCATTTTAATGTTAAAACTTTTTAAACTTTGAAAAGATGTTTTTTCCATAAAAATTCCCCCTTTATATAACTTGTTTTTAATATATCACATTTCATAATGTTTTTATATGTGTATGCAATTATTTTTAAAAAAGCCAATTAATTTTAATGAACTTTTGTTTATGATATAATAAATTAATCAAGAAAATATTTATTAGAGGAGAAAAAATATGGAGTACTTAACTGGACAAGATTTATATCAAATGTTTAATTATGGTACAAACTTTGTGATTCAGAAAAGAAAACTATTGAATGACATTAATGTTTTTCCTGTTCCTGATGGTGATACAGGTAATAACTTAGTTCACACCATGCAAACCATTTCTAGAGAAGCTAAAGTCAGTGATTCTTTTCAAGATACATTAGAATCAATCAGTGATTCTGCTTTAGTAGGTGCAAGGGGTAATAGTGGTATTATCTTTGCGCAATTTGTGAATGGTTTAAGAAAATCATCGATTGATAAAGATCGTGTGACCATTGAAGAATTTACGCAAATGGCTTTAGATAGCGTTTCTCATGTCTATAGTTCTCTTAGTAATCCTGTGGAAGGAACCATGCTTTCAGTGATTAAAGATTGGGCTGATGGATTAAAGAATATACTGTTCAAGGTTAAAAATGTACAAGAATATTTTAAACAAGCATTTAAGAAAGCGGAGTTATCTTTAGAAAAAACCAAGGAACAATTGGAAGTTTTAAAGAAAAACAACGTTGTAGATAGCGGTGCTTTGGGCTTTGTATTATTCCTTCAAGGCATCAATAGTTATTTTAATAATGAAGAAATCGAACAAATTGATTTTGAAGAATTAGACTTAAACGTGACGCATGATTTTGATGAAGAAATCACTTATCGTTACTGTACAGAAGGTTTGGTTGAGTATAAACATTTAACTGAAAAATTAGATATTAATGAAGAAGTTGTTAAAGAAGCATTGAAACCTTATGGTGACAGTTTGGTTGTTGTCATGGGTTCGCATATGTTTAGAATTCATATTCATACCAATACGCCAGAATTGGTTTTCCAAGAATTGAAAGCCTATGGTTTAATCATTTCACAAAAAGTTGATGATATGATTCAAGACATTGCTTTTAGGAAAAGTAAAAAAGACACTGTGATTGTGACAGATTCAATCGCAGATATCAATCAATCATTTTTAAAAGATCATGATGTTGCAATGATTCCTTTAAACATTACAGTTGATGAAGTGACTTACTACGATAAGGTCACCATCAACAATGAAATATTATTTGAAATGATTGAAGCGGGACTAGAGTATCCAACAACTTCAACACCAACGATTAAGTATGTCAATGACTTGTTTTCTAAGTTGTTGTTACACTATAAGAATATTATAGTTATATTAGTGGCTAAAGAATTAAGCGCCACTTACAATGCGGTGAATATTGAAGCTCAAAAATTAGTGGAAAAAGGTAAAAATATTTATGTGATTGATTCTTATAACAACAGCGTTTCTCAGGGTTTATTGGTTAAGAAAGCTGTCGAAATGTTAGAAGAAGGAAAAAAAGCAAAAGAAATAGTTGATGAAATAGAAGAAATGAGAAAAAGAGCAGAAATATTGGTTTGCCTTGAAACCTTTAAATATGCAATGATGTCAGGCCGTTTGCCAAAAGCTGTTGGAAAAATTGGAATGTTCTTTAAGATCAGACCAATCATGACTTTAGGAGAAAAAGGTAAAGGCTCTGCTTTTGGTTTTGGTTTATCTCAAAAAAGTATTACTAAGAAAATAGTGAAACATGTCAAAAAAGACTTGGAAAATAATGAAATTGAATCATATGCATTGATACATTGTTTGAATCCAGAATTATTAAAAGAATATAAAAAGATATTTACAGATTTAATTGGTAAAGAACCAGAATATGAATCAGAAGTATCGAGCGCAACTGCAATTCATAGTGGAAAAGGTTCAGTTGCGATAGGATATATTAAAAAATAATTAGGAGGCGTTAAAAAAATGTTTAATTATGGGTTAGAAGATTTATTTATTGTACCAGCAATGTTATTGATTTTAGGTTATTTTATCATTTTCTTTATCATTGCAACCATTATCAAGAATAATAGTATTGTTGATATAGGGTGGGGCTTAGGGTTCGTCCTTGTCGCATGGATATTATTTTTTATGGGCGACATTTATGTCAACACCATTGAAAAATTGATAGTCAACATTATGGTCAGTTTTTGGGGGTTGAGACTCTTCTATCACATTCTAAAAAGAAATGCTTATAAAGAAGAAGATTTTAGGTATAAAAAATGGCGTGAAGAATGGGGCAAATGGGTTGTTCCAAGAGCTTTTTTACAAATTTTCATGTTACAAGCTTTCTTTATGTATGTTATTGGTATTGGTGTTTATTACATCAATTTGATTGAAACTCAAATGACCATCATTTTATGGTTATATATCATTGGGATAGTGATTTGGTTCATTGGTTATATGTTTGAAGTAATCGCTGATAAGCAATTAAGAGATTTTATTTCTAGAGAAGATAAAGAATCAAATCTAATGACAGAAGGTTTATGGAAATATTCAAGACATCCAAATTATTTTGGAGAAGCCCTATTATGGTGGGGGATTTTCGCTGCTGTTCTAGCTTTTGATGCACCGATTATCTATCTTATTTCACCATTAACCATTACATTATTGGTTCGTTTTGTCAGTGGTGTGCCAATGTTAGAAAAGAGAATGAGGAAAAAAGAAGGTTGGGAAGAATATGCATCAAAGACAAATGCCTTCTTCCCGTGGTTTCCTAGTAAATGAGTCAAACAAATAAAAGGAATTCTGTCCTTGTAGATGGTTCAAATAACCATGAAAAAGTGATTTATTTTATGACAAAAGCTTTTCGTATAAAGAATAACTATACACTTTATCAAGCCAAAAAATTCGCTGAAGACAATAAAAAGGATTTATTGGTATATATGGTTGAACCCTATGAGGAAAACTCAAAGATTTTAGATTTTTTCTATAACTATAGTGAAGACTTGTTTGAGAAGTTACATCAATTTTCTGATGACATTAAGATGATTAAAAGAGATGTTAATATTGAAAAAATATTGGCTGATGTTCATACAATTTTTATTGATAAAAGTTATTTGAAATTTGATATTGATTTTTTAACAAAATTAAAGAAATATGCTTTAGAAAATGATCTAACAATCATTGAAGTTGAAGTGAATGTATTTGTACCCATTACACTTGCATCTGATAAAGAAGAATATGGAGCAAGAACCATCAGAAAAAAAATCAATGATAAACTTTCAGACTTTCAAGATGAAGTTTTAGAGGATGCACAAGTGAGTCAGGGAGAAAAAGAGGCCCTAAATCGCTTACAAGATTTTATAGATAATAAATTAGATAAATATGATGAACATAATGATCCCAGTAAAGATTTAACATCAAATTTGAGTCCTTATTTAAAATTTGGTTTTATTTCTCCTGTGACCATCTATAATTTAATGAAAGATATAAAGAGTGATTCTAAGGAAGATTTTTTAGAAGAACTCATCGTAAGAAGAGAACTTGCATATAATTTTGTTTACTATAATTCCAATTATGATAAATTTGATGGTATGACCGAAAAGTGGGCTTATCAAACCATGAAAAAACATAAGGGCGATGAGCGTGAATATCTATATACCAAAGAAGACTATATCCATTTCAAAACCCACGATCCATATTTTAATGCAGCAATGATGGAAATGATATATTTAGGAAAAATGCATTCTTATATGAGGATGTATTGGGCCAAGAAAATTATTGAATGGTCTAAAGACTATAAAGAAGCTTATCAAACAACTTTAGAACTGAATAATTATTATTTCTATGATGGGTTAACCCCAAATAGTTATACGGGTGTTGCTTGGTGTTATGGTAAACATGACCGAGCTTGGTTTGAAAGAGAGATTTTTGGCAAACTAAGGTATATGAATGCCAATGGATTAAAAAGGAAGTTTAATATAGAGGATTATGTTCAAAAAATGAAGGAAGTAAAAGGAGAGAAAGAATAATGGAATTTGGAAATTATATGAAGATGTATTTAATTGCTTTTATTGTTTTTTTAGTCATCGATGGAGTATGGTTGTCATTAATAGCGACCAAATTTTATAAAACAAACCTTGGTCATTTAATGGCGGAAAAACCAAATTTTATTGCGGCTGGAATATTTTATCTATTGTTTATTGGCGGTATCATTTTCTTCACATACAGTGGTATTGCAGAACAAAACTTTGGTAAGGCTTTATTAGCCGGTGCGGTTTTTGGTTTTATGACTTATGCAACTTATGATTTAACCAACTTAGCAACCTTAAGAGATTGGCCGATTACAGTGACAATCGTGGATATATTATGGGGAACTGTTTTATCAAGTCTTATGACAACTGCTACATATTTTATATACCACGCAATATTTTAATGATGATGGCTTAACCGGATTGGGTTAAGCCTTTTTTTTGCTTTTATCTTCTGATATCTATCATTTACGAAAGCGCTTTTATGTTGTATAATTGAATAGAGAGAATTTTACTTGAGAAAGGAGATTTTGTAGACATACTACAAAAACATTTTATGGATCAATATCAATTACCACCTTATCGCATTAAAATGGTGGAACCGATTAAACTAATTTCAAAATCACAAAGAATCAATAAATTAAAAGAAGCAGGTTATAATCCTTTTCGATTAAAAAGCGAAGATGTATTTATTGATTTATTAACAGACTCTGGAACTGGTGCAATGAGTCACTTTCAGTGGGCGGCTTTAATGCACGGTGATGAAGCTTACGCGGGGTCTAGAAGTTTTTATCGTTTAGAAAAAGTCGTGAAAGATATCACTGGATATAAATATTTTATCCCTGCCCACCAAGGTAGAGGTGCAGAACAAGTTATTTTACCCCTGCTTGTTAAAAAAGAGGGTATGTCTGTTATTTCTAACATTCATTTTGATACAACGAGAGCACATGTAGAAATTGCTGGTGGGAGAGCCATTGATTGTGCATGTAAAGAGTGTTTTGATTTAGACAATTATCATCCTTTCAAAGGTAATTTTGATTTGGAAAAATTAGAGAAAATTATTAAAGAAAAGGGTAAAGAAAATATTGCTGCTGTTATTATGACCATTACTAATAATTCTGCTGGTGGACAACCAGTATCACTTGAAAATTTAAGAGCAGTGAATCATATAGCCAGAGAAAACAATATCCCAATTGTCATTGATGGCGCCAGATATGCAGAAAATAGTTATTATATTAAACAAAGAGAACCAGGATATGAAAACAAATCTATTCGAGCAATAGCCTTAGAGACATTTGCTTTGGCTGATGTGTTCTTAATGAGCGCAAAAAAAGATGGACTCGTTAATATTGGTGGAATCATAGCCATAAAAGATAATTTAGATTTATTTCAACAAGCACAAGTGCGCGTGATTCCAATGGAAGGTTTTCCAACTTATGGTGGACTAACAGGTAGAGACATGGATGCTTTAGCCCTTGGTTTACAGGAAGCTTTGGAAGAGGAATATTTAAAATATCGTATTGATGAAGTCAGATATTTAGGAGATTTATTAAGAGAAGCTGGTGTCCCTATTCAATACCCTACTGGTGGTCATGCTGTTTTTGTCGACTGTGGTAGAATTGCACCGCAAATTCCTTATGATGAATTTCCTGCCCAAGCTGTATGCAATGAATTATACCTTGAAGGTGGTATCCGAGGGGTTGAAATTGGATCGCTTTTATTGGGTAGAGACCCTGATACCAAAGAAAATTTACAAGCCGACAAAGAATTTTTAAGATTGACAATCCCAAGACGCACTTATACATTTGAACATTTGAAATATGTTGCTGAATGTTTAATTAAGGTTCATAAAAGAGGAAAGAAATTAAAAGGCTTAAAATTCACATATGAATCTCCAATACTAAGACATTTTACGGCCGAATTTGTACCGAATGAATAGAAAGAGGATGTTTTTATGAGTTTATTGAATGTTAAATCCGAAATTAAAGAATTAAAAAAGGTCTTATTACATAGACCAGGAAGGGAATTGGAAAATTTAACACCCAGATGGTTAGAACAATTATTGTTTGATGACATACCTTGGTTGGATAAAGCCATAGAAGAACATGATGCTTTTGCAGATATTTATCGAAAAGCTGGGGTTGAAGTCTTGTATTTGGTTGATCTTGTTCAGGAAACATTGGACCAAGATCAAAAATTGAAAGAACAGTTCATCCAACAGTTTATCACAGAAGCCAATGTCACAAGTGAAACCATGAAGAAGGTTGTTTTCAAGTATTTACTTGATATTGAATCAACAAAGAAGATGATTGAGACTACAATGGCTGGTATTCGAAAAACCGATGTGCCTAATTTTACTAAAAGAACCTTATCTGACCATATAAGAGATTATCCTTTTATTACCGATCCAATGCCAAACTTGTATTTTACAAGAGACCCTTTTGCCATTATAGGGAGTGGTGTGTGTTTATCAAAAATGCACTCTATAACCCGTTCTAGAGAAACAATTTATGGAGAGTATATCTTTAAGTATCATTCAAAGTATGGAAAAAGTACTGAATTATATTATGATCGTGATTTTAAAGCCACGATTGAAGGTGGAGACATCTTGGTTTTATCAGATGATGTCATCGCCATAGGTGTATCACAAAGAACCCATCCTGCAGCCATAGAAAGATTGGCAAAAAACTTATTTTATCAACATAAAACTGGCTTTAATACAATTTTAGCCTTTGATATACCAAAGAAAAGAGCTTTTATGCATCTTGATACTGTATTCACTCAAGTTGATTATGATAAGTTCTTGGTCCACAATGACTTACACCATACAATGAAAGCTTATGCGGTTACAAAAGCTACTGAAGGCGTCCATAAATTAAAGGTAACACCTATTGAGGATAAATTGGACAAAATTTTGGCCAAGTATTTAAAACAGGATATTACTTTAATCCCATGTGGTGGTGATGATTCTGTTGCTGGTGATAGAGAACAATGGAATGATGGTGCAAACACAATTGTCATCAGACCTGGAGAAGTCATTGTTTACGAAAGAAACCATATCACCAATGATATCTTAGAATCTCTTGGTGTTAAAGTACACAAAATGCCATCAAGTGAATTGTCTAGAGGCCGTGGCGGCCCAAGATGTATGTCTATGCCTTTTTATAGAGAATAATTAAATATCTAAGATGTTTATAGATGAAATTCTATAAACATCTTTTTAAAAAGATATTAAGCAAATTTCTCTTTATCAGTGCTTTATTATGTTATAATTTGACTTGTATTAAAGGCGAGGTGACAAGGATGTTTAAAACCATTTTAATGATGCAAACAGAAAAGAAATATATCATCCAAGGTTCAATTGTATTTGTTATATTTTTAGGCTTGTATTTTTTGTTAGACCAATTAAATATTGGATACTCACAAATGATAATGGATTATGGCTGGCCCTTGGTGATTGGTAATGTCTTCTTAAATATAATCATGGCATTTTTAAGCGCCCTGATGTGGAATATATCAACTACCCTTGTTAAATTAACTGGAAAAGAAGGTAAAGGCACCTTTATGTCTGGATTTGCGTTTCTCTTTGGAATGTTGACATATGGATGTACACCTTGCGTAATTGCTTTTTTCTCTGTAATAGGTATTACCTTTGCAGTCGCAGCTTTGCCTCTAGCAGGCTTACCTTATAAACTCATTGCCTTGTTGCTCTTGATTTTAGGATTTTTTTGGTTAAAATATGAAACCAATCATGTTAAATGCAAAATAAGAACGAAAGAATAAGTCTAGTAAAATACTTATTCTTTTTTTAAATTTACTTAATATATTTTATAATATAATAAAATCCTCTTTAAAGTGGATTAGTTTTAGTATATAATTATTCTATAAAGTAATGAATATATGACAAAGGTTGTGTTTTTTAAAATTTAGGAGGAAAAAATGAAAAAATTATTGGTCTTATTTTTAAGTTTATTTTTTGTTTTTGGAATTATATCATGTAATAGGAATAACCCTAATGAGATTGAATATAATTTAAATGAACAATTGGGTGTTCCATCAAATTTAGAAGTTAATGAAACAACAAGAACATTAACATGGGATGATGTTGAACATGCGATTAGATATAATGTCTATGTGGATGGAGAACTAGAAGATGAAGTCACAAGTTCTTCTTTTGATTTTTCAGATTTAACAGGTGACAAATTAGTCTTTACTGTTAAAGCCATGGCGCCAAAAGGCATGCAAAATTCAAATGTTAGTACAACCATTGCATTTGTTGCCAACCGTGAAAGTGAAATAGAAGAAATGAAATTATCGATTGAATCAAGAAACATGTCTGTGAATGATGAAGATGCTTTTGCGACTGAATTGGTCAACAAGGGCATGTTATCAGAAGATTTTAATGCGATGATGGATAATATGGAAGATTTAGAAACCATTGGTGACTTGAATGATGTTTCTGAAATTTATAATGAGTTTGATCAATTGATTGATTCAATGGATATGATAATGATAGAAGCTTTAATTTCTTCTTTAATAAAAGTTGAACTAAAAGCAAACTTGCAATATGAGCTTGATTTTTATAAAACCTTAGAGCCATATCCAGGTATTTTACAAATCATTGAACAACATGAGAATTTATTAGAGTTTATTGATGAGAATGGTGATGAAGCTGTTAAATCAGCAATGATTGTGATTGAATATTTAATTGATGTACAAGAAGGTATTGATACTGAATTGGTCAATAACATTGAAACATTGGTAGATTCAAATGATTTAACATCGACAAATATTAGCTTGATGGTTAATGTTAAAAATGACTTAATCAATAATCTAAAAGACAACATGCCTGAATTACAAGATGTCATTGTTTTGAATTCAACCCTAGTGGCCTTTATGCAGGCTGTGGGAGATTTGACTGTTGATATGAGTGTTTTAAGTATTCCTAAGCAATCTGCACAATCTTTAATGTCTATGGAATTATTCTATAATTATATTTTGGAAATGGATGAAGATTATGTGAGTGCATTAGTCGAAGCGAGTGAAAGTACTTCGACAATGGCTACAAAACCTTTTGTAAAAGAAAACATTAGCTTGATGGATGAATTTTTAGAAAATAATGATGGATTAATCCAACAGTTTAACAACATTTATTCAGAAGAAGATAAAGAAGTCTTATTCTATGATTTTTACATTGATGCCATTACAGGTTCTTATTATACAAACATGTTTGGGACCATTAATCCTACTATAAATGATGAAATTCAAACGATTATAGAAGAACAAATTGATTTTGATAATGTTTTGTTATTACAAGCAAGAATGAGTGAAAGCTTTAATGACTTACTAGATGCTATCATTGAAAGTGATTATGCAATTATAGATGCCTATTATGATGTTGCTCAATTATCGAGTGAAGTAGGTGTCATTCATAATGATGATTTTGGAGGACTTGACTTTGGTATTATAACCACCCTCCAACCTGGAGAGTATCAAGTCACTGTAAGAACTTTATCATATTATGAAGAAGGACCTTATGAATTCTATATTTTAGCAGATTATGGCCAAGGTTATGAGATTATTCAATCTAGTTCAGAAACTTTAATTGCTGGAGAAGAAGATGTGTTTACATTTACTCTAACAGAAGCAGCTGAAGTTCATACATATGCTGAAAGCAATATGGATACATATGGAACCCTTGAAAAAGTTCAAAGTATTTCATCTGATGAAATGACTGAAACTGAAGCAGTTGGAAATTTAATGAAAGAAACGGTTGCTTTATGGAATCCAATCTTACAAGATGTGACTGTTGAAGAATATACAGCCCTCATTGATTTAGTCTTTGGACAACTCATTGTTCAATTTGAAATACAAGAACTTAATATGGATAACCAAGATTTTACTTATTTCAGTGAAATTGTTAGTCTCATGGCTTACTATGAAAGTGGATTTAAAAACACTGCAGAAAACCAATTAAATATCCTTAAAGATATGGTTGATCTATTAGACCAAACAAACTATATCGATGACTTTGTTGATCTTTATAATGCAACTGATGAATTTAATGATTCAAATGAATATTATGGGGCGATGATTTTGCTTGCCAATGCATATTTAGATTTTTATAGTGATAGTCAAAATGATATTGATGCAATTATTGAAGAACTAATGCTTGTGCTTAATGAACCAGATGTAAGAATTCATTTTCAAATTACAACCAATGATTTAGAAGAAATAGAAACAACAATTAATAATTTCTTTACTGATTTAACAGACCAAGCCAATATCATTAAAGATTATGATTATAACAATTTAACAAGTGCTCAAAGAGCCAATGTAGATGCTTTTGTTTCAGTTATGGTTGGTTTTGCCTACATGATGTAATGTTTATTTTGAAGATATTATTCTAATATTAAGCGACACTTTTTTGTGTCGCTTTTTCTATCGGTAAAAAATCATTAATGATTTCATTGTTTTATGTTATAATTTCTTTAAAGGCTGTGATATGATGACGAAAATCAAGATATTTTTAATTAGACAACTTGTTAAATTGTATTATCGATTTAAGTTTAAGATTGTTGTAAATTTCAATGACTTTAATCCTAAAAGGACGGATCCTTATTTTTTAATTGGTAATCATGCATTTATGCATGATGGTTTGATTCACGCAATGCTTTTAAAGCGTTATCCATATCCAATCATTAATGCTTTTATGTTTACCAATGAAAAGATGAAATATATTTTAACCAAGGTCATCTATTCTATACCCAAAAGAAAGGGCCAAGTTGATATTCAAACGGTTCGAGAAATGATGAGAGTCGTTAAGAATGAAAAGAGAGGTATTATGGTTTTCCCGGAAGGAAATGCTTCATATTTTGGGAAAGAAAGTGATTTTCCTTTCTCGACGGTTAAGTTATTTAAGAAATTTAAGATTGATGTTGTTGTGGTTAAAACCAATGGGGCTTATTTATCAAGTCCAAGGTGGGGTTTAAAGCCAACAAAAAATGGTTTAATTGAATTGAATTATCATACCTTATTTAAAGGCTCAGAACTTGAAAATTATACAGAGGAAGAAATATATACCAAGTTAAAGGAGGCTTTGGCTTTCAATGACTTCGATTGGAATAGAGAGCGCAAGTATTTATATAAACCTAAAGAAAGAGCTTTAGGTTTAGAGACATATATTTATTATTGCCCAAAATGCCATGGACATCAAACATTATCCACAAAAGGCAATCAAATATATTGCGAGAATTGTGGAGAAATTGCGCATTTTAATGCTTATTCATTATTGTCTGGTTTAGACTTTGATAATTTAGTGGAATGGAATAATTTACAAAAAAAGTATTTACCAAAGATTTTAGAAAATATTATTTTTACAACAGGTACCATGCATAAAGTTGATATGAAAACCTATGAGTTAGAGGAAATGGGTCGGGTTGATTTAGAAATTAATCCAATCAGTCGAGGTGTTTTTGTTCAAAATAGAGATGAAGAAAGACTCTTTGAAATTGACCGAATTGAAGGTTTGACATTAACAAGAAAAAGGGAAATTTCTTTTGATTATAAAAAATCTACATTTTTGTTTAAGCTAGAAGATCCAATGTTGGTATTGGATTCAATAAATTACTTAAAAGGAAGGTAAGTTCATGGATGATTGGGGAATAATAGTTTATATTTTATTGATTGGGGTTTTGCTTTTTGTAGGTAAGGCTTTAAAAACGAGAGTACCATTACTAAAGAAAGTTGTATTACCATCAGCTTTACTTGGAGGATTTGTGGGATTGTTTCTTTCAGATGTTGTCATTCCAGGATCCTATCACGTTGATGCGGAAGTGATGGCAACAATTGTGTATCATATGTTGGCACTTGGTTTTATTACTTTAACGCTTAAAGACCATAAAAAGACAGAAAATAAGAAAAAGATTTGGTCAACGGGGATGATTATTACCAGTACATATGCTTTACAAGGTTTTATTGGTATTTTAATGGTCATGTTATTCTTTAGTGATAAATCAGTTGCGGCTGGTATGTTATTACCACTTGGGTTTGGACAAGGACCTGGTTTAGCGACAAGTTTTGCGAGAAACTGGTCACATATGTTGACTGGCGTTGAAACCACCTCAGCGGCTTTAGGTGCGTCATATGCGGTCATAGGGTTTTTAGTTGGTGGTGGTATTGGGATATTGTTAATCAATATGATTGCCAGAAAAAGAGGTCAACATATTAATCAAAACTATGATGATCAATCATTATATAAAGCAACTGTAGAAATAGATACAGTTAAGGAAATTAATGTCATTGATGGTTTGACGGTCCAAGTAGTGATTATTTCAATCATTTATGGACTGGTTTGGTTGACCTTATATATATTAAATCAAGTCTTGTTACCACTTGGTGGTATTGGTGAAACCATATTTGGTTTATTGGTCGGCTTTAACTTTATTATTGGTATATT
Organism: Candidatus Izemoplasmatales bacterium; assembly: GCA_046542225.1. Taxonomy (GTDB): domain Bacteria; phylum Bacillota_I; class Bacilli_A; order Izemoplasmatales; family Hujiaoplasmataceae; genus Hujiaoplasma. The sequence goes on along the minus strand of JBKHBS010000009.1, from coordinate 25,752 downwards.
CTATGCCTTGTTGTTTAAGTATGTCCTAAAAGTAACCAGTAAAAGGGGTATTAATATTAGTTTTGCTAAAAACGATTATCTGTTATCCAACCTTAGTTCTTTATTCTTTAACTTTATGATTACTGGTGCGGTTTTAACCATTACCTTTGGTTTCTTGAAAGACTATGGATGGCTTTTATTAAGCATAACCATGGTCGGTGCGGTTGTAACAGTCTTTTATGTTTGGTTTGTTACAAAACGTGTTTATACTGCTCATAATGATGAGTATTTCGTGGGCTTATTTGGTATGTTAACAGGTGTTGCTTCAACTGGGATTGCTCTTTTAAAGGGTATTGATAAGAATCTTGAAACTCCAGTTGCTGATGAAATGGCGATGGGAAGTGCCACAGCAATCACCATGGCTTTGCCAATCTTTGGCGTCTTGATGTTACCATCCGTTGGTTATGGGACAGCAAATGAATCATTGTTTAATTTTATTGCCTTATTCAGCACCTTATTATATTGTTTGGTGATGTTTACCATTTTGATGATTCGTGGCAAACGCAGAGTTAACTAAATATTTATAAATTTGAAACCTCCTTTTATTTGTTTTTTTTCTATGATAGAATGAAATTATGAATAAGAAAAAGGAGGTTTTTTTATGAATATTTATTATTGTGAAATATGTAAAAGGATTTGTTACACTTACCCTGTGGATTCGCCATTAGATTGTTGTAAGGTTCCGATGGTCTTACTAGAGCCTAAAAAAGAAGAAGAAGGAAATGAAAAACACTTACCAGTTCTAGAAAAAATAGGTGATAACAAAATATCGGTTAAGATTGGTTCTGTTGAACATCCTATGGTTGAAAAACATTTCATTCAATGGATTTTTATTGAAAACGGTGACAGATACCAAATCAAAACATTTGAACCAGGAGACAAAGCAGAAGCTGAATTTAATGTGGATTTAAATCAACCCGTCAAGGTCTATGAGTATTGTAATATTCATGGATTATGGATGACAGAACTATAGATTTATAATAAAGAAAGCCATTATTTTGGCTTTCTTTTCTAATTGATTGAAAAAAGTCAGTTTTTAGTATAAAATAACTCTATATATAATTGAGACGGCGGTGGTTTTATTGGCTTTCATAGAGGTGCTAAAATACTTGATACTAGGCATTGTTCAAGGGATAACAGAAGTATTACCAATTTCTTCTAGTGGGCATGTGGAAATTGCAAAATACTTATTGGATGTTAACTTTGTTGATAGTATCATTTTTTTAATCATTGTGAACACAGGTTCTTTGGTAACTTTTTTATTGATTTATCGTAAAAGATTATGGAGAATTATTGTCGATTTTATTGTATATATATTTGATAAGACAAAAAGAAATGAAGCCAGAGACAATTATATATATGGCCTTAAAATAATCATCGCAACAATACCTGCTGCACTCATTGGTTTTTTTGTAAGTGATTCAATTGATGAATTTATGGTTCAACATGCTTTGTTGTTGGTCAGTATTGGTCTTTTATTCACCTCTAGTGTTTTGTATTATGTAACCAGGTTAGAGCCTTTTACATCAAATAGGCAAAGGTTAACTTATACAGATATTATTCTAATGGGCTTTGCCCAATCAGTTGCCTTGATTCCTGGTATTTCTAGAGCTGGAATGACCAGTGCAACGGCATTAAAACGTGGTGCAAGTGTTCATGCAACTTTAGACTTTTCTTTTATCATGTACATACCAGTCTCAATTGGTTCTGTTATTTTATTGGTATTAAAAATTATGAGTAGTGAAACAACCTCATTTGAATTAGCAGATATGCATTTATACATTTTAGCATTCTTTGGTGCTTTGTTTGCTACCTATGTTGCTTATAAATTAATTTATAACATCTTTAGATCTGGAAAAATTAAGTATTTTAGCTATTATTGCTTCGGGGCAAGTTTTTTTGCTTTGATTCTTTATATACTATAAACCAACAGGAGTTCAACTATGAGTTTAATCGAATTAATTAGATATATTTTCTTTGGAATCATACAAGGTGTGTTAGAAGTCTTGCCTGTATCATCAAGTGGCCATGTGGCTTTTATTCAAAGGTTGACGAGCGAAGACTTTAACAACGGTTTGTTTTTTTTGATTTTAGTGAATTTAGGGTCTTTATTGGCCATCATGTTATATATGAAAAACACCATCAAGCAATTGGTGTGTGATACCTATAAGTATCTTGTTAAAAATGATCAAGGTCCAGAAGTTAAGAAATCAGTCAAATATGTAAAAAATATAATCATTGCAATTATCCCTATTGGTATCTTAGGGGTTGTTTTTAGTGTCTATAATGTTTTTTATGATGAATACATACTGATTATCATTGGTATGGGTTCACTATTAACAGCCACCATTCTATATCTGGCTAGAAAAAGAACCGATATGTTTACTGGTACAAAACTGACGCATAAGAAATCATTGTATATAGGTTTGGTACAAATGCTTGCGGTAATCCCTGGTGTGAGTCGCTTGGCGATTACAACCGCTGCAGGGACTAGAAAAGAGTTATCCCATGAAACAGCTTTGAAATTTTCAATTATGATATCCATACCAATATCCATCGGTGCTCTTATAATATCCCTTATCATCGGTATTTATGATGCTAAATCTTTGATAGATTTTGACACGACGAATGTACATATATTTGTATATTACTTTGTTTCAATGGTTGTCAGTTTTTTCGGCACGTTTTATGCACTAAAATTTATTTTTATTATTACAAGAAAAGGAAATATTAGACTTTTCTACATCTATAATTTATTATTTGGTTTAACAGCTTTATTAATTGGTTTATATCGCTATTAAATTGACTTGTATTATTGTTTTATTGTTTCTAGTATTATATAATAACGTTAATGACAGTGTAGGGAGAAGATAAAATGAATGAATATATAGAAAAAGTACCACAAGAAGAGGAAGAGGGCATATCGATAAGAGATTTATTTAAAATTATCTTAAATAATATTGCACTTATCATAATTATTGGTTTTTGGACCGTTGTTTTTGGGGTTGTATACACATTTGTAATGGTCACACCTCAATATACAGCAAATGCATCGTTGATGGTTCAAGTAGATGTTGAAAGTGTTAACAATAATCAACAATCAGCGATTACTGTTGGTAATTTATTAATTGGAACTTATAAAGAATTTTTGATTTCTGACCGTGTTTTAGAGTCTGTGATTGCTGATGTGGATGGTTTAGAAGCTGGCGATTTAAACAGTTTAAGAAATTCTATTTCAGTACAAACTCAAAATCAGATTTTAAAAATTGATGTTCAAGTTGAAAATGAAGATCCAGAACTTGCAGCAACTATTGCTAATAGTTTGGTAGAAAAATCAATCGAATCTGCTCAAGAGTTTGAGTTATTAAGAGATAAATTAGAGCCTCTTGATGAAGCGAGAGTACCTGTAAGCCCTTCATCACCTAATAAAGTATTGAATATTGCGATTTCTATTATTTTAGGTGGTATCTTAGCTTTAGGGGTAGTCTTTATTAAAGAAGTTATGAATAACAAGTTTAAAACACCAGATGAATTAGAAAAGTATTTAGATACAAAAGTACTTGCTTCTGTACCAGGAACAATTAAAGAGAGAAGGGTTGTGGAATAATGGAATATTTTGAATATAGAAATGTAGTTATTGAAACACCTAACTCTTTAGAGGCTGAAGCCTATAGAAAATTAGAACTCAATATTCGTATGCTTGGCTTAGATCAACCGATTAGAGTTTTACAAACGACGTCTGCTTCTCCAAAAGATGGGAAGACCACGACAGCAATTAATTTAGCTGCTGTTTATGCTGAAAGAGGGTTAAAAACAATTATTGTTGACCTTGATTTAAGACGACCAAAAATACATCGCGCTTTTCATAAAGCAAATGACCTAGGCTTTTATGATTATATTGTTGATGATAAAGCCATAGAAGACATCATTATAAAAGGTGATGGCGATATTGATTTAATTCTTTCAGGTGAGCGTATTTCAAGCCCGCATATTGTATTACAATCTAAGAAAACACTGGATATGATAGAAAAATTAAAAACAATGTATGATATGATTATTGTGGATTCACCACCAGTGTTATCTGTTACTGATGCCTTTGTTATTTCAAAAATTGTTGATGGCGTTGTTTATGTTGTGGCATACAATCAAACAAAAAAAGATGAGGCCAAAGTGGCTTTAGACCAATTAAGAGATAAAAAAGTAAATGTTTTAGGAACGGTATTTGCCAATGTAAATCCTAAAATTTCTGGATACTCTTATAATTATTATTACCGTGAAGTTGAAGAAGATGAGGAGTAAAAGATATAATGATTGATATTCATACACATTTATTACCTTTTGTGGATGATGGGGTTGAGGATTTTGATGAGTCAATTGAAATCATTAAATCGCTTTTTAGTCAAGGCATCAATCATATTTTTATAACACCTCACTATTATAGAACCAGGAATTATTTATCATCAGTAAGTGAAAACCAAAGCATCTTTTCTGAACTTAAGAAAAAAGTGGAAGATTTATCATTGGATATTTCCTTATACCTTGGCAATGAAATATTTTATGATAAAGACACTTTAAAAAACATTGAAAAAGGTGTGGTCTTACCTTTGATTAATAATTATTATCTAATCGAGTTTTCTATTAAGGAAACTCTCTATGATATGACTGAAGCCGTTCATAATATGGTCGCTAAAGGCTATAAGCCAATTATCGCTCATATAGAAAGGTATTCTAACCTAAAAAAAATTGAGGATGTCAAGGTTTTAAAAAAAATCGGTGCTTTAGTTCAAGTTAATGCTTACACGATTCTTGGTCAAGGAAGTTTTTCAAATAAACGATTGATTCGTAAATTATTGAAAAATGATTTTATTGATTTTATTGCTACTGATTCACATCAGTATCATGAGAATCATTTTATAAAAGCGTATAAGCATATCGAGAAGAAATATTCTCAAGACCAAGCGGAAAAATTATTCAATAATCAAACCATATTTAAAAAATAATTCAATATCTTGTATATTGAATTCTCTTTTACTTAGAAAGGTGATGTTTTTATGAGCAAAAAACGCGTTATGGTTGTCGATGACGAATTTAGAATTAGAAAACTACTCGTTGACTTTTTGAAAAGAGAAGACTATGAGGTTGTTGAAGCTAGAGATGGTGAAGAAGCCTTGGATTTATTGTTTGATTCACAAGTCAAAGTTGACCTTATTATTCTGGATGTTATGATGCCAAAATATGATGGTTGGTATGTCTTGGAAAGTATCCGTGAGTATATGACAACACCTGTTGTGATGTTAACGGCCAGAAGTGATGAGTACGATCAATTAAAAGGTTTTAAACTAGGGGCCGATGATTATGTCACCAAACCTTTTTCTCCAAGTGTATTGATGGCTAGAATTAATAAGATTTTAAATAAAGATGTTGAAGATGTTGAATCTTTAGATTTTGGTGTAATTCATATGGATTTGGCTGCAAGACAAGTGTATATAGGTAAAGAAAAAATCGATTTGACTCCAAAGGAGTTTGAACTTTTAAGATATTTTATAAACAATAAAGGCATTGCTTTGTCTAGGGATAAAATATTAAATGCTGTATGGAATTATGATTATTTCGGAGACTTAAGAACAGTAGATACTCATATTAAACAATTAAGAGCAAAATTAGGAGAATACGCCTATTATATCTCAACGGTTAGAAGTGTTGGCTATAGATTGGACTTAGAAAATGAATTCCTCACTGAGAAGTAAATTATTTTTATTGACCTATGGGAGTATTTTAGCTTTTATTGCAGGATTATTGATCATTAATAACACTGTTTTGAAAAATTATTATACTTACAGAAAAAACGAAACATTGGCAGAAGCTTTTGAAGAGATGAAAACCATTGATTATCGTAATACTAATTCAAATAATCAATACTTGAGAATTGAAAGTAAGTATAACATATCTGTTCATGTGGTTATCCAGGAAAGTGCCATTGATCCAGACCTTAGTTATGAGTCATTGGTGAATTCACAAGGTGTCTATGAACGATTTTATGGAAATCCATATTCTATTTATCGAAACGATATTATCAGGTTTATCTATCATTATAATCAATACCAACAAGTTGGTAGTGATTTTGATATGGCTAAGCCAACTGACATTAGTGGTCAAGCATATGATGGTTATTTCTTTTCTTTTGATGAAGGAGAAAATGATATTATAGGGCTTTTTGTAGCAAGTCCTTTAGAAGGTGAAGGGTACATATATTACTTTAACACCATTACAGCCCGATCAATTGATGAAAATCTTTGGATTTTCAACTCATTTACAGTGATTATTGGTATGTTTTTTATGGTTGCATCTGGCTTTGTTATGTACTTTGTCTCTTACCGTTTAACACATCCTATTTTAGAGATTAATCGTATTGCAAATGAAATTGCGCATTTAGATTTTTCAAATAAAGTTGAAGTTATTACTGAGGATGAGATTGGAGAACTTGCAAAAAGCGTCAATAAGATGAGTGACGAGTTAAAGGCCGCCATCGAGAAATTGAGAATAACCAATGAAAGATTGGCTGAAGAGATTCTCTTTAAGAACAAAGTAGAGAAGCAAAGAAAAGATTTTGTATCGAGCGCATCACATGAATTAAAAACGCCTTTATCGTTGATTATGGGTTATTCTGAAGCCTTGAAATTATCAGATATCAGCGAAGAAGATAGACAAGTTTACTTAGACATCATTCTTGATGAAACCAATAAAATGAATAAATTGGTTAGAGAGATGTTAAATATGTCTCAAATAGAGAGTGGCGCAATTACAATAAAGAAAACAAATTTCTCATTAAAAGATTTGGTAGAACATACCATCAAGCTTTTTTCCATTAAATTAAAGGAAAAAGAAATAGATTTATCAGTTGATGTTCAGGATATAGAGGTGTATTCTGATTATGATCAATTGCAAACAGTCTTAATCAATTTTATCAATAATGCATTGAATCATATCACACCGCCAAACAAGTTATCAATATATACAAAGTCAAAAAATAATGAAGCGGTGAGGGTCTATGTTTATAATTCAGGCAAAAATATTCCAGAAGAAGATATTGAAAATCTTTGGGATAGCTTTTATAAAGTTGATAAAGCGAGAACAAGATCCTATGGTGGACATGGTTTAGGTTTGGCAATCTGCAAAACCATACTTGATGCTATGGATTATGATTATGATGTCTTAAATACAGATGATGGTGTTATTTTTTATTTTGAAGTAAATCTTAAGAAGTGATAGAAGATTAGTTTTTTATGTGTTAAAATCTTCAAGAACGGGTGGGGTATAATATGGTTAAATTGATTAATAAAACAAGAAATTATTTAATGAATCGATCGAAACTTAATTTTATGTTTATTGATGCCTTGGGTATTGCTTTTACCTATACCATAGCCATCACCATCTTAAGATTATATATTAATAGTGATTTTGATTACAAAATGGCATTTATCATCTTGCCCTTAATCATTGTTTTTAAATTAATATATTATTATATTGTTAGAATTTATCATCTATTGCTCGTCAATGTTGGCCTAGATGAAGTTGTTAAAATTTCTTGGCATATTACAATTTCCAATTTCATCATTGCATCTATTACTTTGGCCATCCCTAATTTCGAGTTCATTCCAGAAATTTTCTTTATTTTCACCACTTTGTTTGAAATTTTCATTGCGGTGACACCAAGAATCATTAGACGTTTAATTAAAGTCATGATGCCAAATCATTTTTATACTGCAGGAAAGAGAACCTTAATCGTTGGTGCAGGGCCTGGTGGGAAAATTGTTTTAAATGAAATAAGAAACAATCCACAAATATTTAATCAACCTGTTGCTTTTGTTGATGATGATGAGAATAAGATTGGGAATTTGTTATCAGGTTATGAAATTTTTGGACCGATCAGAAAAATTCCAAAACTGATTGATGAGTTCGCCATTCAAGAAGTGATTGTTGCAATTTCAAATATTAATCGGACCCGATTTCAAGAAATTATAAATGTTATTTCGGAAAGACCTGTAACCATTAAAAGAATTCCTAAGTTATCTGAATACCATAAAAACCAACCCAATAAAATATTAGATGTTAATGTAGAGGATTTATTATCAAGAGAAACTGTCAAATTAGATACCTCTGGGATTTACCAATTCATCCATGATAAGGTCATACTAGTCACGGGTGCAGGTGGATCGATTGGGTCAGAACTGGTCAGACAAATTGTTGAGTATAAACCTAGGTTTGTTGTTTTATTTGATATTTATGAAAATGGTGTTTACGATCTTCAAAGCGAATTGAAAATGAAGTTTCAAGAAATGAAACACCAAGTTGAAATTAATGTATTAATCGGTTCAGTTTATAATTATAAACGATTAGAATCCGTTTTTGAAACCTATAAACCAGATTTAGTCTTCCATGCTGCTGCTTATAAACATGTGCCTTTGATGGAAGAATCTTCTGTAGAAGCTGTGAGAACCAATATATTAGGGACCTATAATGTCTGCCGTTTGAGTGATATCTATCAAGTGAAAAAACTTGTCTTGGTTTCCTCGGATAAAGCGGTCAGACCGACCAATGTTATGGGCGCAACAAAGCGTTTTGCTGAAATGATTATTCAATCTTTCGATAATCGTAGTCAAACATCTTATTCGGCAGTGCGTTTTGGTAATGTTTTAGGATCAAATGGATCTGTTGTACCTCTATTTACAAAACAAATAGAAAATGGGGGACCAATCACTTTAACTGATAAAAGAATCATTCGTTATTTTATGACCATCCCTGAAGCAAGTGGATTGATTTTGCAATCAGCGGTTTATGCAAAAGGCGGAGAAATCTTTATACTAGATATGGGAGAACCCGTTAAAATTTATGATTTAGCCATCAAGATGATTAAATTATCTGGTTTAAAACCCTTTGAAGATGTTGATATTAAAATTATTGGCTTGCGTCCAGGCGAAAAACTATTTGAAGAATTACTAGTAGACAAAAATAATGGTCATATTACCACAGCCAATGAAAAAATCTATATTGAAAAATTAACATGTAAAAAAGATATGAATATTGAAATTGCCAACATATTAGAGATATTTGAGACATTAGACAATAACGGTGTCAAACAAATGGTTAAAGAGTATGTTGAAGGTTATGATTTGAAATTATAAAAACAAGATTTTGTAATCTTGTTTTTTTTTGCATTTTAATGAGTGTTAATTTGAAGGTGATTTTGTTATAATGAATGTAGGAGTATACAAATGAAATTAATGGAAAACCAAAAATTAAAATTAAATATAAGAAAACAAGGTATTAATGGAGAAGGTATTGGTTATTTTAATCGTATCGCTGTTTTTGTCCCTGGTGCAATAAGAAAAGAAGTTGTGAATGTGGAAGTTGTTCAAGTCTTTGATAACTATGCCATTGCTAAAATCATTGACATTGAGAGAGAATCTAAAAAAAGAGTGAAGCCTCCTTGTAAGTTTTATGAAGATTGTGGTCATTGCGATTTACAACATATTGACTATAATGAACAATTGAAAATAAAACAATCAATCCTAGAACAATCATTCAAGCGATATACCAATCTTGACGATGTCAAAAATAAAATTGATATGACTTTAACCGATCACAAAAACTACCATTATCGAAATTATCAAGAATGGGTTATTAGGAATACAAACTTTGGAGTCGCACTTGGTTATTTTAAACCAATGACCAATCATTTTGTATATATTGACGAATGTATTGTGAATGATGATGAAATCAATCAAATCAGTCAATTGTGCTTAAAGTTTTTTAGAAAATATAAATTAAAAGCCTATGATTTAAGAAATAAAGAAGGTATTTTATATAATTTGGTCATCCGTTATTTTAAGGATACTGACAGCGCGAGTGTAATCATTGTTGTTAAGGAAAAAACCAAAGCCTTGGACATGATCGCAAAGGATTTGATGGATACCTTCAAGTCTATTAAGTCTGTTAGTTACAGTATTTATAATCCTGACAGTAAATTAGTTATTTATAACCCGATTGGTTTATTAGGTGGAGAAAAAACCATTCAAACTAAATACCATGATTTGGATGTTTCCATCAGCCCTAATGGTACTTTCCCTATTAATTTACCGGTCCATGAAAAAATGAATGAAATGATTTTGAAATTTACTGGCTTATCTGATGATGATACCATATTTAATTTATATGATTTATCAACGGTGACATCTTTATTTTTCGCCAAATACGTTAATAAGGTTTATGCAATCGATTATGCTGAGGCATCTATTGAAGATGGCATTAGAAATAGAGACCATTTAAAAATTGAAAATATCGAAATGATTAAGGATCATGTTGAAGGAGCCTTGCCTAGACTTTTTAAATCTAAAGAAAAAATCGATGCAGTATTGTTATATGCACCAAAATATGGCTTAAGTAAAACGACATTAGACCTTATGAATAAATTTAAGCCAATGCAACTTGTGTATATCTCTGAAAACCCATCAACCTTAGCCAAAGACATGGACAATTTGATGAATCATTACCAAGTGAGAAGGATTATACCAGTGGATTTAATGCCACAAACTTCTCGTGTTGATAGCATCACTATTTTAGAAAGAAAATAAGGAGGAGCGTTTATGAAAACAGATTTACAAATATCTCAAGAAGCAAAAATGGAGAATATTACTGAAATTGCAAAAAAAATCAATTTGAAACCTGAAGATTTGGAACTTTATGGGAATTACAAGGCAAAAATTTCTTTTGATGCAATTAATCGTTACAGAAATAACCAAAGAGGAAAAATTATTTTGGTGACTGCCATCAATCCAACCAAAGCTGGTGAAGGAAAATCAACCACAACCATTGGTTTGGGTGATGCTTTGAGTGCCTTAGACTTTAAAACGATGATTGCTCTTAGAGAACCATCTTTAGGACCAGTCATGGGTATGAAAGGTGGTGCAGCAGGTGGAGGATACTCACAAGTTGTTCCAATGGAAGACATTAATCTTCATTTTACGGGTGACATACACGCAATAACCTCTGCCAATAACTTGATTTCTTCTGTCATTGATAATCATCTCTATCAAGGAAATGATTTAGACATCGACCCTGAAAAAGTTATTTGGCGTCGTGTTTTAGACATGAACGATCGTGCTTTAAGAAAAGTTCATGTGGCATTGTCTCTAAAAAGAGAAGTGCCTAGATATGATGGATTTGACATAACAGTTGCCTCAGAAGTCATGGCTGTATTATGTTTGTCAAAAGATTTGGATGATTTAAAAGAACGCTTGGCAAATATGGTTGTGGCTTACAATACAAAAGATGAACCAGTCATGGTTAAGGACTTGAAAGTTGAAGGCGCATTAACCATGTTGTTAAAAGATGCTATTAAACCAAATTTAGTTCAGACTTTAGAAAAAACACCTGCATTGATTCATGGTGGACCATTCGCAAATATTGCCCATGGCGCAAATTCAATCATTGCGACAGACTTTGCTGCTAGAGTCAGTGAATATGTAGTGACCGAAGCAGGATTTGGTGCTGATTTAGGAATGGAAAAATTTATGAACATCAAGATGAGAGCCATGGATACCATGCCTTCTGCAGTGGTTATTGTTGCCAGCATTAGAGCCTTAAAATTACATGGTGATGCAGACGATGACGCTTTAGACCAAGAAGATGTTGAAGCACTAAAAAAAGGTATTGTTAATTTAGAAAAACATATTGAATCAGTTAAAAATTTTGATAGACCTTATGTAATAGCCATCAATCGTTTCCCAAAAGACACTGAAAATGAAATCAATGCTTTACTAAATTGGGCGAAGAATAATAACCATCCAATTTCTTTATCGGAAGTTTTTGCTAAAGGCAGCGAAGGTGGTTTAGATTTGGCTAAACAAATTGTTAAATTAACCGAAAAGGAAGCACCAGTCAACAATAATCCTTTATATCCTTTGGATATGCCTATAAAGGAAAAAATTGAAACCATTGCTAAAAAGATTTATGGTGCTGATGGCGTTGACTTTTCTGATAAAGCTGAAGAACAAATTAAATCATTTAACTTAAATGGTTGGGATAAACTTGCAATTTGTATGGCAAAAACACCATTATCATTATCTGATGATAAAAAGTTAAAAGGTAGACCAACCGGATTTAGAGTCACAGTTAGAGAGTTTAAACCTTCAATTGGTGCAGGTTTTATTGTGGCATTGACTGGTAAGGTTATGACCATGCCTGGATTGCCTAGACATGGTGCATATGAGAATATGGATGTTAAAGATCAAAAAATAATCGGTTTATTTTAAGGGGGAAACAATGGATAAGTTTAGAAAATACCTTAAAGAAAAAGGTATGAAATTGGTTCACAAAACCAATGAAGTCATTGACGAAACCAAAAATAAGATTAAAGACACAATTTTAAAAGAAAAATTGAAAAGAAGATTTCAATTAGAGAATCCTCATAAGTTTATAATCTCTGAAAGTAAGTCAGACTCTAGTTTAATCAATGAATTGACTTCGACCCATGCCAAAGTTTATGAAGAAGATCATGTTTTTGTGATTTATGGCCATCAAAAAGACAATCATGTCGATATTGGATATTTTGTTAGAGATTTAAAAACCATGAACTTATATATGGTTAAAGATGTAATCGATGTTGAGGTGCCTGTGACCTTTGAAGGTAGACTATATGATGTTGAAGGGACTGCAATTTACTGCGAGGAACTCTAATGGATAAAGAAAACTTTGTTGATTTGTATAGGAAACACATTAAAAGAGAAGGTTCAGAAGAATTACTGAATTATTTATTATCCAGTAAAAGTGATTTTTTTCAAGCACCATGTTCCACAAGATTTCATTTGTCTGAACCGGGTGGCTTGGTTAAGCATTCTCTAAATGTTTATGAATGTTTAAAGGCTTATTTAGAAAGACCTCGGGTTAAAGAAGTCTATGGCTTAGAGTATAGTGATGAAACCATCGCCATTGTCGCTTTATTACATGATATTTGTAAGGTCAATGTTTACCAAAAAACAACAAGAAATAAGAAAAATGAATTGGGCAAATGGGTCCAAGTACCATCATATAGTTTTGAAGATGACTTACCCTATGGCCATGGAGAAAAGTCTGTTTACATCATCTCTGGTTTTATGAAATTAACCCGGGATGAAGCTTTTGCAATCCGTTATCATATGGGCTTTTCTGGCAGTGAGGAAGTTTACAATGTTGGTAAAGCTTTTTCACTATATCCTCTGGCTTTTGCCTTATCAACAGCTGATATGGAAGCAACATACTTTTTAGAAAAATAAGGAAAGGAAGGAACTCCTCAAAGGAGTTTCTTTTTAGAGTGACTATGAAGAAAATATACAATGTAACCCAAGGACCAATACTTGAAAGACTGGTTTTTCTTGCTATACCTATTTTATTAACAACTTTAAGCCAAATGGCTTATAATTTAACAGATATTTTTTGGATTGGTCAAGTGGATACCATCGGATTATCTGAAACATCAGCTGTGGCCGCGGTAGGTACAGCATCTTATTTAACTTGGTTTTGTTTTGGTGTGATATTAATATCCAAGATAGGGACGAGTGTCCGTGTATCTCATGCGGTTGGGCGTCAAGAACTTCATAAAGTAAATGTGTATGCCACTAATGGTTTATTGATACAAGCAACACTTGGGATTATATTCTCTGTTTTGACAATATTATTTACAAGGCAGTATTTAGCAATATTTGATATTGATTCTCAAACCATTATTCAATATGCCATGGATTACATCCCTATTATTGGTGGTTTTATTTTTGTCCAATTTATTGTTCATGGTTTTGTTTCAATTAATGAGGGCTTGGGACAAACTAAAATTAACCTCATGATCTTAGCAGTTGGTTTTGTATTTAACATCATTTTAGACCCTTTATTTATCTTGGTATTTAAAATGGGACTGAGTGGTGCGGCCATTGCCACAGTGATATCGCAAATCATTACCTTGGTTATTTTTTATGTTACTTATAAAAGATTAAATCCAGAGGTAAAGGTTTTTCATATTAAGAATTTTAATTTAGATGCAATGAAAAAAATTGTAAAGATTGGCTTGCCAGTAGGGACTCAAAGTATGTTCTTTACCCTAATAGCCATTTATATTGCTAGACAAATATATTTGTTTGGTGAAGATGTCGTTGCTGCTCAAAGAATTGGTGTTCAAATAGAACAGTTGACTTGGATGATAGCCAGTGGCTTTCAGACAGCCATTACTGTTTTTATTGGTCAAAATTTTGGGGCTAAGGCATTTGATCGAGTTAGGAAGTCTGTACTCTATGCATTGATGATTCTGATACCTTATTCATTGTTTGTGACCATGTTATTGTATCTAATACCGGGATCGTTGATGAAAATCTTTTTATCTGAAATAGTGACCATTCAACACGGTATTGTCTATCTGCAAATCATTAGTGTTTCACAAGTCTTTATGATTATTGAGGGTGTAGGGACTGGATTCTTTAATGGGATTGCAAAAAGTTATATACCTTCCATTATTAGTATGGTTGGTAATAGTTTAAGGATTCCTTTGGTATTATTCTTAACAGGCGAAATGTTAGAAAGAGGTATTTGGTGGTCCTTAAATATTTCAACGATTTTTAAAGCAGTTCTTATATCGATTGTCTTTATCTATTTCTTCACGCGGGTTGAAAAGGTAAAAGTAAAAAAATTAGTATTAAAATAAAATTTTCTTAATGATGATGGGGGTGAAAAGATGGAGTGGCTACAATATGTGATTTTTATTGGCGTATTTATCTTTTTATTATGGTTCTATATAGGTTTACAAATCGCTTTGATGATTGTAAGGCCAAATATTAAAAGTATTAGCCAAACCATGGTTGAAGAGTCCGAGCGAGATCCAAGCCTGATTCCTTATCTTAATAAGCATTTAACCAACAAACATCGAATCAAGTCTAAGTATCATTATTCAATTCAAGTATATGAAATGATTGAAAATGAAGAAAGCAAACGATTTGTTGTTATGGCTCATGGATATACATATTCTCACCATGGTACCATTAAATATGCAAAGATGATGATTGAACTTGGTTATAATGTTATTTTATATGACCATCGTTTTCATGGTGAAAGTGGCGGAAAAAATACCACTTTGGGTTACCATGAACAATATGATTTAGAGACTGTAATTAACTATGTTTTTGAGAAATATGGCAATGATGTATACCTAGGTACCTACGGTGAATCTATGGGGTCTGCGACTTGTTTGTTGGAGCAAGCCTATGATCAACGTGTTAAATTTGTCATTAGCGACGCAGGTTTTAAAAATTTAAAACTTTTAATTAAATCACGGATAAAGACAAAAAGATTACCAGCTTGGTTATTTTATGGTGTGGTTAATTTCAATGTATGGCTGATTACTAAAGGCAATTTTTCAAAAGTTTCGCCCATATATTCTATTAAAGATTCAAAGATACCTATCCTATTTGTCCATGGTAAAATGGATGATTTTATTCCTTATCAACACACGGTTGACATGTATGATTCTTACTTAGGAAAGAAAATGTTGTATTTGGCTGAAAAAAATGCTTATCATGCAAGAAGCTTTTATGATAATCGGGATGAGTATTTTAAAATGCTTAAAGACTTTAATGATCAATATCTCAACAATTAGAACTTATAAACGGTTGACTGTTTAATTAAAAAAAGCTATAATGTTATGCGTAGCT
The DNA here is from genome assembly GCA_046542225.1 of Candidatus Izemoplasmatales bacterium. GTDB lineage: Bacteria > Bacillota_I > Bacilli_A > Izemoplasmatales > Hujiaoplasmataceae > Hujiaoplasma. The sequence goes on along the minus strand of JBKHBS010000009.1, from coordinate 9,985 downwards.
AACATGTGGCTTTTTATTTAAAATTATATGTTAGTTAAATCTAACAATGCGAGGGTATTATGACATTACAAGATATAAATCCAGGAGAATTTTGTGTGATTAAAAGTATAAAATCAAATAATCTAAGAAAACGCATTATTGATATGGGTTTAATTATAGGAACAAAGGTTTATGTTAAAAAAACCGCACCATTAGGTGACCCGGTTGAAATTATTGTGAGAGGGTATTCTCTAACATTAAGAAAAGCAGAAGCTAGAACCATACACGTAGAGAAGGTTGATGAATAATGAATATTGCTTTGATAGGAAACCCGAATGCGGGTAAGACAACTTTATTTAACCACTTAACAGGTGCCAATCAATCGGTCGGGAACTGGCCAGGGGTTACTGTTGAAAAAAAATTAGGAAAATTAAAATCTAAAGATATTGAAGCCGATATAGTTGATTTGCCTGGTATATATTCTCTTTCTACAATATCATTAGAAGAAGAAATTGCTTCTAATTATATTATGGATAAGGAAATGGATTTAATCATCAACATTGTAGATGCCAGTAGTTTAGAGCGAAACTTATATCTAACATATCAGTTATTAGATTCTAAGATTCCTATGATTATTGCTTTGAATGGTATGGATATCATTAGTAGAAACGGAGAAAGCATTGACCATCAAGCTTTGTCAGATGAACTTGGTGTCCCGGTTATTCCGATTTCTGCAAGTAAGAAATTAGGGATTGAAGAATTGATACACTCAGTAGAAACTTTTGACATCCAAGAAAAAAGAGAACCTGTCCACTATAATGAAAATATTGAAGAAGTGATTGAGAAGTTTAATCACTATATTAAGGATAGATTCTTAGCGGTTAGATTCTTTGAGGATGGATTAGACGCCTTGGTTCATACCAATGTCAGTGAAGAAGAACAACCGAAATTAATGAAACTTTATCATGATGTAAAAGATAATTTTGAATTAGACATAGATATGGTTTTACCCGATGCGAGATATAAAAAGATTATCACTTTAATTGGGAAAACTTATGAGAGAAATGATTTAATCAAAGAATCGACAACCGATAAAATAGATAAGATATTAACCCATAAGTTTTTAGGTTTACCAATATTTGGCTTAATCATGTTTGGTGTATTCTTTTTAGCTTTTGGACCATTAGGGACTTATATTACAGACCAATTTGTTTGGTTAATCGATCAATTTTTTATCTTTATTATTAATGGGATTGACCAACTAGGCATGAGCCCCTATATATCGAGTTTAATCACTAAGGGTGTCTTTGGTGGTTTGGCTGCAGTTGTAGGTTTCTTACCTCAACTGATGATTCTGTTTCTAGCAATGGCTATTTTAGAAGATTCAGGTTATATGTCTAGGGCTGCATTTATTATGGATAGAGCCTTAAGAAGATTTGGATTAAGTGGAAAATCATTCATACCAATGCTGATAGGCTTTGGTTGTTCTGTGCCTGCCATTACAGCCACGAGAACATTGGACAAGGATGAAGATAGAAAGATAACATCAATGATTATTCCCTTTGTATCTTGTGGTGCAAAAGCGCCAATATATGGGGTTTTCGCCGGCGCCTTATTCATGAGTGGTTCTTATATTGTTGTTTTCTCAATGTATTTAATTGGGCTATTGGTTGCAATCTTATCAGCCATTCTATTTAAGAAAACAATTTTTAAATCAGCCAGCGCCAACTACATTATGGAGTTGCCTCAATATAGAAAACCAACTGCTAAAAACACTTGGTTACATACCTGGGAACGTTCAAAAGATTTCTTAATGAAGGCCGGAACAATCCTTTTGGCTTCATTCATTATTATTTGGTTTTTAAGTTACTTTGGTTTCGTTGATGGTCAATTTAAACTTTTAACAGACGATCAAATTTCTCATAGTTTCTTAGGCAATATTGGACGCGCTATTTTACCAGTCTTTAGACCAATTGGCTTTGATGATTGGCGTTCAACAGTTGCGGTTTTATCTGGTTTTGTTGCTAAAGAAAGTGTTGTTGGGACCTTGGGTATATTATATGGGGTGAGTGGTGATGTGGTTGAAAATGGATCGGCTTTATATCCAGCAATCCAAGCAGCCTTTACACCAATTCAAGCTTATGCTTTTATGGTATTTGCCTTATTAGCAATTCCGTGTATTGCGGCTGTATCAGCCTTGAAACGCGAACTTAATTCAACAAAATGGTTGGTATTTATTCTTGCATATGAAATGATTGTGGCATATTTAATTGCCATGGCCATCTATCAGATAGGCTCAAGAGACATTGGCCAAGTATTGTCGATTGTCTTCACAGGTCTGGTGATTATATTCGTAATAGTAATGATGAAAAAATTAATCAAACAAAAAGGCAGTGCCTGTACTTTATGTGATGGTTGTTCGCCTCAGAGTGATTGTTCATTGCCTCGGTACCAAGAATATAAAGAAATTATTGAAAAGGAGAATGAAGACCATGAAAACTAAACGTTATTCTGAATCTTTGGAAAATTATTTAGAAACGATTTATATGTTTGGGGGAAAAGATGTTAAATCTATAGACCTTGCCAATCATTTAAAGGTTTCGAGAGCCAGCGTGAATAACGCAATTAATTCCTTGATTGAAAAGAAATTGGTAACCAAAGCACTTTATGGAAACATTACTTTAACAGAAGAGGGACTTGAGGTTTCAAAAAAGATTCTTGGTAAGCATGAGTTGCTAAGATCCTTCTTAATCGACATATTAGATGTTAATCCTGAACAAGCTGAAAATGAGGCTTGTGGGATGGAACATGTGATTTCTGATTACACAGCCAATCAAATTAAAAAGTTAATGAAACAATTAAAAAATGATTCACAATCGTGAATCGTTTTTTTTGTTGGATGGACAAAAGCCTTCAAATATAGTAAAATTATAGTAAATCGGAGGTTATAATGAGAAAGACAAATATTAAACTAAGGAATTTGGTGTTCTATCAAATATATGTAAGAAATTTTTCAAAAGAAGGTAATTTTAAGGCCGTGATTGATGATTTAGACCGGATTAAAGCCTTGGGTGTTGATGTGATTTTACTTTTACCCATTCATCCTATTGGTGAAGTGGATAGAATCGGTTCACTTGGGTCACCTTATTCAATCAAGGATTATAATGCCATTAGAGAAGAACTAGGCACCAAGCAAGACTTTCAAGATTTGATTGATGCAGTTCATGGAAAAAAAATGAAGTTGATGATGGACATTGTTTATAATCATACAGCCAAAGATTCAAAATATCACCATAACCATCCGGAATGGTATTTTAAAAATGAGGAAGGTGAGTCAACGAGTAAAGTTAATAAATGGACAGATGTTTATGACTTTAATTTTTCATCTGACAAAGCCTTGTGGTTTGAATTACTCAACATCCTTGTGGACTACACAAGAATGGAAGTTGATGGTTTTAGAGTAGATACAGCCTCGATGATACCATTAGATTTTTGGAAAATGGCTCGAAGACAAGTTAATAAATTTAATAGAAACTTTATTTGGTTAAGTGAAAGCATTAGAGGAAAGCATTGTAAACAATTAAGAGACATGGGTTTAAATTGTCTTTCTGAAGGTGAATTATACCAAGAGTTTGATATGGCACAAGATTTAGATGTAGAACCTGATCAAAAGGCTTACCTTAAAGGAGAAGGCTCTTTAAGATCATATATGGAAGGCTTGAGAAGACAAGAACAAATTTATCCAAGCAATTATGTGAAATTACATCATATAGAAACTTATGATTCTGAAAGAATTGCGACAAGGTTAGACAATGATTTGGATAGGATTTTGAATTGGACAGGATTTCTATTTTTCCAAAAAGGCGCCACTTTACTTTATGCTGGTCAAGAGTTTACATCAGATAACTTACCGTCATTACATGAAAAAGATGTCTTTAATAAAAAGACAGATATTTCTGAGTTTATTAAGAAATTAACCAAACTTAAGACAAGAAAAGTCTTTGCGAGTGGTAAATATGAGGTTCACATGCGTGATGATCAAGGCGTTGCTTATCAGACTTTTGAAAATGATAAAAACGTTTATCACGGGATATTTAACCTAGAAAAAAATAAGGGTCGATTGAAAGTTTATCTAAAGGATGGACGCTATAGAAATTATTTAGACAAGAAAATTATAAAAGTTGAAAATGGTATGATTGATTTACAAGATAAGCCTATTGTGATTAGAGAAAAACTAAACGGATGAGTTCATCCGTTTTTTTCTTTTATGTTATAATAGATAACGAGGTGAACAAAAATGCATGTTAAAATAATAGGCGCTGGTTTGGCAGGCTCAGAAGCTGCTTACCAACTGGCGAAAAGAAATATAAAAGTTAAATTATACGAGAGTAAAAAATTAAAGAAAACTCCTGCACAAAATATAGAAGGATTTGCAGAATTGGTTTGTTCTAATTCTTTAAGGTCTGATTCTTTGATGAATGCAGCGGGTGTGATGAAGGCAGAGTTAAGAAAATTGGATTCACTTGTCCTAAGAGCCGCAGATAAATATTGTGTACCTGCGGGTAATGCTTTGGCAGTTGATAGAGATTTATTTTCTCAATATATTACAGATGAATTGATTAAAAACCCACTGATTGAAGTGATTCATGAAGAGGTCAAAGAAATACCTGAAGGACCGACGATTCTAGCAACAGGCCCTTTAACCCATGAGGATTTAGCCAATGATATTAAAAAGTTTATTGGTGAAGATATGCTTTATTTCTATGATGCCATTGCCCCGGTGGTTGAAGCTGATTCGATTGACATGTCTAAGGCATATTTTAAAAGTCGCTATGACAAGGGTGACGCTGATTATATCAATTGTCCCATGACAGAAGAAGAATACACCCGTTGGTATGAAGCGTTGATTCATGCAGAAACGGCAGACATAAAAGATTTTGAAATGAAAGTGTTTGAAGGATGTATGCCTTTTGAAGAAATCGCTAAACGTGGCTATAAAACATTATTGTTTGGTCCTATGAAACCTGTCGGACTTGGTTTAGAAGATGAGAAAAGACCCTTTGCGGTTGTTCAGCTAAGACAAGATAACTTAAAGAAAACCATGTATAATCTAGTTGGTTTTCAAACACATTTGACATTTCCTGAACAAAAAAGAATCATTCGCATGATCCCTGGCTTAGAAAAGGCCAATATCATTCGCTATGGAATTATGCATAGGAATACCTATATCAATGCACCTAATACCATCAATGAATATTACCAATCAAAGGATAGGGATGATTTATTCTTTGCTGGTCAGCTTAGTGGTGTTGAAGGTTATGTTGAGTCCATTGCTTCTGGATTGGTAGCGGGTATTAATATGTCTAGGTTTATAAGAGGTATTGACTTATTAAAAATGCCTGAGGTATCTGCCATTGGTTCACAAGCCCATTATATTGCTCATGCATCAGTGGATAGTTTCCAACCCATGAATACTAATTTTGGTTTGTTTCCTGAACTAGACTTTAAACATAAGAAAAAAGAAAGAAAGATGTTCTATGCTAATAGAGCAATAGAAGCCATTGAAGGGTTAATAGATAATGGAGAAATTGACAAATAATGACATTAGAAGTCGCTACTATGATTATTTAAAAAATGAAAAAAAATACTCAGAGAATACAGTCACTGCTTATATCAATGACATCGATTCATTGGTACATTTTTTAACGAATGAAGATTTGGGTGATTTAAGTTTTATCACCCATCGGATCGCCAAATTTTATGTGGCAAGTATGCATCATCAATATGATCCAAAATCGATTCGAAGAAAAATATCTAGTGTTAAGTCTTTATATGATTACCTCATTGAAGATGGGTTGTTAAAAGAGAACCCTTTTGAAAATGTTGATTTACCGAAAGTTAAAAAGTCTTTGCCAAAATTTATATATGAAGACGAGATGTTAAAGTTTTTAAATGGCATTGATAATTCAACCGCTTTGGGTATGCGAAATCGAGTGCTTTTTGAACTTTTATATGGGTGTGGCTTAAGGGTTTCTGAATTAACAAATATGGCCATCGGTGATATCGATTTTGTCACTCATGAAATTCTGGTTCACGGTAAAGGATCTGTGGATAGGGTCGTGCCTGTTCACGAATACGCTTTAAAGGCAATCAAAGATTATTTATCAGAAGCCAGAGTAGAGCTTGCTTTAAAAAATAAAAATCATTCTAACATATTATTATTAAATTATAAAGGCACACCACTGACGCCAAGAGGTGTAAGAGTCATCTTAAATAAGGAATTAGAAAAACAAGCTTCAGCCATGAATTTATCACCCCATTCATTTAGACATTCTTTTGCGACCCACCTTTTAAATAGGGGTGTAGACTTAAGGTCAGTTCAAGAATTATTGGGTCACGTGTCATTATCAACCACACAAATATATACAAAAATTTCCAAGGAAAAATTACAAGATGAATATTTAAAAGCTCACCCCAGAGCTTTTAAAAAGAGAAATGAGGATAATTGATGAGTGTTAATACATCAAAGGACTTGAGGAATCTTTTTGTTTATCAAGTCTATGTAAGAAACTATAGTAAAGAAGGTACTTTTAACGCCTTGAAAAACGATTTATTGAGAATCAAAGATTTAGGTGTTGATATAATCTATTTATTACCAATTCATCCAATTGGCAAAAAGAATCGAAAAGGAAGCTTAGGTTCACCTTATTCTATTTTGGATTATTATGAAATCAATCAAGAACTAGGCACAAAGGAAGATTTCAAAGCACTTATTGATGAAATCCACCATTTGGGTATGAAAGTGATGATGGATATTGTCTTTAATCATACTGCTTTTGATTCTGTTTTAATGAAAGAACACCCTGAATTTTTCTTTAAAAGAAATGGTGAGTTTGCTAACAAGGTTGGTGATTGGTGGGATATTATCGATTTAGATTTCAAACAATCTAAGGATTTATGGTTTGAATTAATCAAGGTCTTATTATATTGGACTGACTTTGGTATTGATGCATATAGGTTTGATGTTGCTAGTCTTTTACCCCTTGATTTCTTATATGAAATGAAAAAGGCAGTTTTAGAAAAGAATCCAGAAACCATTTTTCTAAGTGAAAGTGTCCATGGTGGTTTTTGTAAACATTTAAGAGATAAAGGTTTTCAGTGCCTAAGTGAAGGGGAAATTTATCAAGTTTTTGATTTGGCTTATGATTATGATTTGGCCCCTTACCTTGAAGCTTACTTAAAAGGTAAATTGCCTTTTAAAAGATATTTAGAGGAATTGATTAAACAAGAAGAAGTATATCCCGAGAATTATATAAAGTTAAGAAACTTGGAAAACCATGATTTTGGCCGTTTTTCAGAATTAGTAGATAATGATATAGATAAGATTAAACAATGGATGTCACTGAACTTCTTTTCAAGAGGTGCCACAATGATATATAATGGACAGGAAAGATTGGATCCTCATTTACCAAGTTTATTTGATAAGGATGAAGTAAATTGGCAAGGACAAGATATATCCAAACTTATCAAGAAACTAGCAAGACTGACCAATAATAAAATCACAAGTCATGGTTTCTATCAGATAGATTTATCAATAGACAAAGATGTTTATATAGGCTGGTATCACTATGGTAACCAAGAATTAATAGGTATATTTAATGTGGGCTTAGAAAAAGGAAGAATTAAAGTGCCTTTAGAAAATGGTGTATATGGTAATTTGATTAATGGTAAAGACGTGCATGTTTCAAATAAACATATAAAACTAAGTACAGAACCAATCATTATTTCGATTAACTAATTTAACTTTGCTAAGGAGATATGTATGGATTTATTGACTCGATTGAAGAAGAGAATGTTATTGCCATTAATATTTGTTTTTTTATTTGCTTTTGCTTTTGTATTTGACACGCCAAGAGAAATATATTTGGGTTATCTCAGAATTTTACAAAGTCCAAGTGTTTTGATTTCTGATTATTTAAGGATTGGTGGCTTGGGTGCCACTTTATTCAATGTTGCCACAATTCTTTTATTGAATGTAATCTTGCTTAGGAGAATGGATTTTAAAATGTCTGGCCCTATCTTTGCCGGTGTCTTAACCATTGCTGGTTTTTCTTTTTTTGGTAAAAATATTTTCAATACACTGCCTATTTACTTAGGAATTTATTTATATGCTAAAACCCAAAAATTAGAATATAAATCTTTTATTATTGTCATTCTATTTTCAACGGGTATTAGTCCCTTGGTCAGTTTTATGATTTTTGGAACAACTTGGCCGCTCTACTATGGAATTCCGGCTGGAATTTTAGCGGGTGTATTTGCTGGATTTATCTTACCAGCTTTTTCTGCCCATACCATCCGTTTTCATAGGGGTTATAATTTATACAATATAGGATTTGCCTTAGGTGTTTTATCCATGTTATTTGCTGTGATATTGCATAGTTTTAATGTTGATTTAAATGTTGGTGGACCAACGAGCAATGCCTACCATATAGAATTGATTGTGATTAGTTTAGGATTATCATTGATTTTTTTGATTTCAGCCTTTGTCCTTGATCCTAAAGTATTGAAAAAATATCCTCAATTAATGAAAAGCAGTGGTCGTCTTGTGAGTGATTTTATCAGTGATTATGGCAAACCTGTAACCATGTTAAATGTTGCAGTTATGGGATTTATATCGGTTGGTGTTTTATTGATTTTAGATTTAAAACTCAATGGACCGGTCATGGGTGGTATATTAACTGTTATGGGTTTTGGTGCATTTGGTAAGCACCCGAGAAACGCTTTACCAGTTATATTCGGTGCTTGGTTAGGTGTCGTTCTAACAAGTTATTCACTTGATAGTGTGGGTATGGTTATCGCGCTTTTATTTGTGACTGCAGTTTCACCAATTGCAGGAAGATATGGTCCTTTTATTGGTATTATTGCAGGTTTTATTCATATATTAATTACCCCTTTGGCTTATGCTTTTCAAGGTGGCTTTGATTTATATAACAATGGATTTGCGGCTGGATTTGTAGCAGCCTTAATGATTCCTTTTTTGGAAGCTATTAAAAAAAATAAAAATTTGGAGGTCCAAAATGAATAAAAGAGAATATAGAGTTGATGCTAAAATCATTAAACAATTGAGCCAATATTTAATGTTCCATGGTATTAAGGAGTTTTCTTTATCTTTCCAATCAAGCAAAAATGAAGTCACATTCATAATAGAATCTGAGTTAATTACCCCTGAAATTTCAGAATATATGAAGGATAAAATAAGCCGAAAGAGAGAAATTGAGGTAGAGGTTTATGGGTGGGAACTCCTAGGCGATACAGATTCACAAAATGAATTAGATATTTTAGGAGCCTTGATTGATGAAATTAGTATTAGGAAAGAAAATAATAAGACAACTGTTATAATGAAAAGGTTTTACCATTATAATGAAAAGTAAGTAGGCTTTTATGAAAATAAAATTAATTACTGTCGGTAAAATTAAAGAAAAATATTTAAAAAATGGAATTGCTGAATATGAAAAAAGGTTATCAAGATATGTCCAATTAGAGATGATTGAAGTGAGTGATGAAAAAGCACCTGAAAACCTATCTGAAAAAGATATTTATATTGTGAAAGATAAAGAAGCAGAGAGAATACTTTCTAAAATTGATAAAGAGTATATTATTGCTTTAGATATTAACGGTAAACAATTAGATAGTGTTAAATTAGCAACTACCATTAATGATATATTTTCATATCATTCATCTGATATTGCTTTTATTATTGGTGGATCTTTAGGTTTATCTAAACAAATCTTAGATAAGGCAAACCTTAGATTATCTTTTTCTAAATTAACTTTTCCACATCAATTAATGAAATTGATTCTTTTAGAACAAATATATCGTTCTTTTAGAATAATTAACAACGAGCCGTATCATAAATAAAATATAGTTAAGTTATAAATATAATATCATAAAAATATAATGTATATTAGAAAGGAAATTATCAGAATGTTTGATAGCAGATTAGGTA
>JBKHBS010000036.1:0-12170 GCA_046542225.1 Candidatus Izemoplasmatales bacterium | reverse complement strand
CGCTATATCTAAAGGTTTTCCGCGTCTGTCTAGGGGGACTAAATCGCTGATATGGTCTTCTTTGGAATGATAATTTCTTGTAGCAATTGCGCCAGGTGCTATTGAATTTACTGTGATGCCGTATTCGGCTAATTCAATCGCTAGAGATTCAACCAATCTATTTAAAGCAGCTTTTAGTGACCCATAAATTGCATCATTAGGATAAGCTCTAATACCTCTTGTTGAAGATATGAAGATAATACGCCCTTTGATTTTTTTCTCTATCATGTGATTCGCCGCAGTTTTTGTAGCAAGTATATAACTTCGATAGTTCAACTGATAAAGATAATCAATTAAACTAGTATCTAAATTACGAATACTTGTAAACTTTGTTTGCCCTGCATTGCATACTAAAACATCTAGTCTTCCTAAGTCGCGAATGGCTTGGTTTACGATTTTTTCAGGAACTTCTTTTTCTTCAAGATTTGCTTGATAATAGAAACACCGTTGATTTAATTTAATTATTTCTTCTTTAAGCGACTTGGCTTTGTCTTCTTTTGTGTGATAAGTAAAGGCTATGTCATATCCATTCTTGGCTAGTCCTAATGCAATGCCTCTACCTATACCTCGACTGGCGCCAGTTACTAAAGCTGTTATAGCCATAAAAACACCCTTTCAACTATTATTTTCTGGATTTGATATGAGTTCATCTATACAATCATTATAGTAAATCGTAAAGATATAAACAAAGAATATACATTAGTTATAATGATTTATACTGGTTTTTATTGAAATCTTTGATCAAACTTTATGATTTCTTCTTTATATTTAGTTTCGTCAAAAATGTCAGATTCAATGAATTTACCTTCAATGTTTGATAAGTATCCAGTTTTTAATTCTAAGGCCATAAAGGCATCAAAGGTTTGGCCGTCTTTGGTTTTTAGATTGTAGTGTCTTGCAGGAACAAATCCAAAGCGCGGATAGTAGTTTGGATGGCCAAAGATAATTACTGCCCCAAAACCCAGTCCTTTGGCTTTCTCTAATGAATATTTTAATAGTTGAGAACCGATACCCTTATTTTGGTAGGCTTTTTTAACCGTCAAAGGTCCAAAAGTAATGACTGGTAACTTTTTATCTGGAGTTTGGATGTAAGACTTGCTGTAGATAACATGGCCAACAATTTCATCTTGGATGGTAGCGACCAGGTTTAGATCTTGAATGCCATCTTTTTTTCTTAAAAGATGGACAAAGAAATGTTCGCTACATCCAAAACCTTTCTCCTCTTTATCTTTTTCTTTATAAAAAGCTTGTCTAGTCATTTCTTCAACAATGCCTTGGTCTTTTTTATTTTCATTTCTTATATTAAGTGTCATTTTTTTAACCTCTTTTATTAAAGAATATCTATAAGATAATTTAATATAAACCATTCATTTAGTCAAGTAAAAGTCCTAAAAGACAACTTTAAATATCTGTGAATCAACCTTTAAAAAATATCAATCGTTTGACTTGGCTTTTGTTTAGATGGTAAAATAACTTATACACCAAAGAAGTAAACATAATCAACCCTAAAAATAAAAGGAGTGAAATTATGGGTAGACTTAGTGGTAAAGTTGCGCTGATTACTGGTGGCGCACGTGGAATTGGAAAAGTAACAGCCAGTGTATTTTTAAAGTCAGGTGCGTCAGTTGCCATTGTTGATATTGATGAAAAAGCACTTGAAGAAGCAAAAGATGAATTAAGTGCTTATGGTAAGATTATTGCAATCAAAGCCGATGTATCTAATGAAAATGATGTTAAACATTATGTAAAGGAAACTTTGGATGCCTTTAATACAATCGATGTTTTCTTTAATAATGCAGGTATTGAAGGTGAAGTCGCGCCTATACCAGAAATTGATGTCGAAGACTTTGATTTATTAATGAGCATCAATGTTCGCGGTGTTTTCTTAGGACTTAAACATGTTTTACCAATCATGATGGAGAATGCCAGTGGATCGATTATCAATACATCTAGTGTTGCTGGTATGTCTGGAACACCAGGTGTTGCACCGTATGTCGCGAGTAAGCATGCAGTGATTGGACTATCTCGTACAGCAGCATTAGAAGCTGCTCAAAGTCAAGTGAGGGTCAATACAATTCATCCTGCACCTGTAAATACACGGATGATGCGTTCGATAGAACAAGGTTTTGATCCAGATGATAGTGAAAGTGCTAAAGAAGATTTTACTGAACAAATTCCGTTAAAACGTTACGCAGAAGCTCATGATATTGCCAACTTGGTTTTATTTTTAGCCAGTGACGAGTCAAGTTATATCACTGGAGCTCAATATCGAATTGACGGCGGTATGGGTGCTTAGTTAAAGATGATTCATTAAATTTAAAAAATAAAAAAAGTCATATCAACCAAATAATGGTTTGATATGACTTTTATATTGAATAGATTATTTTAAAGCTTTAACAAGTGCTTTAGCAAATATTGGCAAATCTTTTGGTGATCTTGATGTGATTAAGTTGCCGTCAATAACAAGTTCTTCATTAACATAAGTTGCTTTAGCATTTTCGATATCTCTTTGTAAGGTGTGGAAACCAGTTAATTTACGACCTTTTAATTTAATACTTGAAATTAACAGCCATGGTCCATGACAAATTGCACCAATTGGTTTATTTTGTTCATGCATTGCTTTTACAAAATAAACCGTTGCTTGATTACGTCTCATGTAATCAGGTGAAAAGCCTCCAGGAATGATTAATGCATCGTAGTCGTCAGCTGAAATATCTTGGCTGGCAAAGTCGCTTTCTAAAGGCACACCATTCTTACTTGTGTAAGTGGTTTTTGCTTTGGTTCCAATTAAATCAACTTCATAACCTTCCTCTTGCATTCTGTAATAAGGATACAATAATTCTTTTGCATCATATTGATTTTCAATTAATATCGCAATCTTTTTCATATATTTTTCTCCTTTATTTCATGGTTTTTCAAAAGTAAATTCTCATCTATGTATATTCTTATTATATGTCAATAAACTACTTAATGCAAAAATCTCACAGGAAAAAGTCGATGAAAACGGTATCTATCCTTAATTATCTATTGGTTTTTGTCATATTCTTATGATTTATCGGACTATTTTTTTGTTTCTTCTTTTTGTGTAATCAAAGAGATAATAAACCGGAAGACCTAATAATACAAAACCAGTACCGATTAATGAAGATCTAACATCTTCCGCAAAAGTTGCGACCACTAAAAGTAAAGTGATTAAAATAGTGAATGCAGGTAATATAGGGTAACCCCATACTTTATAAGGACGATTTTCATAAGGCATTTTTTTTCTAAAGATAAAAAGTGATATAAAAATGAGTGTATTAAAAACCAATGCACCGAAAGCCACCATTGAAATCAAGTCTTGCAAACTAAAAATCAATAATAATATGGCCATGACGCCTGAACCAATAATAGCATTCACAGGCGTTTGATAAACAGGGTGAACTTTTTTAAATTTATCGACAAAAATATTATCTTTACTCATGGCATAATAAACTCGTGGAAAGGTCATAATTGTTCCGTTTAGTGCACCGAAGACTGAAATCAACATGGTGATCATGGCTAGATACAATCCAAAAGTTCCTAAAAGATCCATTGCGGCAGGAATTCCTATGAAATAGAAATCAGTTTCCACAATCATCACTCTTAATTCTTCTAATGATAAAACTCTAAAGATAGACATATTAAATAGGAAATATAATCCTGTCACTGAAAGAATGGTAATAATCAATGAGAAGGGAATGGTTTTTCCAGGGTTTTTAACTTCGCTGGCCACACTGTTTAAGTTTGTCCAGCCCTCGTATGCCCAAAAGGTCGCAATCACTGCAAAACCAATCATTGATAATAAAGTCCAAAATGATACACCGTTCATAGCCATTGACCAATCGATGCTTTCTGTTCCCATTAATAATCCAAGGATTAGAATTAAGAAAATTGGAATGATTTTTATAATCATAAATATTTTTTGAACCAAGGTTCCAATTTTGATGCCAAAGAAATTAAGGACAGATAATCCTGCAATTAAGAAAGCGGCCAAAAGAATTTGTAAAAAATTTGTGAGAGTAAAGCCAAATAAATTAAATAACAGGTTACTGGTAATCTGTGAAAAAGCAAGTGCTAATACAGCTATACTACCACTTGATAATAATGTAAAGTTGGTAAATCCACTCATAAAGGCAAGTGGTTTGCCATAAGCTTTCTTTAAATAAACATAATAACCGCCAGCTTCAGGCAGCATGGCCCCTAATTCTCCGTAAATAAGTCCATATAATAAGGTAATCAGTCCTCCGATAAGCCATATCAGTAAGGCAAGGCCCATTGAAAATCCTGAACGCATCAAGACATGTGCGCCAATAAAGAATATTCCTGATCCGACCATAATGCCAGAAAGAATTGAAACGCCTCCGAAAATACCGATTTCTTTTTTTAATTTGGGTTGGTTCTCCATAACATCTGTATATTTTTTTGTTGTACGTATCGCCATTTGTATATTCCTTTCTATTTTTAATATATTTATTATAGCATAATCACCCATCAAAGAGACATTGATATGCCCACTGATTATCAGTTGAACTTTCTTGAAATAAGGCCTATAATTAGATTATAATAAAGATGGAAAAGAAGATGTAAAATAAAGTGAGGTTAAACCATGTTTAAAAAAATGCGACGGATTGATAAACAATTATCAGAAGAAGAAACACTAAAACTTTTAATCAAAGGTGAAGATGGGGTTTTAGGGACTTTATCAGAAAATGCTTATCCCTATACTGTGGTAGTAAACTATGTTTATTATGATGGTAAAGTCTATTTTCATTGTGCAAAAGAAGGGTTAAAATTAGACAATATAAAATATCATGATAAAGTTTCTTTTACAGTTTATGAGGATGTAGAAGTCGTTGGTGAAGCCTTAAATACAAAATATAAAAGCCTTACCTTATTTGGTAAAGCAAAAGTTTTGAAGGGTAGACATGATGTACTTAAAGCCTTGATTGATAAATATGCCAATATTCCAAGTAATCAAGCAAATTTAATGATTGAGAAAGAAATCAATGATACAGCCATTGTTGAAATTGAAATCGAACATATGACAGGCAAGATTGGAAAACTTTAAGAACTAACTTTATCAATGAATGGACTCAAAACATATGTGATTGAACTTGTTTTATGTTATCATGAAGTTGATTAGCCATGTAATAAATGATATAGATTGGAGATAACCAATGAAAACAAAAGTATTTTTAAGAGAAGAAGAAAAACTGGTAGAGGTCAATATCACTGACAAAGACAAACCAGACATAGATGCATCTATTAAAGAGCGGTGGCAAAAAGTCATTTCAATTGTAGCAGACGTTCTTGGTGTGCCTTCAGGTTTGGTCATGAAAATAACCGAAGATAATATGGAAGTATTCTTAAAAAGTGATAATAAAGATAATCCTTACCCAGAAAATGGTAAAGATCATTTAAGACATGGTTTGTATTGTGAAACAGTCATCGGAAGAGACAAGGCCTTACACGTAGAAAATGCCTTAGAGAGCCATGTTTGGAAAGACAATCCTGATGTAAAACTCAATATGATTTCATATTATGGGTTACCTCTTAAATGGGGTGATGGCCGTGTTTTTGGAACCATTTGTGCATTGGATAAAAAAGGTAATCCTTTTGAAAAAAAATACAGAGATTTACTATATACTTTTAAAGAGATGATGGAGCAAGACTTAATGCTTTTAGAAGAAAAACAAACTTTAGAAAGCTTGAGTGGAAGAGACTTTTTAACCAATATTGCAAATCGACGGATATTCAATAACCTCATCCTAGATTATTATGAAACGTATAAAAAATCAGGTGAAAAATTTTCTTTGGTCATGATGGATATTGATCAATTTAAATACATTAATGATAAATATGGCCATGTAACTGGAGACCGTATTTTAAAAAGATTTGCTCAAGTGATGAAAAATAATATTTCTGATGGTTCTTTACTGGCCAGATATGGTGGCGATGAATTTGTCTTGCTTTCAAAGAAAACTCAAGAAAAAGACATTACAGAAATGATGGACCAACTAAAAGCCAAACTTCAAGATGATGATTTTTTGAAACAATACCACGTAGACATATCCTATGGAACAGCCATCATTGATGAAGACATAGATGGGATAGAACGATTGATTGAAATGGCAGATATTAATTTGTACAAGCAAAAAAACTTTAAAAACAAATTTTTATATAAATAAGTCAGCTAAAATGAAATTGCTTCATTTAGCTGACTTTTTTTAGTCATTTAAAAACTGTACTTCAACATCACCAAGTGACGATTCTAATTGGACTGAGTTTGTTTTTTCAGGATTGATTAGGCCAGAACTGATTTTTAAGTCATTAACGATCTTATCGCCCAGTGACGTAGATAGATCAATTTTATAATCATCCATTTCCCCGTTAATCGATACATATATTTCTCCGTTTGACGTTTTGAGCTTGACCTTTGGTGATGTTATGTTTTGTGCATTGATTTTTCCATTGGATGTATGGAAATCAATTTCAGCAGCTGTGACTTGATCTAAGTTAACTTTCCCATTGGATGTTTTACCAGATATTGATTGACTAACATCAACATTATTTAAGTCAATATCACCATTAGAAGTGACGGCTTTTAAAGAAATAGCTTGTGTATTCAATAGGTCTATATCCCCATTCGAACTTCTTAAATTAAGGGTTTGAAATTCTAAATCGGTATCAATTTCTATTTCGCCATTAGATGTTTGGATAAATAAACTGCTGCTTGTGATATTTGCGGGTAGGTATAAATACACATCAAAATAATCTTTATTAGAACCAATATCAAAGATAAAGAAATGATCGACCCACCTTCTAGAAATCGAAATGGTTAGTTCATTTGTATCATCTTTATAAGATAAGGTGTCTTTTTCATGCACATAATAGCGGATATGTATTTGATCGTCTTCGCTTTCATAAACAAAGACATTCCTGTTATCAAAATCAAAATCAAAAGCATTAAATTGATTGTATGTATAGGATTTTTCTGTCAGTGTGTAATTTTCGTCACTGTCGAAACTAAAAATTTGATTGTCTGTAGTGAGTGGTATTGCAACAACTGCGACAATACCGATTAAGACGAATAATAATCCGAATTTTAATAATTTATTCATAGCTGTTTACCTCTTTTTTTCTAAATAATTGTTTGGTTTTTCTAATAATATATAATTTAATAGACTTGCTCATGGTAAAGGTTGATTTAATGATTGATAATCCAATCAGGATAATTCCGATGCCAATGGCGATTAAGCCACCGATGATGATGTAATCTGAAGCTAATAATGAATTGGCGTATATATAAACAAGTGATTGTAGGGCAACGGCTATTCCTGCGATGATGATAGAAAGAGCCACAATAAATGTTATAAAGATTGCAAGCCCATAAAAGAAAAATGCGAATAATTTTACAGTACCGCCAAGTACTTTAGATAGAGAATTGCTATTGGATTCTTTGACTTCTTCAATAAAAGTTTCATCTGTGATCATATTGCCAGCGATGTTTTTAATAGGCCCTAAATTTGCGATAAAGACTTCTTCATCTTGACCTTCATCTATGGCATCCTGGATCATTTCATCATAATAAAAAATGATTTCTTGTGTATCAATTTTTTTGTAATATTTTAATTCTTGTTTTAATTTATTCAAAAATTCTTTTCTTTTCATAACCATCACCTCTTTATAAACGCATACATGCGTTTGACTTCTTCATAATCTTCAATTGCTTGTTTTAACTTATCCCTACCATTGTCGTTTATTGAATAATATTTTCTTATTCTAGACTTGTAGGTGGTATTGTAAGATCTCACCAGTTTTTGTTTTTCTAATCTTTTTAAGATAGGATATAAGGTCGATTCACTGACTTCAATGATACTAGAGATATCTTGAATAATCTTATAACCATAAGAATCTTCATACTTTATTGATGCTAAAACCATGAGTTCCAGTAAACCTTTTTTTAGTTGGATATCCATGATATACCTCCTTATGCATATTACTATACATTACATAGTATAAGTTGTCAAGAGAATTTTATATTTTTTTTAAATATTTTTTTTCTTGGCCAAATAGCTTATGGTATAATTTAACTTGACATGGGCAAGTGTGTCTTTATAGATGTGAAAGCGAGGTTAAAAGCATGATAATAAAAACGCAAAAAACACAATTTACTTACTGTCTTGAGATTTTAAAACAAGTCATTGAAAAATCAGATGAAACCATTTGGACGCAAAAAGTAGGTGGTCATGTTTTTTGGCAACAAATCCTTCATACATTGATGGGCACATATTTTTGGTTTAGAGACGTTCAAGAATCTTTTGATGATTTTAAAGAACCCTTTAAAGCCAGCTTGTATTATCCGGAGTTTGAAAAGGATCCTGAAAATAATATGACAAAAGCTCAAATGTTCGATTTTTATCATGAAGTATGCGACCATGTGGATGATTATTTTGAAGGCAAAACCAATGATTGGCTGACCCAACCGGCAAAATTGTATGATCAATTAACAAATAACGATGTCATCAACATGCAAATACGTCATGTGATGTATCATGTTGGTTTTCTCAGTGCGCTTTTAAAAGACCATAGAGATATTGAAATTAAATGGGATTCGTGATATCTCTTCTTACCACCAAAGGAGTAAAAACATGAAAAGAATATTAATTGTTGGTTCGCCGGGTAGTGGAAAGTCAACCTTGTCTCGTTTATTAAGAGAAAAATTAAATTATCCCATCTTGCATTTAGACCGGGTTTTTCACATTGACAATGAACGACAAATTTCCAGACAAGCCCTTATTGATAAAATCACTGAGTTCGTAAATGCCAATCCGAATTTTATCATTGATGGCAATTATAGTTCAACGCTAGAATACCGTATGCAATTTTCAGATACGGTCATTATTATGGATATGGATACTGACCTATGTTTGAGAAACATTGAAGAAAGAAGAATATCAGGTCAGATTAGGTCAGATATGGCTCCTGGCTTTGATAAGGCAATAGAAGATCCTGGTTTTGCAGATTATGTCAGGTCCTTTAAAAAAGATCACTTTCTTAAACTCATAAGCCTAAAAACCAAATATCCAAATTTAAAATACCACATATTTAAGAATTATGAAGAGGTCCAAACCTTCGTTAAAACCATATAAGAAAAAGCCAGCGGATATTTGCTGGCTTTATTAATAATCAGTAAGAGTTGGTTTAAATAAGGTTATCTTTGATATATCATTTCAAAATCTTCAAAACAAACCAATAAATCCTCACTGAATTTATAACCCATCATCTTTCCTTCAGCTTCATAGAAGCGTTTGTGTCCTTGTTTCCAAGATTCTAAAGAATCATCTTCACCTTCTCTTTTGCAGATTTCATAGGTCATTTCATTGAAGGGGATTATTTGAACTTTTGTGGTCTCAATGACACACTTAGGATTGCCATTAAAATCAGTCACAATGCTTAAATCTCCTGGTTTTGGTATGGGTTCTTGACTTATCTCATATGATTTTAAAGAAGCGGCTGTGGCTTTTTTCTTGCCAGCCAATACAAGGTCTAATAGTTCTTTGGCCAGTTTTTCAGTGAGTTCGAAATGAAAGACCTCTATATATGTTGTCTTTAAATCTCTTTGGGTGTCTTTTAAAAAATTGTCCCAAAATACTTTGATTTTATCCATAATCATTGAAGCCTTTCTTTTGCGTATTTTCTATATACACTAATTATACATAATATGGTAAGATAATAAAAGATAAGATTAAATATAATGAGGTTAATATAATGGTGAGATTTGTTGAAGAAAAAGATCTTTTAGAAGTTGTTGATTTAGTTTATAAATTGAACAATAGTCCTGCTTTTTATAGTGGGTATTGTTCGAAAACTAAATCTAAAATTAAAGAAGAAATGATGGTTTTAATCAAAGAGAAAAGTGCTTTGGTGTATGAAGATAAAAACATTTTAGGTGTACTTTTATATTTTAAAACACCTAACAATGAAATTGATGTTTCAGGTCCTTTTGTTGAAAATGAAGATATAACAATAGGGCATGCACTGTTAAGTAGGTTTTTTGAAGACCATCAAAATGTGCCTGTCAATTTTTTCTTTGCGAGGAAAAGCAAGTTCTATCTTAAACTCATGGAAATTTTCAATATAAGTTTCATTGATGATGAGTATATCCTTAAGTTATCAAGGAAAGATTTTTTACCCATAGAAAACCGATTTTTAATACGAAAAGCTAGAAAAACAGAATTATCAATGGTTCAAGACATGCATGAAGAAATCTTTGGTGATTGTTATGTGACTAAAGATATGTTGGCAGAAGAAGACAGATTTAATCAAGTTTACTTATTGGAACTAGATGAAAGAATAAGTGGTTTTGCATTGTTATTGATTCATGAAACAGATGCCTATTTAGAATTGTTTGGTCTTTTAAAATCTTATCGTGGAAAAGGTTTATCCAAATCGTTTTTATCCAAAATACTTGAAAAAGCCTTTGAAAAAGATACTATCGATCATTGTTTATTGGTTGTTGATAAAATCAATGTCACTGCTCATAAAATTTACAGGGACTTAGGTTTTAAAATCATTGAAGAAAATGTATCTTATAAAAGAAAACAATCAATGTGAATTCCTCTTAATGACTTGAGATGTAATATGATTGATATTGATTAGAAAGGATGATGGAGTTTTACTTCATCTAACAGAGATTATGTTCTATAAAGGAAAAATTGAATTAAAACCTAAAAAGCATTATATGAAATGTGATATTAACTTATCATATATTATCAAAAGTGAAATATCAGAATTGATTGTTTTATTGCATAAGGATGTCATCATTGATTCTATTGTATCAAATGATTTAAAGGGATATATTGTTTCAGAAGAATTGTCTAAGGATTGTCCTTTTGTTTTAGAAGCCAAAAGAGTGATATTAACTTTAAAACAAACTTTAAAAGCTGAAGATAAATTATCGATTGATTTTCATTATTACGGCCAGATTCATATTGTTACACAATGGGGTGTGAATCGTATTGATGAAACTTTTTGTGAACTGGGTTTATATACACCATGGTTTCCATTATTAACAACTTTGCCAGAAGCAACATTTGATATTGATATTGAGATACCAAATGAATACACAATCATTAATGGTTATAAAATTTCAAAAGAACAAAAGACATATCATATTCATCAAGATACTCCACATAATGATTGTTCATTCCTTGCTTTTAAGAATACAAAAATATACGGGGATGACCATATAAAAATATATTATTTTATTGGCCAAGAAAATATAGCAAAAAGCCTATTTGAAGCAGCAACTAAGTTTTTCCATTATTTTGTAGGTTTGTTTGGACAAGTTGAAATGGATAAGCATTTATCTTTTGCCTTACCTCCAAGAGAAGATGGTGGGGGTTATAGTCGTAAGGGTTTAATCGTTCTAAATTTAAAGGACGATGATATGCAAAAGTACTTTCCCTATATAGGACATGAAATTGCTCATCTTTGGTGGAATAAAGCCAATGTGAATTCGTGGGAAGATTGGCTGAATGAGTCTTTTGCAGAATACTCTTCTTTAGTAGCGAATAGAAATTTATATAGTATTGATGAGTTTAGTAAGAAAATTAAGAAATATATAGATGATACCAATGATTTACCTAAGATAAAAGGTATTTCTCGTTCAGATGATTTGGCCCATTCTGTTTTATATAAAAAAGGTCCAATTTTACTTTATCAACTTGAAAGTATAATTGGGGAAACTGCTTTTATTGCTTTATTAAAAACCATGCATAGTGAAAAGATTATCAATACAAAAGAGTTTTTGGACTTGCTTAAAAAAGAACATGGTAAGGAAATGAGTGATCAATTTGAAAGTTGGCTTGACCAATAATTTTGCTTTTTAAAGAAAAATTATCATGAAAGGGAGATTTTAATAAGGATATAATAGAATATTTAAAGAAACCTTTGAATTTGAAGGGTAAACAAACTGAATAAAAACTTCAAAGAGGGATGATTTTGTCTCTCTTTTTTTGTCTTATATCTTAGCATTTTCTTGTTTAATATATTAGATTTTACTTTGTTAATAAAAAAACATAACAATTGTTCTTTTTCCCCTTGAA
>JBKHBS010000035.1:0-12393 GCA_046542225.1 Candidatus Izemoplasmatales bacterium | reverse complement strand
AATCATTGCTTGGGCTAAAACAGTTGCGGTTGTGGTTCCATCACCTGCTTGGTCATTTGTTTTAGAAGCAACCTCTTGTACTAACTTTGCGCCCATATTTTCATATGGATCTTTAAATTCAATTTCTTTTGCAATGGTCACACCATCATTGGTGATGGTTGGTGAACCATATGATTTTTCCAAAATAACATTTCTTCCTTTTGGGCCTAATGTTACTTTTACAGTATTGGCTAACTTATCAACGCCACTTAGCATTTTATCTCTTGCGTCTTTCGAATAGAGAATATCTTTACTCATAAATCAATCACTCCTCCACTATTGCTAAAATATCAGCTTCTTTAATGATTAAATATTCTTTTCCATTCAATTTAACATCTGTCGTCGCGTACTTTTTGAAGATGACTTTATCATTCACTTTAACAGTTAATGCTTGTTTCTTTCCATCTTTATAGACACCTTCACTGACGGCTATGACTTGTCCGACATTTGGTTTTTCCTGATCTTTTTCAGATAAAACAATGCCGCTTTTAGTTGTTTTTTCTTCTTTGATCACTTCAAGAACGACGTGATCATGTAGTGGTTTTAACATGAAAATTACCTCCTTGAATTATTTATTAGCACTCATACATGTGCTTTGCTAATAATAATTTACAAAATTATTTTTATTTTGTCAAGAGAGAAAATTAGAAAAATAAAAGAGTAAGATTTCTCTTACTCTAACATACCTTTATATTCTGAATATTTATTGCAACGAATGGATAAATCTCTTAATGGTATATGAATTTCTCTAAAATCAAAAGCATCAAGATCTTTGACCCTAAAATCTTTTAAGATATAGATTGCAAACTGCCATAATGACAGTTTCATATCTTGATTGCTATCATTAGCAATTCTAGCAAAAGCTTTAAGCATGCTTGATATAATCGTTAAATCTTTTTTTCCGTAAAGGTAAATTTGATAGAAGTGGTCATAAAGTAAATCATTATAGTTTAAGGTTTTAATGGTTAACCTTTCAGTGCCTTCCTCATCATGATAATGTAAACTGTAGTAGGCATCAGAAAGTTTCATAAATACAAATCCAAGTTGATCAATACAGATTTTAGCTGTGAAAGGATCATTGGTTCCAGGCGATAAAGCCCTAACTGCAATTTCAACCAATTTCATTGTTTTTTCACGGTATTCACTAAAAGAACCTGATTCATCTCTTATGACAAAACTTTCAGCAATTACCTCTTCATCAAAATCGAATGATTCATCCTTGTTGTATTTAAATAAAATATCTTCTTCATAAATATGTTCATTCAAAGGAATATTGACAAAAATAGATAAATTATGTTCCATTAAATATGCTAAAAGTTTCTTTTTATTAATATCAGTGAGATACCCAGTCTGAGTTGTTTTATATTCAGAGTTAAATTCTTTGTCTTCATCGTCTTCACTTCTTTCTAAATGAATGAGAGGATCTTCTTTGACTTTCTTTTGTCTTTTTTCTATTTCATCAACGGCTTCACTGACCATTTTATCAATATAAACGTTGACTTGAACTGACTTAGAAACGTAATGGATGTAGTAGGCAAATAAAACCATACTCACAACAATTAAAATAAGGGAAAAAATGGTCAAGTTGGGATAGGCTAAGGTATTATTATTTTCAGTTATAACCAATGATATTAAAGCGTAAACACTGACACCTATAAAATATCCTAAAATATTCAAGGGGACTTTTCTTTTTAAGTAATCTTTTAATGTTCTAGGTGAAAATTGGCCACTGTATAATACTAAAACCACCATCATTATTGAAAAGGTAATGGTCACTATTGTGATGATACCAGAAATCATCATGATTAAAAAATCTTCTAGAAAACTTTGAGAAAAAGAAAAGGTCAAACTATATTGGCTGCCTTGGATACCCTTGTCAATAAAAAACAAAAGAACAGAAATAAGGGAGAAAACCAATATATAAAAAATAAATATTAAATAATACTTGCTGTTTAGATCGTTCAGAATTTTTTTCATTAGTCACCTCTTATATATTAATATTTTATCACATTATCATTCATTATTTAACAAAAGCAGTTTTTTTAAAGAATTCATTATGATATAATTTTAATGATTTTAAAAATAAGTGAGGTTAGACATATGGAATACTGTAGTCAATGTGGAAACGAAATAGATGTCTATGATAAGTATTGTAGTCAATGTGGCAATCAAGCCAAAAAATCATCAATGTATGAAAGTCAAACTATCTATAATAGAGGCAATTCAAGAAAAACCAATCATTCATTAAATTATGGGACTTCAACGATTTTTGGAATCATTGCTTTTTTATTAAGCCTTTTGAACTTAATCTCTTTCTTTTTCGGAGGCTTCATTTCTTTTGTTTTTGCAATCACTGCCATTGTCATTTATAGCAGTGAAAAAAGAAGGGGTTATTATTCTCAACTAGGTTTTATCTTTGGGGTTATCGCCATTGCCTTAAATTTTTTAGCCTTTCTCATTCCTATAGGGTTTAGAGTGTTTTTCCAATTGTTTTAGTGATTAAGAAGACAAAATCATTGGATTATCATCAGACTAAAGATATAATATAAATAAGCTATAGAAAAGAGGGATTCAAATGATTGTTGGAAATATAGATAAGCTACAAGCAAAAAAAGTGAGTCATGAAAGTGCAAAAGACGCTTATATGAAAGTCTTGGTTTCTGAAAAAGAAGGATGGGATGACTATGTTATGCGAGTGGTTGAAGTAGAAAAAGATGGTTATACCCCTAGACACAATCATCCTTGGCCACATATTAATTTTATCATTGAAGGTGAAGGCACCATCATGATAAATGGAAAAGACCATCCAGTCAAAGCTGGTGGCTATGCATATGTTCCTAGTGATGCATTGCATCAGTATAAAAACACTGGTGATAAGGTTTTTAAATTTATATGCATCGTTCCTAAAGAAGGACATGGTTAGAGATTATTGGTCTCTAACTTTTTTTTAAGCAACTTACTTGATTATATTTCGAATTCGAAATATAATATAAACAAGGAGGGTGCTTATGAAAACACTTAATGGTATACATCATATTACTGCGATGACAAGTAGCGCAGAAGACATATATAAATTTTTTACAGATATTTTAGGTTTAAGATTGGTGAAAAAAACGGTCAATCAAGATGATATTTCTACATATCATTTGTTTTTTGCGGATGATGAAGGCAATCCAGGAACGGATATGACTTTCTTTGATTTTCATGGGGTACAAAAAGGCGAAAAAGGTTCTGACGAAATTGGCAGGATAGGCTTAAGAGTTAAAACTGATCAGGCCATTGCTTATTGGATAAAACGTTTAAAGCATTTTGAGATTGATTTTGAAGAAAAAACAGTTTTTAATCGGAAAATGTTGTTCTTTAATGACTTTGATGAACAAGAATACGCCATTGTATCTGATCAAGGTATAGAAGGTGTAGATGGAGGTATTCCTTGGAAAAAAGGTCCCGTTCCTAATGACTTTGCGATTATTGGTTTAGGTCCCGTCTTTTTAAGAGTTAAAGATAAAGAACGGATGAATCATGTATTGACTGAATACTTAAATTTTGCTTTAATAGATGAAGACAAGCAATTATCATTGTATGAAGTCGGACCTGGTGGAAATGGTGGGTCTCTTATAATAGATCATCAAGCAGATTTAAAACGCGCTTCTTTAGGATATGGTTCTGTTCACCATATGGCCTTTAGAATTGAAGATGTTGATCAATTAAAGCAATGGATTAGTTGGCTAAACACTATAGGTGCTAGACATTCTGGACTTGTGGATAGGTTTTATTTTAAATCTCTTTATACGAGATTATATCCCTATATATTATTTGAGTTTGCAACTGAAGGACCTGGCTTTATGGAAGACGAAGAAACTTATGAGAATTTAGGAGAAACATTGGCCCTTCCACCTAAATTTAAAGGTGATAGAAAAGAAATTGAAGCTAAAGTTAGACATATTGACACTGTGCCTAAAAAATATAAAAAGGAGTATTACGATGAATGATTTAAAAGCAATCACAATATTATTTAGAGCAACAGATGCCTTGGGTAAAGCCATTCAAAGAGACGTTAAAAGTTTTGGATTAAACGTAACTGAATTTGGTATCTTAGAGGCCTTGTATCATTTAGGCAAAATGCCGATAAAAGCATTGCTTGAAAAGGTTTTGATTACCAATTCTAGTATGAGCTATGTCATCAGTCAATTAATAACCAAAGAATATATCTATAAAACACAATCGCCTACAGACAAGAGAAGTTTTCTACTGGCATTAACTGATAAGGGCCAAGAACTAATGGATGAAGTCTTCCAAAAACATAAAGAGAATATGAGAGAAATTATCTCAGTCTTAAGTGAAGAAGAAGAGGAACAATTTAAGATTATGCTTAAGAAGGTTGGTAAACGTGCAAGCGAATATAGAGTATAATTTTGTCCGTAAAAACAATCAGCGAACATTGGTTTTATTACATGGAACTGGTGGCGATGAAAATGATTTAATGTTTCTTGGTGAAAACATTGATCAATCGGCCAATTTATTGGGCTTGAGAGGCCGCATCAATGAAAATGGCTTAAATCGTTTTTTCAAACGTTTAAAACCTGGTGTTCTAGACACTGAAAACCTAATTGAAGAAACCAAATACTTACATAAGTTTTTGCAAGCATTTGCAAAGGTAAACGATTTAGATAAAGAAGAAATGGTTTTACTAGGATATTCTAACGGTGCCAATATCATCGGGTCTTTAATCTATCACTTTGGGAAATATTATAAGGCTCATATCTTATTACATCCCATGGTGCCGATTAAAGATTTTGATATCGTTAGACAAGACCACAATAAAATCTTTATTTCAGCAGGTGAGAATGATCCTATTGTACCAATGGTTGAAGCCAAAGAACTTTATGAGAGATTAAAAGATAAAAACGCAGATGTGACCTTCAATGTTTATAAATATGGCCACAGTTTAAGCGACCGAGAAATTAAAGATATTAAAAAATGGTATAAAAAAATATAAGCAACCACTTAGGGTTGCTTATTTATTTATAATTTACTTTTGGATAATTTAATGATGCTTATTACATAGAAGATGACCATAAAAACACCCATTGATAGAAGCATATGCCATTCCTGCATCTCAAAGTTACCAATGACAATTTTTAAACCAAATGTATTGGCATAACTTTCATAAACACCCTCAGGGGCGCCTGTAAATACTTCATTAACAGCACTTCCCATATAAACCCGTCTAATAATTGTTACAGCATGTGCAGTAGGCAATACATTCATGACTGTTTGAACGGTTTTTCCCAAAACACCTATGGGAATATAGATGCCACCCAAGAAACCAATAAAGGTTCCTACCAGGGTTGAAAGTGTGCCAAAAGCATTTCTTGTTTTAATAATAATCGATAAATAAAAGAAAAAAGAACTAAAGGTCATAATAGAAAACAAGACCAAAAATAAAATTTTTATAAAGGTAAATAAAGCAAGGACTTCTCCACCTTGAGAAACCACATAAATCTGGCCGATAATTAAGTTAACAAAAACCAAAATAAAACCAATGACCCAAGAACTAATTAAATAAGACAAAGCCAACTTATTTCTCGAAATGGGTGACACGTAAAAATCATCTAAAATATTATCTGCCCGATCATCGATTAAGCCACCAATTGCACTTAAGGGAACAGTAACCGTAGAAACCATCAAAATACCTGACATAATCCAAGAACTAACGAGCCAACCGAGTCCATTTATATCACCCAATTCACTTTTCAGGGAATCAATCTGCATTTTACCTAAAAATAGAATATATAACAATAATATGATGATGACAGAAAGGAAAGAAAAGAAGACAGCTGCACGGTCTCTTAGGAATTTTTTGAGGTTCCTTTTAACCAATGAAAACAAGACATTATTCATAAACTTCACCTAATTTCCTTCCGGTGATATTCACAAAGACATCATCCATATCGCCGCGAATAATCTCAAAATCTTTAATATGGTCCCTATATTTATTAACTAGGTTAAGGCCATCAAAACAGTCTTTTAAGATAACGATTGCCAAACCATTAACCATTTCATATTTGATTTTGTCCTTGTTTAATAAATCAAATAAATCATTTTTAGGAAACATTTTAAGACGATCATTTGAATATTTCAACCGAAGTTCTTCTGAAGAACCCATGGCTACAATTTCGCCTTGATCAATGACGACAACTTTGTTTGCATCTTTCACTTCTTCCATATAATGAGTGGTTAGAAAAATAGTCATGTTTTTTTCTTTTCTTAAAATATTGATTAGGTTCCATATGTCTTTTCGACTTTTTGGGTCTAATCCAGTGGTTGGTTCATCTAAAATTAATAAAGAAGGCCAGTGCAATAAGGCTCTTGCGATATCAGCTTTTCGTCGTTGACCACCAGATAAATTGCTATAACGTTGATCTAAAAAGTCTTGGAAATGAATATAGGCATCAATTTCTAATAATCTCTCTTCGAATTTTTGTTTATTATAGCCATAAAAGGAAGCTCTAACTTGTAAGTTTTCTCTAACCGTTAGCAAATCATCTAACATATTATTTTGAAAAACCACACCAATTTTTTCTCTTATTTTTTGGTTATCTTTATCAAGTTTTAAATCAAATATTTGCACATCACCTTGATTTTTTTCTAATAAGGTTGATATGATTTTTATGGTGGTTGTTTTCCCAGCGCCATTAGGGCCTAAAAAGGCAAAAAATGAATCTTTTTCTACGTCAAAAGATATATTTTTAACGGCTAGTAAATCGCCATAGGATTTCACCAGATTTTTAACTTCAATTGCTTTCTTCATTAAATTTATCTCCTTTGTAGATTATTTTACCATAACAATTCTTATTTATAAATTAGAATTTTGATTTTTTGCATATTTTTAATATCTATGTATAATAAATATATGGATGATGAAATGGGGGTGCGTGTATGGATCAAACGATTAACAAAAAAAATGATGAGAAGTTAAGGCATATGAATATAAAAAAACTTTTAATTAGTTTAGCCATACCTTCTATCCTAGCAATGATTGTTAATGCAATGTATAATTTGGTCGATACAATCTTTGTTTCTTATGGAGTTGGTACTGATGCCATCGGTGCTTTAACCCTTGCTTATCCCATCCAACTAATCATCTTGGCCATTGGATTGATGCTTGGGGTTGGGTCTGCATCTGTATTTTCCAGAGCCTTTGGTAGACATGATTTAGATACAATGAAAAAAGCTGTTAATACAGCCATTATACTCAATGTTTTGATGACGCTTTTTGTCATCTTAATCACCTATATATTTCTTGATGAGTTATTGATATTTTTTGGGGCAACCAGTAGAAATATTGGTTATGCCAGAGATTATATACTCATCATCTTAATCGCTTTAATACCTTTTTCTTTGGGCGTTATGATGAACAATTTAACCCGGGCCGAGGGTCGTGTTAAAATAGCCATGTGGTCTTTATTTATAGGCGCTGGTTTGAATATTATACTGGATCCAATTTTCATTTTTGACTGGGGCTTTGGTCTTGGTGTTAGTGGGGCTGCTTATGCGACAGCAATTGCAAAAACAGCCGCATTTATTTATGTGTTTTTACAAGCCTTATCAAAGAAATCTAGCCTAGCAATTGATTTAAAACATATCTATAGGATCGATATAAAAGCCGCCAAGGAAATGATTGCAGTTGGTTTGCCTTCATTTGCGAGAATTGCCATGGGTAGTGTGATGATTATAGTTGTGACAAGGCTGATTAGACGTTATTCAGCCACAGAAGAAATCGCTACAATGTATCAATCCATTTATGGGGTGATCAATAGATTATTAAGATTTACCTTAATGCCTGGCTTTGGTTTGGTACAAGGAATGGTACCGGTTGTTGGCTATAATTTTGGGGCCAAGCAATATGACAGAGTCCACAAGGTTATGTCCTTTGCATCAAAACTTTTACTGGCTTACTTTACTTTTGCGCTTGTCATGATTATGTTCTTTTCACCAGCCCTATTCTCTATATTTACAAAAGGTGATGAAGCTGAGAATATAGAACAATTTATTAATTTAGGGTCATCTGCATTTAGAATGGTAGCCTTAGGTTTTTCATTCATTACATATCAAGTGATATTGTCTAGTGGTTATCAAGCCATGGGTTATCCATTAAGGGCTTTCTTAGTAGCCTTATCTAGAAGATTTTTATTGTTTGTTCCATTTGCTTATTTATTATCTTATCTCATGGGCATTGATGGGATTTGGTGGACATTCGTGGTTGCGGATGTCGTTACAGGTACCATATCATATATTGTTTATAAAAAAGAAATGAAAGAATTAAATTCAAGGATTGTGAGGGTTTAAAATGAACAAAGTATTTACAAGTAAAAAAATTAAAAATCATGACATTAAAAATCGAATAACCTTACCGCCAATGGTCACATTTAATTTTTCTGAAGACGGATATGTCAATAGTCGGAAAATTAACCATTATCAACAAATTGCTGAAAATGGAATCGGGATGATTGTCGTAGAAGCAAGTGCTGTTCACCCTAATGGGCGTTTATCAGATGATCAATTGGGTATTTGGGATGATAAATTCATTCCTGGTTTAAAAGAATTAGCTGATGTCATTCACCAAGCAGATTGCAAGGCCATTATCCAAATCCACCATGCTGGCGCAAAGACAAAAGTTGAAGGTTTGACAGATATTGTATCATCTTCAAATTTCAACGAAGCCAGAGAGTTAAGGCCTGATGAAATTCAAGGGCTTGTTAGAGATTTTAAAACCGCTTCTATTCGTGCAGAAAAAGCAGGTTTTGATGGGGTTGAAGTCCACGGGGCACATGGGTATTTACTGACCCAGTTTTTTTCCAAAATTTCTAATAGAAGGATTGATGAGTACGGTGGTTCATTCGAAAATAGAATTAGGATTGCCAAAGATATTTATCAAGCCATCGATGATTCTACAACTGATGATTTCATCATTGGCATCCGTATGGGATGCAATGAAAACTCACTAGAAGAATCTAAGCGATTTGCCCAATATTTTGAAAAGTATGGATATGATTATTTAAGTGTATCAACTGGTTTTGATGCAAGCGAAATAGACAAACCAGATGATTTTCCATATCATTGGATTGTTTATGGGGCGACAGAAATAAAAAAAGTTGTTAATATACCAGTGATAGGTGTTTATAAGATAAAAGAAAAGGAACAGATCGAATATTTAATTCATAACGATTTATTAGATTTTGTTGCTGTGGGTAGGGGGCAACTCGCTGATTATAACTTTACAAAGCATTTAAAAGAGGGTGAAGATATCTTATATTGCTTAGAATGTAATCCTTGCCAATGGCGTTTTGATGGGGCGAATTGTCCAAGACAAAGAGAAGTTGCACAAAAAAATAAAAATAGATAAATCTCTTAGGTGTAAAAATAATACTTTTATGTTATAATACTTATGATAAAATTATAAACACGATAGAAAGGAGCCTAATATGAAGATTGAAAAAAGAACTGATTCTTTAAGAGATGTCAGAGGAAGTCATAAAATACCTGGTGTTTTATTTGGGAAAACAATAGAGCCTATTTCTATTCAAGTCGATGAAAAACCTTTCCATGATATGTATGCTGAAAAAGGCATGACACAAACTTTTGAAGTTAAAATTGGAAGGAACAAACACTTAGTTTATATTAAAGACATTCAAAGAGATATCATAAAACATAGCCAATTCTTAAATATTAAGCTACAAAAAGTATCGAAAGACGATACAATTACTGCTGATATTCCACTACACATTATTGGAAGAGAAGCTGTAGAGAAACCAGGAATTATTATTTCAGTGCCTAATGATTCATTAGAAATTGAATATAATGTTGGATCTGGTGTAGCAAGCATTGATGTAGATGTTTCAGAATTAAAAGTTGGTGACACTTTAAGTGTTAAAGATTTAGACATTCCAGAAGGATTAAAAGTTTTAGTAGACCCAGAACAAACAGTTGTATCTGTGATTGAAAATACTTATTCTGAGGAAGAATTAGAAACTGAAGAAGAAATGGATGCTTCAGATGTAGAAGTTATTACTGAAAAAGATTCTGAAGATGAAGAAGAAACAGAAGAATAATAACTAAATGATTTAAAAACTTAAAAAACACTCCTTCAAGAGTGTTTTTTTACTTTCAAGGGGTATTTATCATAATTATCATTTTAAAAAAATTATTTTTTCCAATAAAAACCTCGGTTTATACGTATATACATTGAAGGCAGGATGGTATAATAAGTATGGAGGTATTTATGCCGATCAATTTTGATGATTATATAGACAAGCTCATACTTAAAGATAACGAAGCCTTTGAAACAGTTTACGAACATACAAAAAGAGGTGTTTTTTCTATTATCATTTCTTTAGTCCGAAACAGAACAGTTACTGAAGATTTAATGCAAGATACCTACATAAAAATGATTAAAAAGATCAAACAATATAAACGCGGTAGAAATTTTAATGCATGGCTAATGCAAATTGCAAAAAATACAGCCTTAGACTACTTGCGAAAATCAAATCGCGAAACCATCTATGATCCGCAAGAACAATCATACATTCATGAATCACTGAAAACGGATGCAAAAACATATGACGTATTAGACTTAGTCAAGTCGCTAAATGGAGATGAAAAACAAATAGTCTTGCTAAGAGCTGTTGCGGATATGAAGTTTAAAGATATTGCTAAAACCGTTAATAAACCATTAGGAACCGTTTTATGGATATACAATAAATCCATAAAAACATTAAAAAAGGAGGTGGGCCCAGATGAAAAATAAAGATATCAAGGAAAGAATAAGGCAATCAGCTTTAAAAGAAATACCTGATATAAGACATAAAATTGATATAAAATCAATCAATATTGAACCAAAAGAAAATCATAAAAAATTAGGATATCCTTTTAATATGAAGTTGGCCTTTACTTCATTCCTTCTATTAATTACAGGCTTCCTGGCCTTCCAAATTTTAAACATCTCAGACTCAACTTATCCTTTAGACTCTGATATAGAAGTGTTAGGATTTGAAACCATTTCAGCTCAAGCCATGCTAGAATATTCAAACATTGAAGAAACTGACTTAAACTTGAAATTGAATGTGGACTCACAAACAAATGCAGATGACACTGAAGCTTATCTAAATGATATGACGCCAATGATTGAATTGGCTGAATTAATCGTTAATAATAAAGACCGGATTTCCTATGAAGAACTTACATCTAATTTAGAAGATTACCAAAATAGAATTCACTTTAGAGCCTATAATTTAACGGGTGACACAATTGAATATAATATCTATTATAACCAATATAATGGAACCATTAGGGGTAAGATTGTCAATGGTGATACTGATTACGAATTTATAAAATCAAATGAAACCTTAAGGTTGAATAAAAATGAAACTGATTTTGTGGAAGTGTCTAACATGCAAGCAAAAGAAGTCCATGAATTTGTTTATCGATTTGTTAAAAATAATATCGAACAATTTTCAACAAACATTAGAATGGAAATTCAAGACAATCGTTATGAAGCTTCTTTTAATTACCAAGACAATAAAGGTATTAGAATTAGTTTAATGATGAGAAGACAAGATCAAAACACCATAGATGTGGACTATAATATTGAAGACCAAGCCAAGCAAATGAATGGAAGATTTAATGTGGATGTTCAAAACAAACAAGATACAGGTCAAATGGTTTATCGTTTTATATTTGATGATGCATCAACGGCAGAAGAAGAAAAACCTGGCAGAGGTCCAGATGATAATCCAGGCAACCCACCCAGTCAACACCCACCGGGACAAAAGCCAGTAGAAAATCCGCCAGGACAAAATAAATAAAAAATTAAATATTACCAATAAAATAAGACCTTCATACGTATATTCATCAAGGAGGTAAGAAAATGAAAAAATTACTAGCAATTATTCTAGGCTTGGTGATGGGTCTAACCATCATGAGCTGTACAGGTACAAGTGAAACCGAAGAAATTGTTCAAACAGATGAACAAGTGCTTGCATTAGAAGCGATTTCTTCTTCAATGTTATTATCATATGATCAAGGGTCAGTTGAAGAAATGAAAAGTCCATTTAGTCAAGCAAGTTTAACAGAAGAAGAAATTAATGATTTGGATTATTATGTAGAAATGGTGGAAACCTTCCTAGGTAATGAAAATCTTGAAGTTGAATCTCAAGAATCGGATAATGAAGACTATGAATACATGATTATTTATAGAACTTATACATTAAATGACCAAGAAATGGTATATACTTTATATTATAATCTTTATGATTTTGATTCAGAAGAACCAACAACTGAAGAACCAACAAC
>JBKHBS010000034.1:0-12614 GCA_046542225.1 Candidatus Izemoplasmatales bacterium | reverse complement strand
CCACCTTCAGGATGGTCAAAGCCCCTAACAATCATTTCATTAATCTCTGCTTGTGTAAGGGTTAATTTATCATCAATAGTTAAAGGATGGGTTCCGATAATTTCATAATAGCCTGGAACAAAGGCAGTCCATTCACTCAAACTGAAATCTCTATTACCAGCAGTCACAGCTTCACGGCGAACATAAATTTCATTGTCCATGATATATCCTCTTTCGCCTAGATTATAAATGGTATCGATGTAAGTATCGTTTTTATATCTTAATTGAATGGTATCATTCCCATTAAAAACTAAATCATCCGTCCTTAAATCAGCATATCTTTGCAAAGCAGGGTCTGTTTCTCTTGAAGAAATTAAGAATGTGCCATTTGCTTCAATCACACTTCCCGCTTCGAATTCGATACGATGAGTCACTTCAAAAGAACCATTTGTATAAATTACAAGATGGTAATCTTCTAAATTGATATCTACGCTGGTTGGATTATATAACTCAATGGCTGAATCAGTCTCACTATCTACATATTTAGAAATAAACAAACCAACTTCTGTATCTGTAAATGTGTTTTTGTAAAGCACAACTTCTACAGTCGAATCCTCTTCATATAAATCGCCTATTTCATTGTTTTCGTAATAAGCGAAACTTCCTTCTGGATAATCATCATCAACAACTTCACTAAAGGTATATTTGATTTGTAAGTCATCCAATATATCTTTGATTTCAGTTTCTAATTTACCACTTAAGTCAGGCAAAGTTTCTTGGTTATCAGCAATCAAGATAACAAATGTTTCTGTATCTGAAACTGGGTCACCAACTTCATGACTTTCATAACCCACAAAGGTCATGTCTGGGGCGTCATTACTCACAACAATTTCAAAACTATAGTTGTTCATACTGAAACCCAGTTCATTTAAGTGATTGAATATAGCGAACTGTTCCATACCTGATAAATCAGGAAGGTATAAGTCCTCTGTTGCTACAAAGACTATAACGCTATCATTTGTTGAAACCAAATCACCGGCTTGAAGATCATCTCCATATGAAATAAATGTATCTTCAGTTAAATCTGGATTGGTTTGGTATTGAATGGTGTAATCAATACCTAAATCATCTAAAGCCGTTTGAATATCACTTATATTTTGGTTTTCTAGACTTGGTAAAGTCGCTTCTTGGACTTCAGTTGTAGCTTCAGTTGTGGCTTCTGTTGTACTTGTAGACTCCCCACAAGAAATAAGCAATACAGCACTAAAGACCAATAAAAATAATAGTATAATTCTTTTTGTCATAAATAAAATCCTTTCTTTCTAGCGAAAAATCTTGAAAATTATTGGATAATCTTCAAGATGTTATTTAGTAAGTCTGTTTGTGTATAAACGATATAAATTGCGCCGCCTAATACCGCGAGAACGATGAATGCTTTTACAAATTTTTTAAGAAAAACAAGTAATCCAATGAAAACAAAAATAGCAGCTCCTATTAATAATAAGCCGGCAGCCCAAGGCTCAATATTTTCTAGATAGAAAACCACTTGTTCAATTATGCCACTAAAGTAGCCGTTAATTGTATCCATTATTGCTAATGCTTTAGTTAAACCGATCTGATGCATTCCGCACCTCCTATAAAAACTGTTTTTCAAAATCATTAAACTCAGAACATCATATTATAATATCACATAATAGATATTTTTTTAAGTAAAAACTTTATTAGTAATTAAATTTTCTTCCTGTTTTCGATTGCTTTCGTTAAAGTGAGTTGATCTGCATATTCTAGATTAAGTCCTACAGGGACTCCAGAGCCTATTCTGCTCACGGTTAAATCTGTGTCTTGTAAGATTCTTTTAATAAATAAAGCTGTTGTTTCTCCTTCTTGAGTAGAAGAGGTTGCAATGATGATTTCATTCACTTTTTTCTGAGCAACCCGGTCCCATAAAGATTTTAAATTCAATTCTTCCGGCCCGATACCATCAGATGGTGACAAAACACCATTCAAAACATGATAAAGACCTTTATATTGAGAAGTTTCTTCAATAGAAAAAACATCTTTGGGGCTTTCGACAATCAATATAAGAGAATCGTCTCTCTTTTCGTTTGCACAAATATAGCAGATTTCTTTATCCGTTAAGTTGTTGCAAACCTTACAGTAATGGATATCTTCTTTTAAATCAATCAAAGCATTTGATATTTCTTTCACTGATTCTTTATCTAATTTATTGATGGTATGGAATACAAAACGTTCAGCCGTTTTTCTTCCAACACCAGGGTATTTCATAAACTGTGTGATTAAATCCTCAATTGGTTTTGGAAAGCTCATTAAAACAACCCCGGTATATTCATGCCTTGAGTAACCGATTCAATTGCAGATTGTAATTCAGCATCAGCTTTTTTTATGGCATCATTCATAGCGGCAACAACCATATCGCCAATTAAATCAAAATCATTAACATCTATTTTATCTTTATCTATATCAACAGATAATACTTGCTTATTACCCTTTATAGCAACCTTCACAACAGAACCACCAGACTGGCCATAAAAAGTTGATTGATAAACTTGATCTTGAACTTGCTTTAAATCTTGTTTCATTTTATTAAAATTTTGCATCATTTGTGGATTAAACATAAGTGCTCCTCCTAGTCTTTTACTCTCACCAAATCCCCAAAGATATTTTTAGCATCTGCTACAACTTTGGCTTCTCTTTCATCTTTGGTTGATTTTATCTTGGACACATCCTTAAGACCTTCACAATAAATCTTTGATAGCTTAATGTTTTTCTCGCCTTTTTGATAGTGTTCTTTAAATTCATTGGTAATGTCTTCAAACACATTAATCGGTAATGCCATATATTGAATATCTCTATCAAATTTATTATATAAGATATTTTGAAGTTTTTCCTTATTATCAGGTTCCATTAACTTATTACAAATGGTTGCACTTGAAAAAGTAATGATAATCTTGTTTTTCTTAGAAGCGACGACTTTGCCTGTCTCTAATAAAGAAGCTAGGTATTTTTCGTCTTTTTCTGTAAGTCCTCTTTCAAAACCTTGCCATTCATCATTCAAATATTTCCTATCTTGAATATCACCATTGTTTAGTACTTCTTCAACGAATTCAATGTCATATGTATTGGAAATATCATCACATATATCATTTTTTATGTCTTCTTTTGTATTTGGATTTAGGTTTTTGTTTTCGTCTTTTTTTTCTATATTTTCAATGAGTGTTTCTTTTGAAGTTTCGTCTTCAAATGTTTCTTCTTGTATCTTTTTTTCTTCCTTATCTTTATCTAAAGTTTTAATGATAGGTTTACTTATCTTGCTTGGAAGGACTTCTTCTTTATCAGAAACTTCAGTTCTAAACTTAATAGGATCATTTTCGCTGTTCTCTAAATAAGCAATTCTGTTTTTAAGTTCATCAATTTTTTCAAACAAGACTTCTGAGTCACTTGATTCTTGGTCAGTCATTTTCAAAAATGCCAATTCAAGATAAGTTTTAGGTTGTCCACTCCAATTCATTTCATTTAAGGTTTGATTTAAAATGTCTAATATCAAAAACAAACGATGGCTAGACAATGCTTTGGCAAAAGACTTAAACTCCTCTAAATTATCATAAATAGAAAACTCATTTAAACGATTTAAATTTTTATAAACCAAAACATTTTTAAAGAAGTCGATTAAATCCAAAGTGATTTTTTTGATTTCTTTGCCTTCGCTAATTAAATCACTTAATAATTTAATCGATATTGCTGGTTCTTTTTTTACAATTGAATCAACCATCTCTAATAATTTTAGAACGGAAACAGTCCCACATATTTCATTGACATCATCAACATCAATTTTTTTAGGGCTGTAAGCGTAAACTTGATCTAATAAACTAATGGCATCTCTAAGTCCGCCTTCAGCGTAATTCGCGATTTGTTTAACAGCTTCTTCAGTAATTTCAATGTTTTCTTCTTCAGCAATTTCAAATAATTTATCAATAATGTCAGCATTGCTGATTGACTTAAAGTCAAATCTTTGGCAACGTGAATGAATGGTTGCTGGTATTTTTTGTGGTTCGGTTGTACAAAGAATAAAAATGACATGTTGCGGTGGTTCTTCTAATGTTTTTAACAAAGCATTAAATGCACCTGTTGATAACATGTGAACCTCATCAATGATATAGACTTTATATTTTACATAACCAGGTAAATATTTAACCTTATCTCTCAGTTCTCTAATTTCATCAACACCATTATTACTGGCGGCATCAATTTCAATTACATCACTGATGGAGTTGTTAGAAATACCCATACAATTTTCACAAACATTACATGGGTTGTCTGTTGGTGCTTCTTCACAGTTAACGGCCTTGGCAAAAATTTTAGCAATTGAAGTTTTACCTGTCCCTCTAGGACCACTAAATAAATAAGCATGAGCAACGCGATCATTCTTTAAAGCATTTTTTAAAGTTTGAGTAATATGTTTTTGTCCAGCAACTTGATCAAAGTCAGCTGGGCGATATATTCTGTACAATGCTTTATAGCTCATATTTTGCCTCCATTTTATAGCTTATTTCACCAAATTTATTATACCGTATTTTCGTCTTTTTTTCCATTGTTTACTTCATTTTCTTTAATAAAATCAATGACATATTCCATGGCACGATTTTCTACAGTGCCTTTATTGAATTTTCGCTTTAATTTTTCAATATTGAAGACCTCGTCTTCGCCATCAATATATATTTTATAAGCCATTTTTAAACTTTGTTGGAATTTATAATTAATTTGTAATCTCCGATAATCTTCAATTAAAAATTCATCAGATTGTCTCATTTTTTCTCCAACAGCATTTAAAAATTTACCTTCGTAGTCAACTTGTTTTTTTCTATTAAAAATCTTATCCAATAAAAAATCGCTACCATAATAAATGGTAATAAAAAACAATGGTAAGAACCATAAAGTATATAGTTGACTAAAAGCAATATCTTCAACAAGCATTCTATATATTGTATAAGCTGCAATAACAATTGTTGAGAGAATAAATAACATCACATAAAACTTAAAAGGTTTTCTAAATTTTTTCATCAATATCACCGTCCTTGATAGTATGTATATTATACAACAAAATTATAAAATATGTTAAAATAATATCAGTTACCTTTTCGAAAGGGGGATATAAGTTCACACTTATAATAAAAAAATGATATTTGATACAATTACAGCAAAGACAACAGCGGATGGAACGAGTGCGATAAACGTCATTAGAGTTTCTGGTCAAGATAGTTTCTCTATTGTTAACGACATTTTTAAAGGACCTGATTTAACCAAACAAAAATCTCACACAATCCATTACGGTCATATACATGATCACCAACAAATTATTGACGAAGTCATGGTTTCAATTTTTAAATCTCCAAGATCTTTTACAACCGAAGATGTTGTTGAAATATCATGCCATGGTGGTAATTTTATCACCAGTGAAATACTTAAATTATTAATTGCTCACGGTGCTAGAATGGCAGAAAATGGTGAGTTCACAAAAAGAGCTTATTTAAACGGCAGACTAGACTTAACTGAAGCAGAAAGTATCATGGACTTAGTAAATGCTAAATCACACAACCAACTTCACCTAGCAAACAACCAATTAAAAGGTGATGTAAAAAACCTTGTGGAAAATTTACAAGAAGAAATCTTAGCCATTGTCGCAAACATTGAAGTCAATATTGACTATCCAGAATATGATGACGTTGAACAAGTCACCAATGAAATGATCCTACCTAAAATCAATCAACTCATAAAGAAAATCAATCAAATCATCAATGAGTCTGAAACTGGCCAAATGATTAGAGATGGTATTAAAACCGTTATTGTTGGAAAACCAAATGTAGGAAAATCTTCTTTATTAAATTCTTTATTAAAAGAAGACAGAGCCATTGTTACAGATATTTCAGGAACAACAAGAGATTTAATTGAGGCTGAACTAAATCTTGATGGGGTTATTTTAAAATTAATTGATACAGCTGGAATAAGAACAACCAAAGATATTATTGAACGGATTGGAATCAATAAATCTAAAAAAGCCATCGAAACCGCCGATTTAGTTTTGCTCGTTTTAAATCGTGCAGAAAAGCTAAATGAGTTGGATTTTGAACTACTAAAACTAACGAAAAACAAACAAAGAATTATCATTGGCAACAAAATGGATTTAGGAAACAAATTAGACTTAGAAGATGAATCAGTGATTAATATTTCTGCCATCAAAAATGAAGGCATTGATCAATTATCACAAGCAGTAAAGAAACTCTTCATTGATGAAAAAATATTAAATAGCGATAAAGCACTCCTATCCAATATAAGACATATCGGAAAATTCAAAGAAGTTAAAAAGGCTTTAGAAGATGCCAAACAAGCTGCGCTAGATCAAATACCGATTGACTTTGTAGAAATTGATCTACGAAAAGCTTGGGCCAACCTTGGTGAAATCACTGGTCAATCTACAGCGGATGATTTATTAGATAATTTATTTTCAAAATTTTGTTTAGGAAAATAATGTTTCATATGAAACCTTGATGGTATAAAAAGGACATTCAACTTTTAAATTGAATGTCTTTTCTTTATATTATTCTTCATCATATTCGTCTAGATAACTGTGTTTAATGTCGTTTTTAATATATCCTAAGGTTGAATCAAGGTTGATATTTTCGGCTGATCTAAATATGTTAATATCAATGTTTTTATAAATGTCTCTCAACCCCTTAATCATTTGTTTCATTTCATCTCTTTTAGTGTTGATTTGTCTTTCTTGAAATAAACATCCCTTGTGGCTAACTTTTAAATCATGATAAGTCATCAGTTTTTTAACGTCTTCTTCTTTAATCAAATACATGGGTCTAATCAATTCTAAACCTTGATAATTTTTCGATTTCACTTTCGGTAACATGGTTTTAAATGTTCCTGTGTAAAACATGTTCATTAAAGTGGTCTCAATCACATCATCAAAATGATGACCTAAAGCCAATTTATTACATCCTAATTCTTGTGCTTTTGAGTATAAAAAACCTCTTCTCATTCTTGCACATAAGAAACACGGTGCTTTTGGATTCATTTCATTTGCGACTTCATAAACTTTTGAAGGAATGGTTGTTTGTTCTATACCGATAATATCAAGTAATCTAAAATGGTTTTGAATAAATTCTTCTTTAAAACCAGAATTCATCATTAGATAGACAATTTCTATATCATTTTGATAATGTCTTCTATATTCTTCAAAAAGCATGGCCAAGACCAATGAATCTTTGCCACCGCTCATAGCTACACATATTTTATCCTTGGGTTTTATTAACTGATACTCATCTATTGCCTTTAAAAACTTAGCTAAAAGCTTACTTTTAAATTTTTTATTTAAAGATCTAGATATTTCTACATTGAATTCTTTCATATTATCACCTTTAACCATACTACCTAAAATCAGTGAAAAACACAAATATAATTTAAAATAATTTAAAATAATTAAATAATAATATTGAATAATTTTATATATAGTGATATAATTAGTAATATAAAACCAATGTAATATAATGGGAGGTGAACCATGAAAAACTTTGAATGGATTTCTAGAAAAAAAGTTGATGAAATAGCGACTATTTATGAATCAAATATTACTTTAAACAAATCAGCCACAACTTATCTAGAAAAAGCATATGTTGTCTTATTGGGATTGGATAGAGAACGCAAACTGATTGCCATAAAACCAGTTCGAAAAGGTGATACTGAATTAGAATATACACCAAAGGAAAAAAAACACAACATTACCATTAAATCAAGTTATTCAAGAATTTCCAACAAACGTTTTATAGAAGAAATCGCTGAAATGATTAATTTAAACTTCGAAGAAAATAATTATTATAAATTTAATTGTTATTGGAGTGACTCTGATCAGTCATTGATAGTCGATTTAAATAAAGGAGAGAATTAATATGATACTAGATATTATGTTGAGCGAATACATGGTATATCTATGGTTTGCCATTATTATTTTAGCCGCAGTTATTGAAGGTATGACAATGGACTTCTCAAGTATTTGGTTTTCTGCCGGTGCTTTTGTAGCCTTAATTGTTTCAATCTTTTTACCTGAAGCCCTTATGGTTCAAGTCTTAGTATTTATTGCCGTTTCAATTGCAATGCTTATTAGTTTAAGACCAATTTTTAAAAAATATATGAGTCGAAACGAAATCAGAACCAATGCCTCAAGTTTAATAGGTCAAGAAGCTGTATGCCTTAAACCAATTCTTGACAATGAACGTGGGGAAGTAAAAATCGAAGGTAAAATTTGGACCGCTAT
The DNA here is from genome assembly GCA_046542225.1 of Candidatus Izemoplasmatales bacterium. GTDB lineage: Bacteria > Bacillota_I > Bacilli_A > Izemoplasmatales > Hujiaoplasmataceae > Hujiaoplasma. The sequence goes on along the minus strand of JBKHBS010000034.1, from coordinate 4,300 downwards.
CTCAAATGAAAACATCTATGAAAATGAAAGAGTCATTGTCCTAGCAATCAAAGGTGTTAAATTAGTCGTCAAGAGAAAACAATGAGAGCCGGTTTTCTAAGAAGATTGATATCCGCTCTGGTTGATATTACTATTGTCGTTTTGTTTGTATACTTAACTTTTATACTGTTTGGTCAAAATGTCTTACAGAATCGTGTGGATAATTATGATGAAATTGATGCTTATTATCAAGAAGTCATTGACACCTATTATGAAGATCAAGAAGTTGTTGAAGACGAGTATACAGAGGCAAGAGAAGCTGCTGGTGATGATGAAGATGCTAGGGATGAAGCTTATGTTATTTATAGAAATAAATTATCAGTTTTAAATCATCATTACGCAAACGATACCAGTGTCTACAATCGATTATTATTAGATTATAATATTGGATTAATATATTTCTTTGCTTTAGGAATTGCCTTTGTCCTAAGTGGCTTAGTCATTGGTTTTAAAGGCCAAACACCTGGAAGGCGACTGTTAAAAATCGAACTCGTCGGCCAAGTAACAATAGTAAACATTATTATCCATGACTTATTATTGAAATATTTATTTGTTATTATTTTGTTCTTAATAAGCCCTTATTACGCATTCATCATCATTCCAACTTATTTCATTTTAGATTTATTCTTAATCCTATTATCCAAAGATAAATCTACAATCAGAGATAATTTATCAAAAATTGTGTTAAACTATAAACCAAAAGAAATTAAAAAAAATAAAAATATTTAATAGGAGGAAAAATTAAATGTTAAATGCAATGTTTCTAGCAGTTAACCCTGCCGCAATTATCGTATTGGTTATATTATTATTAATCATCGTTGTTTACCTAGGTACAAGGGTAAGAGTTGTCCCTCAAGCAACAGAATTTATCGTTGAAAGATGGGGTAGATACCATACAACTTGGACAGCTGGTCTTCATTTCTTGTTGCCATTTGTTGACAAAATCAAAAGAACCTATGATGCAAGAGGTCATATCAAAGACTATATCATACTAAAAGAACAAGTTCTTGATTTCCAACCTCAAGCAGTTATTACCAAAGACAATGTTACCATGCAAATTGATACTGTTGTGTTCTTACAAGTCACAGATTCTCACCAATACACATATGGTGCTGAAAATCCTGGATTCTTAATTGAACAATTAACAGCAACAACACTTCGTAACATCATTGGTGAATTAGAATTAGACCAAACTTTAACATCAAGAGATCTAATCAATGAAAGAATGCGTATTATTTTAGATGAAGCGACTGACCCATGGGGTATTAAAATTAACCGTGTTGAAGTTAAAAATATCATTCCACCTAAAGAAATTCGCGAAGCGATGGAAAAACAAATGCGTGCTGAACGTGAAAGACGTGAATCAATTCTTATTGCTGAAGGTAAAAAACAAGCTGCTATCTTAACTGCTCAAGGTGAAAAAGAAGCAAACATCTTAGATGCAGAAGGTAAAAAAGAAGCAGCAATTAGAGAAGCTGAAGGTCGCGCTGAAGCAATTCTTAAAGTCCAAGAAGCAACTGCTCGTGGTATTGAGATTGTTAAAAAAGCTGGTGCTGATAAAGCCGTACTTACACTTGAAGCTTATAAAGCAATGGCTGAAGTATCTAAAGGTCAAGCCACTAAGATCATCATCCCTTCAGAAATGCAAGGCGTCGTTGGCTTAGCAAGCGGATTGGTTGAATCTTTAAAAGATACACCAAAAGAAGAAAAATCAAAAAAATAGACATTAAATATTCATTTAAAAGCGAGGACTTATAAGTCCTTGCTTTTTTTTGTTTTATTATTTAATCTAATGCTTTATGTTATAATTTAATAAAGTTTCGGGAATTTATTCACTTTTGTTGTATATATAAACAAAAGGGGTATAAATGGATATAATTACAAGGGGTGGCAAATGGATATAATTACAGATAATAATTTTGAAAAAATTATGCGCCAACATTATAATGAAATCTTTCATTATATTAGAAAACAAACGAACAACACTGAAGATGCAAAGGATTTAACACAAGATGTCTTCATGAAGATTTATAATTACCGCGGAAAGTATAATCCTAAAAAAGCCTCTATCAGAACTTGGATTTATCGTATAGCACATAATCACACCATTAATCACTTTAAAAAGAACCATCATCATTATAAACTCAATATAGATGATGATGATCTTAACTTTTTAAAAGAATCAGACGATAATGTTATAGAGAAATTAATTCAAGCTGAGGATGTTCAAAAAATAACTAACTTAATGTATCAAACACTCAATAAAAAACATTTAAAGATTATGAACTTATATTTTTTTAGTGAACTAAGCATTAAAGAAATAGCAAAATTAATTAAATCCCCTATAAAAACTATTTACAATACGATTAACATATCCATTAAAAAATTAAAAAAAGGAATGGAGACCGATTTAAATGAATGAATTCCGAAGAAATAAACAAATATCAGACAAAGAAATTAATGCTTTTAAAGAAAAAGAAGTTAATGAAATATTAAATCAAACAAGTTCTTTGAAAAAAAAGCATTGGTTTAAAAGACCAATGGTCATAAGAGGTGCATTTGTTCTTACAACACTATTAATTATTTTAAGCATTTTCATTTTAAACCAAACTGAAGATAAACTTGATTATACAGTAACCAAACTCAGTTATAATGAATACCTTATAGAATCTGAAGTCGATAATCAAAAATTAAATTTGTATTATAAAGCTAGTGTTATTCAGCCTGGCCAAAGAGTAGCCTATAATGATACTTTTGAATATTACACACCTTACTCTTATGCCTCCGATGATATAGCCAGGCAATATAAAGTTGATTTTAATGTTTTTAAACTCAGTCAATACCGCTACTTCTTAGAGGTCAACTTTAATAACGAATCAACTTATATAAGAATCAACTATCATAGACATCAGATTACTCATTGGTTATTGGTGGACCTTGAGATAGATGATTTAGAAAAAGATATATCTGATATTTATGAATTAATTGAAAAATATCCACCGCAATTTCACAAGATGAATTTAACAGTTCCTACTTATTTGCGACATCCAGACATTGACCTTTTAGAAGATTCTAAAGCCAAACGAAATTATATACAATATGTCGAAAATAACTTTTATGTTCCTCAAGATTACAATGTTGATGATAGCGATATAGATGAAAGAGAAGATCAAATATTCAAAGTTCTAGCAAGACAAATGATAACTGTTAATGAACTGGGCGAATTCATTGACTCAGAAATCTATTATAATAAATATTACGGCGATGCTTCTTTCACAGAATACTTGCCTGATTGGGGTTCAGGAAAAGATTTTTCTTTTTATATCGTTGGTGAAGATAGTCCTTTTGGGATAACAGGAAGTCGGCTAGCCCCAGACACCCAAGACATCGGTGGTTATTATAAAGTTGGCTTTCATGATCAAAAACTATACCTTTACTCATATATATCTTTGCCATACTCAAATATCGATTTAAGTGAAGCCTTTTACGGTGAAATTGAGTATACTCTAACAGAAAATTTTGATTACCTAGAAGGAGCTAATGAATTTGAGTTTTTAAATAATCATCACGGCTTAGTCATGCCTCCACTGGTCATCTCAGATGATATAAATTCTAATAACATTTCCGAAATTTACAACTATAATTTTGATGGTTTTTACCCTATTTTTGAGACTTACACTTACAGATTTTATGATATAAACCACACATTAATCTATGAAATAACGATATAAATAAATAAAAGCTCAAATTAAATTAATTTGAGCTTTTATATTTGTCTAAAATTCACAATTTTTAGGCGTTCTTGGGAAAGGAATGACATCTCTAATGTTATCAACACCAGTGACATACATCATCATTCGATCCAATCCTAAACCGTATCCGGCATGTTTATTGCCACCGTACTTTCTTAATTCTTTATACCACCATAAGTCTTCACCATCAACATGCATTTCTTTCATTCTTTTTTCTAACATATCTAAGCGTTCTTCTCTTTGTGAACCACCGATTAATTCACCAGCACCTGGCACTAATAAATCCATGGCCGCCACTGTCTTTAAATCATCGTTCATTCTCATATAAAATGCTTTTATATCTTTTGGCCAATCTGTAACGAAAACCGGACCATCAAAATGTTTTGTTAGGAATTTTTCGTGTTCAGTCGCTAAGTCTTCTCCAGGCACAGCTTTAATAATAAATTTGTCGTTATTTTGAATCAATATATCAATTGCTTCTTTATGGGTGATTCTTTTGAAGTCAGAGT
>JBKHBS010000008.1:0-48454 GCA_046542225.1 Candidatus Izemoplasmatales bacterium | reverse complement strand
GTCTAAAAGATAAGTGCCAAGAAATAAACTGGTCAAATTTGCAATAATTGCATAAATTGTCACAATCATTTTTGATTTTTCTTTTAAGTATTTTCTATAAAGAATAATCTCTATAAGCAATATGACTATTTCTCCAACAACAAAAATAAAAATAAATCCAAAAAAACTTGCAAATAATGACATAAGAATCAAAGCTGTATGGAAAAGAAATTGTGTAATTAGATTCACATATAAAGCAATTTTGTAAGATTTTACTTGACTATACCTAAAGAAAAATAATATACCCAATTCAATAATAACAGTTAAAACGACACCTAATATAATTTGAAGTATGATTTGAGACCAAGGAATAATTTCTTCAGGTGATGTGTAATCAACCTGATAGACACTCACCCCATCAACTAATTCACTTTCTGCATCTTCAAGATCAAAATCATTTAGATCATAGGTAAATTCCGCATTGAATAGTGTTTTATTAACAACATTAGAAATAATTATTTCTTCATTATCAAGTACTAAGACAATTTTAAATTTATCAGGTGGTGAAACATAACCTAAATGAAATTTATGGGTATCTCTTTGTTCAATATGGTGAGGAATACCTCTATATAATGTATATGATGCATAGCCATCATCATCTTGAAAACCATTGAGCACATTTGGAAAATCATCACGGTAATAATAATGTTCAATCTCTTCTTGGACCTCCGACTCTGTTAGTTCTCTTACTCTTGATTCATCAACCTTAAATAAAACATCAAAATAATATGATTCATTAAAACCGATAATCTCTATATCAGTTGTTGGTTTTGGCCCAATATCAGCATTTACGGAGACTATCATACCTAAAGATACAAAAATTAATAAAAATAAAACAAATATTCTCTTAATCATAAAAGTTCCTTTCCCAAACTTTATTTTGCTAAGATTCCTTCATCAATTCTTCTGGTTAGTGTATAAGTATAAGGTATAAAATGTTTTCTCCAGAAAGCACCGCCATCAATATTAAAAGATTCAAAGTCTACGCCCAATAAGGTGTAACCCTTGTCTTTTAAGAAATTTTGGACCCTTTGCAACAAGTCTTTGGCGATGGCTTGACCCCGATAAGATGGATCGACATATAAACCCGTAATGTTCATGACTTTAGAATATAAACTCACATGGGTCTCTCCCTCCACTTCAACCTTGATTAAACCAACAGGCTTATCCTTGTCATAAGCCCCAAAGCAATGATTGTCTTTAACTTGTAACCATTCTTTAAATTCTTCTAAAGATTGTTCTTGAGATACTTGACTGACTGGCATAAAAAGTGGTGGTTGACTAAAATGTTTGGATAATTCTTCTTTTAATTCAATCACTTCATCAGCAGTTGACACATTGATTTTTTTAATGTCTATGTCTTTATTTTCTCTATCTCTCTTTTCTAAAATTTTAATAGAATCGATGCATCGATGGCCAAAGCCAAGCCAAAACCATGTATCCACAGTTATGGCGTCATGGGCATGGATTTTAATGGCATGACTTAATATACCATCACTGACCCAACGCCTACTCATCTCCCGATATAGGAGTTGATAGATTCTAGACCGGTTTTCTTTAATGGCCCCATGTCCAAATAAGGGTACGAGTATGCCTTTTTGATTGCCCCATAATTGATCAATTTCAAGACCATACATAAAACCTAATAATTGGCCATGTTCATAAAGTCCTGTCATTGATTGATCCTTAATGACTTTTTTTAATTTATCTTTGATAGGATTATTAATTTCTTCAAAATCAGGCAAATCTACTACAAAGTCATTTTCTTCATAGTATTGGTCTTCAATGATTTGGAAAAGTTCATCAAAGTCATCCATTTTAACTTTTCTAAATTCCATCTTGTCCTCCTCTTTATCCAAAAATAATTCTTAAGATTCCTCTTATAAATCGCTTATTCATTAAATCTAACATGCCCTTGGCTTTTTTCAAACTTAGTTCTCCACCACTAAAAACCACCAATGATCTAAAGGGCATTTCATGTATTGATTTTTCAATCATTTTTCTTGTGGTATCATTTTCTTCTGATTCGATTATATGAGACATTTTTTTATACATAACCTTATAAATTCTTTGACCGATAAAGGTTTTACGTATTTCTCCAATGGTTGAATTCAAAGTATAAGGCTTTATGGATGGGTAGTCTGGTATTTTGTGGCCCAATAAGTCTTCAAATTCACGGTCGCAAATGTTTGTCTCTTTGTTAAAATGTTTATAAACTTCTAATCCATCATCAACAATTTCATCATCTGATTGAATGCTAATAATCTCTTGATATTTAATATCCCTCGATGAAGCCCCTATACTAATTGTATATGGGCCTCCTTCTAGTTTAAAACCTTTTTGATATATTTTCAAATCATCATAAGAAATTGTTAAAGACAAGGTCTTGGTTTCACCAGCCTTTAAAGTCACTTTTTCAAAGGCTTTTAAGACCCTGATAGGTCTGTAGACCAAACTATCTTTTTTACCAACATAAACTTGAACAATTTCTTTACCTAAAATATCTCCTGTATTACTAATGTTTAAATTAACTTTAACCATTCTTTTCTTCGAATCATTATTAATCAAAAAGTCCGAATATTCAAAACTTGTATAAGATAGGCCATAACCAAAATCAAACAAAGGTTTTACCTGCATTTTATCATAGGCCCTATAACCCACATACAAGCCTTCCTTATACAGCACTTGTCTTGGTCGACCAGGAAAATTATGTGTTGAAGGTATTTCACTGACTTCATTAGGGAATGTTTCCGCAAGTTTACCACTTGGATTGACTTTTCCTAATAAGATATCAACCAAAGCTTGGCCACTGGCTTGACCCGTTAAGTATTGTTCAACAAGTCCCTTAATGTTTTTTAACCAAGGCATGCGAACTGGTCCACCATTGGATAAACAGACAATGACATTTGGATGGGCTTTACTAATGGCATCAATTAAGGCATTATGATTCATTGGTAAATCCAAATGATCCCTATCAAAGCCTTCACTTTCATAGGCATCAGTTAGACCAGCCATAATGATCACCTTATCCGCTTGGTGGATGACATTGAGGGCTTCTTTAATCAAAGCATCATCGACTTCATCCGTGGATAAGTCATAACCATCTGCATACAATAATTCATCACCAAATACTTCTACAAGGCCAGCGTAAGCTGTGGATAACCTGGTCGGATTGATTAATGAAGACCCACTACCCTGATATCTTGGTTTCTTAGCGAAAGCGCCAATCAAGGCAATTTTCTCTTTTTTGTTAATTGGAAGAAGCAAATCATCGTTCTTTAATAGAACAATGGATTCATGGGCCACTTCCTTTGCAAAGTCATGATGTTTATCCTTATCATATTCAGGGTGTTTTTCAGATAGGGTTTGGTTGGATTTAATCAATAATTCAACAACTTTTTCAACCCTTTTGTCTAAGAGTTCTTGACTGATGGTACCATCTTCAAAAGCTTTTTTTAAAGCTTTGCCATGAAGGTTTTTATTGCCTGGCATCTCTAGTTCTTGACCAGCGATTAATCCTTTGACACGATCGCTATTGGCACCCCAATCTGTGATAACCAATCCATCGTGACCCCATTCGTCTTTTAAAATATGATCTAATAATTTTTTATTTTCACTGGCATAAATCCCATTGATTTTGTTGTATGATGACATGACAGTCCATGGCTGTGAATCTTTAACCGCCATTTCAAAAGCCTTTAAATAAAGTTCTCTTAAAGACCTTTCATCGACAATGGTATCAACGGCCATCCGCATGGTTTCTTGATTGTTTACAGCAAAATGTTTTAAAGAGGTCCCAATCCCTTTGGCTTGGACGCCTTTAATGTATGCAGTGGCTAATGCGCCTGTCAAGTAGGGGTCTTCAGAGAAATATTCAAAGTTTCTTCCACATAAGGGGTGTCTCTTAATATTAATACCCGGCCCTAATAAGACAGATACCTTTTCACTTAAACACTCTTCTGCCAAAGTAGCCCCAACTTTCTCTAACAGTTCTTTATTCCAAGTGGCTGCTAAGGCAGAAGCCGTTGGAAAACAAGTGGCTGGATAAGAATTGCCAATGCCTAAATGATCACCGCTGTCTTTTTGTTTCCTTAAACCATGAGGGCCATCTGTGACCATGATACTTTCCAAATCAGCTTTTGGTATCCCATGTAAGAACCAAAAGTTTTTTCCAGATAATAACCGAATCTTTTCATCTAACGATAATGACTTTACAATTTTACTTGCTTGACTCATGATACCCTCCTATGATTTCTTAATTTCTAAATCATCTTCTTTTTTCATTTCTTTAACCATGCCTTCAACATCATCTTCTCTTAACTGATACATGAAACCAAAAACAATAAAAGCAATGACCAAACCTATGATAGGAATTAAAGCCATGGCTACCCATATGCCTTCTAAAGCCCTAGGACTTTGTATGACAGCCCGGCCCATATAGCCATAAGCTGATATCACAAACAATGCCAGAGCACCTGAGATGGCAGACCCTAATTTTGTAGAGAAAGTTTGGACACTAAAGGTCACACCTTCATTTCTTTCACCATTGACATAGGCACCGTATTCAACACAATCTGCACTAAACATACCATTCATTAACATGGGCAATAAAAGACCGGTTAAGCGAATAAAGTTAATGACTAAAAATAAAATAAAATGACTATAGCCGACAAAGTATTGGATGATGCTAAAGATGATTGAAATGCCTATACCAACCATAAAAATTTTATATTTCCCAAAGGTCTTTACCAACCAAGGTAAAAGAATGGGTATTAAAATCATTGGAAGTGCCAAAGTGGCCATAATAATGGTTTGTAAACCTAAATCACCGAGATTCCATTTTGCAAAATACGGGGCAATGGTCATGGTGGTGAATGTTGCGGTAATGGCAATATAAGAAATATAAAATACAAGTAAATATTTATTGTTAAAAACAGCCTTAAACATGATTTTCAATGTCACAGGTCTTTCTCTTTTTTGAATGACCCTTTCTTTGACGAAGAATCTCAGTGGCAACATCACCACAAGGGCGATGGCCATCAAGTAGATAACAGAACTTGTAAACCCAAGTTCTACAATCATTTTTGGTGCAATTAAACCAATAATCATTGAAGCCACACCAGCCGCTAAACGGCCAATAGCAATCAACTTTGTTCTTTCATAAGTTTTCTCTGTCATGGTAGTAGCAAGTGCAAAAATAGGCACATCACTCACAGTATATAACATACCCCAAATGATATAGGATAAATAGGCATAAACCATATTGAAAGATTCACTGCCATTGAAATTCCAAAACAATAAAATGGTGATGATGGGTAAAAAGATTGTGACTCCGTTAATCCAAGGTAAAAATTTTCCTTTTTTTGGTTGGTATTTATCAACAATTCCCCCTAGAATTGGATCATTGATGGCGTCCCAAACCCTAGCCACTAAAAACAAGGTTCCCACAGCCCCTTCTAAAATACCAACTTCATCGGTTAAAAAGATTGCTAGATAGGAAATGACCACCATATAAATGATGTTTTGTCCAACAAACCATGCACCATATGATGTTTTTTCCATGGTGGAGGTTCTCTCTATTCTTGTATCCATGCCACACTCCTATGTCTTCTAAATTAAGTTTATTATATAATAAGAAATGTTTTTTTTGTTAAAAAAATCAAATAATTATAAAAAAGTAGAGAGAATGATTAGGCTTCTCTCTACTAATTAATTTATTTATATTCCTTTTCGATAATCTTTATGGCCAAATCAATGATTGATTTTTGAACTTTTTCTTTGATTTGTTTTCGGTTTAAATGAAAACCACTCCACTTGTCATTATGAATAAGATCAGAAAAATATAAAATTTGGGCAAACTGAATCTTGCGATATTTTGCAACAGCGGCCATACTGGCATTTTCCATTTCTACAGCCATGGCCCCTTGTTCTATTCTTTTGGCGATGCGGTTTTTTGTTTCTCTGAAAAACCCATCGGTTGTCCAGGTAGTGCCTTGAAGAAATTCAATATTCATGTCCTTAAGACCTTTTTCTAGCATTTTCAATAATACTTGATCACTCTCTACATAGACAGAAGCCTTTAAATAATGGTAGGACAAGCCTTCATCCCTAATGGCTTTATTGACCACCAATAATTGACTTTGATCAAAATCTTGTATGGCCCCAGCGCTCCCACAAGCAATCACTCTTTTTATACCTAAAGCGATGAGTTCTTCAACCAATCCACCAGCTGCTGGACCACCAAGTGGGGCATAGGCCAATACCAGTTTATCCTGATATACGTATTGCGTTAATCGTGAAGAAGCCGCAATAAAATGGTATAATAGTCTTGAATCTTTAATCAGATTGGGATCAGGGTTAGGATCAAAAAAAACCACAGCCGTGTCAATATGTTCAGGCAATTGAACGCCATCTTCTTTGATGATGTTTGGACCAATGACACCGTCTTGGTCATAACCTAAGTTTTCGATAATCGGATAATTTATTTTTTCTTTCATTTTTATCCCCTTTGCTTTTTAAATACATAGTCATATTATATCGAAAACCTAAAAAAATACCAATAAAAACCTGAACTTATACGTATATCATATATATAAATATATGATTATGACAACTTAGGAGCCTACTATGACTTTAAAAAAACCATTTAAAAATTTAACCATTTACCTTGCCATACTGATGACTTTATTCTTCAGTGTGTCTTTAACCATGAATCAAAGTATTGAACATGTAAGCCATGAAGAAGTTATTTATAGGGTTGATGATTTAGACCAAGCCTTGACTTTAGCTGATGAATATCATTTATCATTTAATCAACTTTCATCAAGAGGTATGGCAACATTTAACCTTACTGATGCATCAAACATAGAATTATTAACAGCCATGGGTTTCGCTTACAACAGGACTTCACAAGTTGTGGCACCACCTTGGCAAGAAACAACCGATGAAGACCCTTATCTTTCTGACCAATATGCCCTTGAAATGATGGACACCATTAATGCTTGGCAAGTGACAGAAGGTACAAGTAATGTCACGGTTGCGATTATCGATACAGGTATTGATGATAACCATGATGAGTTTGTTGGACGAATATCTTCTAAATCATATAATTCAGTCACCGAAACCGTTGGCATCAGTGAAGTCATCGATGACCAAGGCCATGGGACCATGGTGGCTGGTATCATTGGGGCTCAAAAAAATAACAGCACCGGTATTGCCGGTATTACTTCTAATGTTCAATTGATGGTTATTAAAGCCAACGCCGATGGAAAAGAGACTTTCCAAGACAGCGCCATTATAGAAGGTATTTATTATGCGGCTGATAATGGGGCAGACATCATCAACCTATCTCTGGGAAGCACTTATGAAAATCCATATACCAAAGAAGCCTTAGATTATGCATCTAGTCTAGGTGTTATTGTCGTAGCTGCCTCAGGAAATGATGGGACCAATGAAGCCTTTTATCCCGCTGCTTTTGATTCAACAATTTCTGTATCGGCAGTGGGCGAAGATACCTTGATTGCAGAATATTCAAACTATGGTGAAACCATTGATATCTCTGCGCCAGGCACAGACATCATCACTACGACGACCAACAATGGCTATGGTTCTGTTTCTGGTACATCTTTTGCTGCTCCACAAGTCTCTGGTGTCTTAGCCTTGATGCTAAGCTACTTTACAGAAATGGAGAGGGCAGAAATCATTCAAAGACTCTTATTATCTTCAGTTGACCAAGGGGCAGAAGGCATTGACGATTATTATGGCCATGGCATCACCAATACCAATAATGCCTTAACCTATGACTTTGTAAAAGTCACATTTGAAACCTATGATGGAACCCCAATAGAACCTGTTTATAATTTAGTCGACACCACTTTAAAGATGCCTGACCCACCCAAATTAGAAGATTATGCTTTTATGGGCTGGTTTAAAGACAGTGGCTTGACTGAAGCTTGGGATCCTGACACAGACATTGTCACAGAGGATATGACACTTTATGCATCTTATAATAAGGAATATCATGAGGTGACGTTCATCTCAAATGATCAAACCATGGATACCATTCTTGTTAAAAATGGTGAGACCTTTACCCTTCCGACGGCCTCTTTAGATGGTTATAATTTCTTGGGTTGGACCACAGATCAAGAAAATTTAAATCCCTACGAAGAATCGCCTGTTTATAGTAACTTAACCCTTTATGCACATTTTGAAGAAATCGTTTACTATGATGTTCATTTATATATCGATGGTGAACTTGTTGAAAGGGATACTGTTGAATCTGGAAGTACTTATCAAGCAGATACATTTGAAAAAACCGGTCATGTTTTTGATGGTTGGTATTTAGATGATGCCTATACCACGGCTTATGATCCAACACAAACCATTGAATCAAACTTAAATATTTATGGAAAATTTGATCCAATTATTTATAATGTTACTCTTATGGTCGATGACCAAGTCTATGACACCATTGACGTTGCTTATAATGAAACACCAAGTTTGCCAGAACCAACCAAAGAAAATGCGCATTTTATAGATTGGTATTACACCACGTCATACATCGATTCATATGAAGATACACCTATCACAGAAAACATTACTTTATATGCAAGATTTGAAAATGCGGCCTATGAAGTCACCTATGTAATAAATGACACAAGCCATACTGATTGGCATTTAACCAATGAGCTTTTTGAACCATATACACCGACTAAAGAAGGATATACATTTTTAGGGTGGTACTATGACCAAGACTTTACAAATCCTTATGAACCAATTTATTTAGAAGAAGAGATAACCCTTTATGGTAAATTTGAAATTGAATACTATAGGGTCGTCTTTTATGATTCAGATAGAGAGACCATTTTGTACGAAACTGAAGTTACTTATGGCCAATCAGTGACGCCTCCAAGTAGGCCTGAAAAAAACCAGACCATATCATTCACTTACACATTTTCATCTTGGAGCCAAAGCACAGACCATATCACTGAAGACATCTTTGTTTACCCCCAATATGATAAATCTTTCATCCCTGGATCTATCACAATCAACCCAGGCCTTGATAGTGTCAAGGTCGGCGATACATGGGTTGATACTGGCCTTTCTCAACTAGATCCTTTCTTAAGACTAGAAACCAACCAAACCGTGGATACATCAAGTCCAGGTAAATATATTGTGGAATATGAAATATATGATGGCGATACTTTAATTGTTTTGATTAAACGAATGGTCCGTGTTACAGAAACCGTTCCTGAGGTCACCATTGAATTAAATGAAGGTATAACAACCCTGCCAGTAGGCGGCACTTATGTTGAAGCTGGGGCAATTTCAAGTGCAGGTGAAATAACCATCGACTCAAAGGTTGATACAAGCCAAGCTGGAATTTACACCGTCACCTACCAAGTCACAGTAGACAATGTTTTATTTGAAAAAACAAGGTATGTTCATGTGGTCGACGACTATCCAACCAGCTTGACTCAAATCTACTGGTATAAGGAAGAAAGTGATACTTATGTTGCCTAAATCATTTATTAAATTAATCATATTGATATTATTAATCACCATGGTGTCTTGCGTGGACATGAGAGATCCTGAGACTTTAAACATTGAACTCAATCCAGGTGTTGATACTGTAGAAATTAACACAGAATTTAATGATGCCGGTGCTAAGGCCTCATTAGAAGGCAAATCGCATCCCGTTCAAGTGATTGAAAATAATGTTGATACCAGTCAAATCGGCACTTATGAAATCACCTATCAAACAACTTTTGGCGATGTTACCTTAGAAATCACCAGATATGTCGATGTTGTTGATGAAACACCACCAAGCGTTACTTTAAATCCTGGTATAGATACAGTAATCAAAGACACAGAGTGGATTGATGCAGGTGTTGATATTTCAGACAACAGTGGTTTAGACGTTAACCTAGAAAAAAGAGGACAAGTTTCTATTTCTCAAATAGGCGAATACCAAATTACTTATACAGCCACAGATTCATCTGGAAACCAAACAACCATCATTCGTTTTGTCCATGTCATTGAAGAATAATAACCAATAATTTATGCCTTGTTAAAGAGACTTTAACAGGGCATTTTTTTTATTTTTAGATGGTTTACCAAAGCCTTTCAAACAGTAAATCATTTGTCCTAGTTGGCTCAAATGATATAATAGTGGTAAGAAAAGACAAAAAAAATCTAAAGAAAGGACAAAATATAATAAAAAAATTTTTATTATAGGGGAATCAGTTATGAACCATAAAGAACACCACAAACAGATGATTAAAATGTATAAGAAAAGATTTATTGTGAGCATCATTTTAACCGTACCTATATTAATAATGTCATTAACCATACAAGGTTGGCTTGGTTTTAGCCTTGACTTTAATTTTAGGGGAGAACTTCAATTCATCATTTCTTCAGTTGTCTTCTTCTATGGTGGTTGGCCATTTCTAAAAGGCGCAAAGGATGAAATTACTGACAAACAACCTGGCATGATGACCTTGATTGCCCTTGCCATTACTGTTGCTTATGTTTTTAGTAGCGCAACCGTTTTTGGTTTAGAAGGTGAAGGTTTCTTTTGGGAACTCACCACTTTGATTGTTGTGATGTTATTGGGTCACTATATTGAAATGAAATCCGTATTAAGTGCATCAAGTGCCCTTGATGAACTTTCAAAACTCATCCCTGATGATGCACACAAAATCGTTGATGACAAAGAAAAAGACATCTCAGTGGATGACTTAGAAAAAGAGGATGTCATCAGAGTCAAGCCTGGGGAAAAAATACCTGTGGATGGTGTGATTGTTAAAGGCAAAACAGATGTCAATGAATCCCTTATTACCGGCGAATCTAAACCTGTACATAAAAGCATTGATGATGAAGTCATTGCTGGTTCGATCAATGAGGATGGTACCATTGATGTTAAAGTTTCACATTTAAAAGATGATAATTACCTTTCAAAAGTCATTAAACTTGTGGAAGAAGCCCAAGAAAGCAAATCAAAAACACAAAACTTGGCTGATAAAGCTGCATTTTATTTAACCCTTATTGCCATCAGTATTGGTATCATCACCTTTTTTGCTTGGTATATGATTACAAATAGTTTAGCCACATCCATCACACGCATGGCAACGGTTATGGTGATTACTTGTCCACATGCTTTAGGCTTAGCCATTCCTTTGGTTGTCGCAAATTCAATGACCCTATCTGCAAAAAATGGTTTATTAATCAGAAACCGAACTGCCTTTGAAAACGCCAGGAAAATTGACTGCATGGTTTTTGATAAAACCGGGACCCTTACAGAAGGCGAATTTAAGGTTCATCTTATTCAAACAGCCAGTGATGATATCAAAGAGAATGATGTATTGTATTATGCTGCTAGTATAGAACAATCATCAGAACACCCACTGGCCAGAGGTATCTTAAAAAAAGCAAAAGAAAATGAAATTTCTTTAGATGAAGTGAAAGACTTTCAAGCATTAAAAGGCGAAGGTGTTAAAGGCACTGTTAAAGATAAAAGTATTTTAGTCGTTAGCCAAGATTACATAAAAAAGAATGATCTTAAAACATTAGAATTTGAGGATGAACAAGACTTATCAACGCCTGTTTATGTTATAAAGGATGATCAAGTCCTAGGCGCAATTGCTTTATATGATAAAGTCAGAGATGAAGCTAAAGAAGCCATTCAAGCATTTCAAAATAATGGTGTTGATTGCTATATGCTAACAGGTGACAATGAGAAAACTGCCAAAGAAGTTTCTGATTATCTTGGTCTAGATGGTTACTTCGCTGAAGTCATGCCAGATGAAAAACAAGATAAAATTAAAGAACTAAAAAAAGACTATGAATTTATAGGAATGACTGGTGATGGTGTCAATGACGCACCGTCTCTAGCGGAAGCTGACATTGGTATTGCCATTGGTTCAGGTACAGATGTTGCTGCAGAAACTGCAGACATCATCTTAGCCAGCAATAACCCAAAAGATGTCGTGAATTTAGCAAATTTCGGAGAAAAAACATACAAGAAAATGGTTCAGAACTTATTTTGGGCTACAGGATATAACGCCATTGCCATTCCTCTGGCTGCCGGTGTATTGGTTACATACGGAATCATCATATCCCCTGCTCTTGGTGCCATACTCATGTCCTTGAGTACAGTCATCGTTGCCATTAATGCAAAACTATTAAAATTTGATGTTGGCGAAGATGAATAATTGACAAACTAGAAATATACATAGAAAAAGCCCTAATGATTAAATCATAGGGCTTTTTTAAATGAATATTTAATTCCAAGTCAAGGAAGAACCATCGTAAACACCATCATTAGGAACTTCTATATCTCCAGTTTGCATGAGCTTATCTTCCCAATCAAATGATGTGGTTCCTTGAGGGAAAGTGACCAATAAGAAATAATCATGGCCTTCTGGTAAATCAAAAACAAAGTTACCATCTTCATAAGATCCTTCAACCCACTCACCTTCTTCTCCTTGTTGCCAAGTCCAAGCAACCACCTGATTGTCACCGATGATACTTGTATCAAGATTGGTGACAGTGACATTTTCAACGACGATATTGCTTTTAGTATATTGGTAATGTTTTTCTAGCTTATAATCTTCATACCATACTTCAATATCCAATGTCACAATTGCATTTTCTTGAGGGTGACTTAATTCAATATCAACATCACCATCGAAACTTACTTTATCACCATCATTGATTGAATAATAAGCTTGTGTTGTATTGTATGAATAAATTGTTATTGGTAAGACATCTGAGAATGAACCATGTGCCCCATCATTAGAAACATAAACAACAGGTAAGGGTTCATATGGATTATTATAAACCACAGCAACCCCACTTTCACCAATCTCACCAGAGATTTTTCCGTCTTTTACAACAAAGTTATTGTTTGTTACTTGGTCTCTATAATCTCCATCTGGTAAATGATTGACACTTAAATTATCCACTTGGCCATCTCCTTCAACATCAACAATCACAAGACCATGAGAAGCGTCATTGTAACGTTCGTTCAAGAAATAGCCATCTTCAACGTTTATGGATTCATCACCATCAACAAAGAAATTATGAAAACGATTGACTGATGTAACTTCAATGGATTGCCAATCATAGGAACCTATTTCTCCCATTAAACTATCGTCACTTGGCCTAACAAAAAATAATGACGTGGCGTCTTTTCTAGAGGCTTGGATTGCATATGCCTTTAACATGTGTGAAATGTTTAAATCATCTGTGCTTCCACCAGCAAAATCATCATGTGATTCAGGCCACAAAACAGTTTTGTCTCCTGGAACATTTCGGATATAAGATAAATCACTTAACCTATCTATATTTCTTGTCAGTACTGCCGTTCGGATATTGTCAGACATTTCATTCATGGTTATAGACATATAGTCCGTATAATCTGTATAAGAACGGTCTCGACCGGCTGTGTTTAATATCTCACCGTAAATATATAAATCATCAATCCCTTTTTCATCTGCATAAAGATTGATACCATCAATGACATTAGGCCAAAAATCACTTGCATATTGTCCATCACTTGGTGTTTCAATATGTTTAGCAGCATCAAACCTAAAGCCAGTAACACCTGCATCAACATATTCCATCAATAAAGCCAAGACCCTTGCTTGAACAATTTGATGTTCAGTTTGTAAGTCAGGGTACTCACCCAAATAACCCTTGGTGACAGCTTCAATACTTGAATCACTCACACTACCATTGCTTGTGCGAATTAAATTTTGATTGTAGATTTCTGGTTCATAAACTTCTACATTATCATTTAATTGATGTTCAGTCCCACCGGCAAGATGATTGGCGACAACATCCACAATAATGTTTATACCGTATGTTTTTGCTGCCTCTGTCAATGATATTAAATCTTCCTTAGTTCCCAAAGAATGATTTTCATCTGCAATTGAAAAGCCAAGGGGTTGATAGAGTTTCCACCAAGTTGAACCCCAAGATCCAATACCAAAATAATCTTTTTGTGGTTGCATGGGTGATATTTGAACACTAGAAAATCCTGCAATCGCAATGTCTTCTAAATGCGCTTCAATGGTTGGCATTGACCAGTTCCATGCATGTAATATGGTGCCTTTTTGTGGTTGGCTTACCAAATAACCATCATCGACAGTTGGACTTTGATCCATCAATTCCTCTGTTAAATAATCTGGAATATCCGTTTGTTGACCTTGACAGGCCAATGATGATATTGAAATCAATAATAAGGTGATTAAGGTTAATAACTTTTTCATAAGCAACCGCTCCATTCTTTAAATTATATTTTAATTCTTTTTATTAATTTAATCATATTTTCTTTGGGATGATTGATGGCATCTTTTTCTGTAGCCAGTTCTGGCACCAGGCAATAAAAATCATCAAACAACTTTTGTGGAATATCTATGGATGACTGACCGAATATACCAATCACTTTTTTTTGGTTATGTTTTGCCATTTTAGCAACTTCTATAGGGACTTTTCCATGAAATGATTGTTCATCAAACTTGCCTTCGCCAGTAATGACAATATCTGAAGTTTTAATTTTATTTTCTAAATCAATCATTTCTGATACAAGCTTAAATCCACTTTCAAGTTTTGCATTCAAAACTGTTTTTAATGCAAAACCCAATCCTCCAGCAGCGCCAGCTCCAGAATCATTGCGCCTGTCTTTATTGAATGTTTTAACAATGACATCGGAAAAGTGCTTCATATTATTTTCTAATACCTCAATCATGTCATCAGTCGCACCTTTTTGTCTGCCATAAATATGACTTGCGCCCAGTGTTCCTAATAAAGGATTTTTTACATCACATCCAACAATAAATTCAGTTTCAAATATTCTTGGATCTAGATTAGATATATCAATCGATTTAACCTTACCAATACTTAATCCGGTCATTCTTTGAATTTCTTGATGATTTTTATTTAGAAAGCGAATGCCTAAGGCCTGTAACATGCCTGCACCACCATCATTTGTACTTGAACCACCCAAGCCAATCATTACTGTTTTAACATTTTGATTCAGTGCATCAATTATGGTCTCGCCCAAACCGTATGAGGAAGTCAAATAGGGGTTTGGTTTTTCTTCTTTAATAGATGATAAACCTGAAGATAGGGCTATTTCCATGATTGCAATTTGATTGTCTACAATCACATATTTTGATGCTTTATTCTGACCATATGCATCTTCTGCGATTAGGTTTTTCTCTTGTCCAGCCAATGAATAAGTCAAGGCTTCCACAAAGCCTTCACCACCATCTGACATAGCCACTAATTCTAAGTCTTGACAAACCACTGAAAGATGGTGCTTAATAAGCTTAGAAAGTTCTATTGAAGTAAATGTACCTTTAAAGGAATCCATAGCAACCAATATTTTATTCATATACCTCTCCTAATATCATGTCCATACACCATACCTTATTATATACATATCCGTTCGTGAAAACAATAATGATAGCTTGTAAAGTAAAAATCTTGGTTAGCCATAGTTTAATAATATGTTCTATGATATAATATTTTTACTTATAATCAAGGGGGATCCTATGGTTGATTCAACTAAATGGTCATTAAAATACTTTATTAGATATGCATTCATTGCATTCTTTTTAATGTCATCGTTTTTTCTTTTATTGGGATCAAAAGACTTATATTATTACAACATTAAACTGGCTACCATCAATCATTTTATAGTTCAAATATCAGTTTTTCTAGGACTTTTCATCTTATTGTTAGGCTTGCACAAGTTCCTATTAAAAATAAATATTCATACATTATTTACATTCTTTATGTTTATATACATCTTGATTTTCATCATAAAGGCTCCCGCTTTTTCTTTGATTGTGGGTGGGATAATGGTTTCTATACCTTTAATAAGTTTTACAATAAAGTCATTGATTAAAGACAAAGTCAATCCCTTAAATCAATATATGTTAATTTTGAATATTTTGATTTTTTTTACCATGGTCATCTTTTTACTGATTAGGGTTGGCTACGATTACCCACAATTTGTAGGTGACAACCTTTCCATGATTGGCCATGGAAAAATCATGCCTGAAGATACGTCTCATTATCTCGTATTAGGTAGCGTTTTAACTCTTGTATTTTTAATTTTTTTATTCAAAGCCAATCAAAGAACAGAAAATAAATCCTTGTCAAAAGTTTACTTGTCTTTAGGCATTGTATTTGTAATTTTAGAAGTCATTGGTCTTAGTATCATTATGGTTTATCGGACCAAAATATTTGCGACTTCGACCTTTGATTTTGGTTTGTTCGCGCAAATGTTTTATAATATGAAAAACTTTAATGGCATGGTCACAACTTTAGAAAGAAGCGTTTTACTTTCACATAATGCAGTTCATATTTCACCAATCTTTTATTTGATGTTACCGGTATATATGGTATTCCCGTCTATTGAAACCCTTCAAGTTCTCCAAGTCATCGTGGTTGCTATTGGTGTTATCCCACTCTATTTAATAGGAAAACATTTAAAATTAACCAACCGTGTCATTTTAATCATGGTAAGTGTCTATATTTTTCATCCAGCCATCATTTCAAGCAGTTTTTATGACTTACATGAAAACTGTTTCTTAGGCCCTCTTTTATTATTTGTCTTTTACTTTGGTCTTAAACAAAAATGGCTTTATTTAATCATTTCATTTATACTCACTTTAATGATTAAAGAAGACGCCAGTCTATACTTGGTATTTCTTGGCTTGTTCTTTTTCTTTAATCCATTAGAGACATTGGATAAAAAAGAAAACAGCCACAATAAATTCATGGCGATTTTAATGATTTTATTATCTTTGATCTATTTCTTTACAGCCACAGCTATATTAAATGCCCATGGGGACGGTGCTCAGTTTTGGCGATTTAACAACTTAAATGCCTACCCTGATTTTGGTATTCTTGGTGTTGGTCTATCATTGTTCCAAGCACCTAGTTATTGGTTGGCCACAATGTTTTCGCCAAACAAGATTTATCATCTTCTCATCATCTTTTCAGTCATGGGCTTTATTCCTTTATACAACACTAAATTAAGTCGCTATTGGTTAATCATTCCTTTATTAGTCTTAAACTTTTCTTCAACCTATCCTTTCCAGCATCAGTTTGGATTCCAATATTACTATGGTACAATCACACTCATTATCATCATGATGTTTTTTGTATTTAAAGATAAACAAATTGAAGAACCTTTTAAATCTTCAAAAATCATTGGTCACGGTTCCCATACCCTTATTCTTTTGGCCTTACTTCTCTTTGGATATTTCACCCTTAAAACCAAAAATTATTACATCGAATATTATCAACGTTCATCAGAAATGTATGACTCAATGAAAGAAACACTGACTAGTGTTCCATCCAATAAGAAAGTTTTAGCCACAGGATATCTCACACCTTATTTAAGCGAGAGAGAAGTCCTATATGATTATTCTTACTATGATTTTTCAGAAAATGATATTGAGTTCGATTATGTATTTATTGATAAACGAATGGGCGAAGACAAATATAATCGCATTAAAATTGATCTCTTACTCAGAGGTTATCAAGTCAGTGACATGACCACTGAATACATTATAATTCTTGAACCAGAAACTTAAAAAAATGGGCTTATTGTAAAAATAAGCCCTTCTTCTTTATGATAACCAATAAAGAGATCCATCTTTTTTACGATGAACCAACCCAAAATCAATTAAATAACGTCTAACCATAACATAATCTACATAAACATCTTGTAAAATTTGATTGATTTCTTTCTCATTGTAAAACCGGTCTTTTTCAAATAAGGTCATCAGCCATAATAAACATAAGTACTTTTGTTTTTGTTTCTTAGGAAAAATTTTTAAAACCAGTTTATCCCCTGACTCAAAATACTTTTCTAAAACTTCATTTTTTTCTTGAATGGTATATTCAAACATAAATTTAATCTCCTATAATATAAATTATCACAAAAAAGTTAATATTTAAATCAAAAATTAAACAAGGAAATCTATCCAGCCATTTACTTTTAAAAAATCCATAAAATATTGTATAATAATATAAAGAAAAGAGGAGTTATAATCATGACAACACTACAAATAAAATTTAAAGAATACTATAAAAACAATCCTGTAACAACCATTATTCTCATATTAAACTCTGCCATGCTGGTCGTAATACTTGCATTTGGCGGCTTCACCATAGAGAATTTAGTCAGATTAGGTGGTCTAGTCCCAAGACTTGTTAGCGAAAACAATGACTATCACAGATTGTTAATGTCTATGTTTTTACATGGGTCACTCTTACATTTTCTCTTTAACACATATTTCTTATATCATTTAGGTGCCTTCATTGAAAAACTCCTAGGCAAGGGCAGGTACATTGTTATTTACTTTGTCAGTGGTTTAGGTTCTGGTTTGTTGGTATGGTGGCTTGGCGATCCTCGAACTGTCACAATTGGTGCCAGTGGAGCATTATTCGGGATTATGGGTGCCTTGTTGGTTTTAACCTATGTTAAAACAACATGGTTTACAGCCTATACCATTCGTTCCATTAGATCTTTGGTGGTTGTTAATCTAATCTTTACTTTTTTAGTCCCTAATATCAGTGTTTACGGTCACCTTGGTGGTTTCGTAAGTGGTATTGGACTGGTTTATTTTATGATTCCCAAAAACCCATTGGATAAGGATGGATTCCGTTTCCAAAAAAACCAAAATAAATCATCAGATGTTATTGAACACGAAGACATTGAAGATGAAGATATCTACGTTCATTAAATTAATTAAAAAAACAAAGGCATCAGAAATTCTGATGCCTTTTCATATTACTCTTCTTCAAGTTCTGACATTGGATGAAGAAACTCTCCAATGGGCTGCCAATTAGAATCAGCCATATAATCATCATATGAATCATCCGGAACATAAATAGAAGGATTGTCTGGATAACGATGTTGAACTGGACCAGGCAGCGACCCATCTTCCTCTAAACTTCTATTGATAATGACGGTTTCTATAGAACTTCTTCTAGCTAAATCGTATCCTATATAAGTGACTGATGACGGTAAATCCAACACCCTTAATTTTTCAGTTTCCATAAATGCACACTCGCCTATTTCTTCGAGATTTGATGAAAGGCTAATCGTCTCTAGGAACTGTTGGCCATAAAAAGCATAAGGGGCTATAGTTGTTGTTGTTTCAGGAACTGTAAAATGCTCATCAGTTTTAGCCACTGGGTAAAAAACTAGGGTATGATTTTGCCCATAAAGAACTCCATCTTCTGTGTAAATATAATCATTATCATCATCCACCTGAATGCTTTCTAACTTGTGCATCATATAAAAAGAATTTGAACCGATTGTATCAACACTTTTTGGAACTGAAATCGTTACAAGATTAAAATTATCATGAAATGCAACTGGTCTTACCACATTCACTGAATCAGGTATTTGAAAACTCTCATATTCTAAGCCTGATGGATAATATACCAATTCACTGTGGTCTTCACTATATACAATATTGTCAATCACATCATAATCTTCATTATCTTCAAAGGTTACATTAACCAAACTTGGTGTATTATAAAAAATTCCTGGATGAAACATGCTATATCGTTCAGGAAACTCAACAGTTGTTAGAGATTCTAAATTAGAAAAAGCTTTGCTATAAATTCTAAGTCCAGTTGATAAATGATCATAATAACGTAGATCAACTGTCACGTGATAAAGTTTCCACTCAAAATTATTTGATTCAAAGGTCTCTACCTCATTAACTGACTTTATTGGACACCCTTCTGAAAAGGACCATGAGTCATCATTTTCCTCTGTGACAATACATTCTTCAGCGTACTCAACTAATAACTCGTCGTAATCTTCTTCAAATATGCCGGTTTCTACTTGTCCTATATAGTCACCGTAAAATGATATTTTTTCTAAGTCACTTGATCCATCAAAAACTTCATGATTAATATGAAAAACAGATTTTGGTATTTGAACTTCTATGAAATCACTATTTTCAAAGGCACGAGGAGCAATTCTACGAATAATGCTACCATTAATTTCTTCTGGGATTTTAAGATACTTAGCATCCCCTGTGTAGCCACTAAGATTTACTTCATCACTTTCAGGGTCAATATCATAATCAAAAACTTCATCTGCTTCTTCAAAAACAGCTGTCAATTCAATGTCGCTTCCAACGCCTAAATCTTTATAATAAGTTATATCACCATCAGACCAACCGACAAAGACTTGATTGTCTTCTTCTAAAATAGGTAATTCTACTCTTGAATCTGCATCAACGCCTTCATAAGCCTCATAGACTGTTCCATCATCATTATATAAAGTGACAGAATATTCTTTAGAGCAACCCACCAAAGTCATGGTTAAAAAAATTACCAATAATAAATATCTACTCTTCATAAAAACCTCCTTATTTCCTATGAACACATTATACAAAATAAATAAATAAAATTAAATACCTCCTCTTAAATTCATTTAATAAAAGCATCACTTTTTAAAAGTAATGCTTAAATATTTATGTGATTTTATTCAAATACTTTTTGATATATAGCATCTAGATGCATAAAAGCATGGTCAAATGAAAATAATTTTTCAAGACTATCTTCATCAAAAATTGTTTTCAACCAGTCATCTTCCAAAATAACCACTTTCAGATGTTTGCCTTCTTCTTCAACAATTCTTGATAATTTTTGAAGGTGGTCATGAACACTTAAACGATCATGTCCTTTATCAACGATGGCATTCATCACTTTTTGAGTGGCATACAAACCTTTGGATAAGTTGATGTTATCGACCATCTTATCTTCAAATACGACTAAATTCTTAATGGTATTGGTATACCTACTCAACATAAAATCAATTAAAGACGTGGCATCTGGTAACATTATTCTTTCAGTCGATGAATGAGATATATCCCTTTCATGCCATAAGGCTATGTTGTCATAGGCGGGATGTAAGTAGCCTCTTAAGATTCTTGCCAAGCCACAAATGTTTTCAGAAACAATTGGATTTTTTTTATGGGGCATGGCTGATGAGCCTTTTTGATTTTTGCTAAAAGGTTCAGACACTTCTCTAACCTCTGTCCTTGATAAATGTCTGATTTCAGTGGCGATTTTTTCTAATTCAGCACCAATTAATGCAAGGACTGATAAATAATATGCATGCCTATCTCTTTGTAAGGTCTGTGTGGCAATATTAGATTCTTCTAAACCTAAGTACTTAGCTGCTTGACGTTGAATTTCAGGTTTGCTTGTGCTATATGTTCCAACAGCACCAGATAGTTTAATAACTGATATTTCTTCTGAAGCGGTTATGAATTTATGTCTTAAGCGTTTAAAGTCTTCATACCATAAGGCAAACTTCATACCAAAAGAAGTCACTTCAGCATGCATACCATGGGTTCTACCCATCATCGGTGTTTTTTGGTATAGGTTGGCCTTTTCCTTTAAGACAGTCATGAATTCATCAATGTCATTTAAGATGATTTCATTGACTTTTTTTAACCTTAAGGCATAAGCGCTATCAACAACATCAGTCGATGTTAATCCGTAATGCAACCATTTCTTTTCTTCACCTAAAGTTTCTGAAACAGCTTTTACAAAAGCAACGATATCATGTTTGGTTTCTTTTTCAATTTCTAAAACTCGTTTAGGATCAACAGTCGCTTTTTTTAGCTTATTAAATGTCCCTTCATCAAACAAACCATCTTTCATCCATGCGTAAGAATTTGCAAGCTCCACTTGTAAGAAACTTTCAAACTTTTCTGATTCATCCCATAGATCTTTCATGACTTTTCTTTGGTAGCGATCAATCATTTTGATAACTCCTTAATCAAATTATCCATCAGAACCGTTTGTGTCCTATCTGGACCAACACTAAAGATTCCAACTGGCACTTTTACAATTGATTCAATTAATTTTAAATACTTTTTAGCATTTTCTGGTAAGTCATCGTAAGATTTGACCTGAGTGATATCTTCTTTCCAACCTGGTGTTTCAATAAAGATTGGTTTACATTTTTTGAAATCTTCTATATCAGCAGGGATTGACTCAATGGTCTCACCATTGAGTTCATAAGCTGTACAGACTTTGATGGTGTCAATACCTGATAAAACATCCAATAAGGTTATTGATAGATAAGAAATGCCTGAAACACGTTTACTGTGTCTTAAAACAACAGTATCTAACCAACCAATACGTCTTGGCCTGCCAGTGGTTGTTCCAAATTCATTACCAACTTTTCTAATCGTGTCCGCAAGTTCTCCAGTGATTTCACTCGGCAATGGTCCACCACCAACCCGGGTTGTATAGGCCTTGGTCACGCCAATGGCACCATCCACCAACCAAGGTGCAATTCCAGTATTTAAAGGTACTGAAGCCGCTGTGGGCGAACTTGAGGTTACATAAGGGTAAGTCCCGTGATCAAGACACAACAAGACACCTTGTGCTCCTTCAAACAATATTTTTTGGTCATCTTCTATGGCTTGATTCAAAAAGACTGATGTATCTTTAACAAATGGTCTAATCTCATTAGCATATGCTTGATACTCTTTTAATATATCATCATATGATAATGGGCTAGCCCCATACATTTCTAATTCTTTATTTTTTTGTTGGATTAATGATTCTAATACTTTTGGCATTCTTTCTTCTGAAACAAAAGTTGACATTCTCATGCCATTACGACTGGCTTTGTCTGTATAAGTTGGTCCAATGCCTTTATGGGTCGTCCCAATTTTAGTCCCACCAAGAATAGACTCTTTGGCCTTATCCAGTTCAATATGATATGGCAAAACAACATGGGCTCTATCAGAAACCATCAATTGATAATTGTCTAACTTACTGAGTTCTTCTATTAAAGCCTTGGGATTAATGACCATACCATTGGCCATGACATTCATTATTTCAGGATTTAATATACCGCTTGGCAATAAATGTAAACTGTGCTTTTTTTGGTCAAACATAACTGTATGTCCGGCATTATTACCACCTTGGTAACGAACAACAACATCAACATTTTGAGCCAAATAATCAGTAATTTTTCCTTTTCCTTCATCTCCCCATTGGGTTCCTACAATCACAAATCGTTTCATTTTTCCCCCTCAATAAGACTCGCTATTCTCCTAGCGACCCACACACCATTGGCACCAGCTTGAGCAAGTCCCCTTGTAATACCTGCACCATCACCGCCAACATATAAGCCTGGAACAATGGTTTCAAAATATCTGCTAACCTTTGGTTTTGCAGAATAAAACTTGGTTTCAACACCATATAAAAGCGTATGCTCATTGGCTATACCTGGTGTGACATGGTCTAAGGCTTCAATCATTTCAATGATAGATTTCATGGTTTTATAAGGTAAAACCAAACCTAAATCCCCAGGCACTGCTTCTGGTAAAGATGGTTTTACAAAGTTATCATTTAAACGTTTCTCAGTCGTTCTCCTACCTTTGATTAAATCACCATATTTTTGAACAATGATTGAACCACTTGATAAGACATTGGCCAAACCTCCAATTTGATAAGCATAATGATTGGGTTTATCAAATGGATCTTTAAACTCATGAGAAACCAGTAAAGCAAAGTTTGTATTTTCAGTACCAAGTTTTGGATCATAGAAAGCATGGCCGTTTGCCAACATGGTCCCATTATGGTTTTCAATGACCACATGGCCACTTGGGTTTGAACAAAAAGTTCTGACTTGTGTACTCAAAGACGTGTTATAGATAAATTTACCCTCGTATAAATGTTCATTGATTTCTTCCATAATCACATCATTGGTTTCTACCCTTACACCAATATCAACAACATTATTATAAAGGGGAATATGATGTTTTTTTAATGTATCTGTTAACCATTTAGAACCTTGTCTTCCAGCCGCAGCAAAAACATATTTTGACTTTATCTTTTGGCCATTCTTTAAAATAACACCCTTAACACCAGAGTCATCGATATCAAAATCAACAACTTCTGTTTTAAACATCATATCTACTTTATCTTTCATCGTATCATAGATAGATTTTAATATACTTAAGTTGACCTCTGTTCCTAAATGTCTCACTTCTGCTCGAAGTAATTTAAGGCCCACAGCCAATCCTTTTCTTTCAATATTTTTAACAGCTCTTGTAGAAGGATCTGTCAGGGTCATGGGTGCACCATGTTCCATGTTTATAGCATCCACATACCGTATCAAATCATAGACATCATCTTTAGATAAATATTCTGTCATCCATCCACCAAATTCAGCAGTGATATTGAACTTACCATCAGAATAAGCACCAGCACCACCAAAACCTGAAGTGATTGAACAAGCCGGATAACATCCAGATACCCCTTTTGGATCTTGAGGACATTTATCGAGTTTCCCTTCTAGAATCGGACAACGCCTCTCATAAATATCTGGGCCCCTATCAATGATTAAAACCCGCTCATGTTTTGATTTTAGCATCATTTCGTAAGCAAAAAATATACCCGCAGGTCCTGCACCTACAACAACTACATCATAATCCATAAATTACTCCTCATATATTTATTCATTAACCACATGAATAATAACACATTATTTGAACATTAGTCAATAAAATCATGAAAGAAAAGAAGACAATTTTTAGATTGTCTTCTATAATAAATATCTACTTAAATTTTATTCATTTTCATCTTAAAAATCTCTTAAAAAAGTAATCGTTTAAATTTCAGATTCCATCATTATTTCCAAACCACCATGGGTTCCAATATCTTCGTAAATCAAGTAGTCATTTTCAAATAATTGAAGTTTAATTTTCCCTGACAAGCCCTCTTTAATCCTATTAACCATGGCCCCCTTTTCAGGTGAAACCAAGTCTATGGTTTGGTCATTTTTTCCTTCTACTATCAAGGTATATTTACCCTTTGAAATCTCATAAAAAACTTCTTTTGCAAAAATATCTCTTTGTTTAACTTTTCCCCGATTGTATGTTGCAAAACGATATTCTTTACCACCCACAATTAAATTAACAATCAAACCATGGAATTCAAAACCCATAAAAGGAATGGTTGCTTGTGAAAACATAAAGGACGTATTTGGATTTTTAAAATGATTGGATTGCATCCATACATAAGCTTTAGGAAAAGATTTTCCCCAGTCCTTTTCCATATAGCCCTTACCACCTGTAAAGTCCACTTCTTGATTATCAATTAGCAATCTTCCTTTGATAAGATGATTCATGCTGATAACACCATGATAACATTCCATAAATTTAAAGTATGAAAAGTAGCCCATGATGGATGGTGAAAAAATGGATGTTTTAATCTCAGTTCTATTTTCAAAGGAAAGCTTTCCTTGCATAGAAAGATCATTTTGATCAATCTGTATATCAATCCCATCTTCTTTAAATATTTGTTGGTTGATATTCAATTCAAATGGTTGGTTTTGGACAGAAAACTGATTCAAGGGATAGCTTATATAGACAGTTTTTAAATCCTTATGATTTCTTGTCACAAAGATTTGAATGAATGCATGCGAATTACCTTTGTTGAGACTAATACCAGGAATGAGTGCCAGTGAATAAAGTCCATCAGGACTCACCATTTTGTAATACCAGCCCTCAAAATAATTTTTCTTTTTTAAGTGTCCCTGAAACACAATTGGCTTATGCATTCTCTGTTTGTGTTAGCTTATCTTTTGATCCATAATGTAAGGCTAATTCAAGAATGACCCCATAAACACCACCCACGACAAAACCAGTGAAATCGTAATAATTTGTTGAGATATAAAATGCAAAAGAAATAAACAAACCTACAACAATACCACGTATAATTTTTCGTGACAATTTGACTTTAAAAGGCAATAATATAAAAACAAAGCCCATTAAAAAGCGGTTATACCAAAAGGCAAATAAATACCAGTTTGGTAATGCATCTTCAGCCCTTAAGTTTGCACCAACAATACAAATAACACCTAAAATAGCGCCAACGGATAATCCAATAGATATTCTTCTAGACGACATCTGAATCCTCCTTAAATTTAATATACAAAGCCTATCTATTTTACATTATAACCCGTTCCTAAAATAATTTAAACACATTAAAAAAAGATATTGTAATTACTTAGTCATTAAAGATAGAGGATAGATGTCATTTTAGATTAATTGTAATATTATAAACTGTCCTTAAAATCTAACTTAAATTGGCTTACTAGATTTTCCACCCACTTTGTCTTTGGTTTTAATCGGCCAAAAAAGAATCGTAAAATTTCTGGTTCTTCTTCAAAAACCAAGCCCTCAACCAAATGCCTATTACGATGAAGCCAGACAATTCGATCAACCACATATTTAACTTGTGATAGGGTGAAGACTCTTCTTGGTAATGCAATTCTAACCAATTCCATATTCGCCAGGGTTTCAGAACCATCCGCTTTTCTTTCTTCAGACATGGTTCCTCTTTCCATACCACGGATGCCACCTGTTATAAAGAGTGCGGCTGCTAAAGCCCCAGCAGGATATTCAACCTGTGGCACATGACTTAAAAATGATCTTGCATCAATATGACACCCTAAACCACCAGCTGGTGTAACAACTGGTACACCCGCTTTAATCAATTCATCTGTCATAAATTTAATAAATTGAGGACCTTGATTAATCACTTCTTCATCCATGGTTTCTTCTAAACCAATGGTAATGGCTTCGATTTCTTTTACAGACATACCACCATAGGTTAAAAAACCTTCATATAGGGTAATGAGTCCCTTCATTTTATCAAATAATTCTTGGGTTCTCACACAGATACCGCCACCCCTTGCAGAACCAAGCTTTCTCGCAGAAAAATATATAATGTCAAACTCATCGGCTATTTTTCGTGTGATTTCCCTGATGGATAAATCCTTGCATTTATCTTCTCTTTCCTTTATAAAATGCAAGTTATCACTTAATAAAGATGCATCAAGTACATTTAAAATGTTATTTTCACGACAAATGCGACCCACTTCTTGCAAGTTTTCTAGTGAAATTGGTTGGCCACCAATCAAATTTGTGCCAGCTTCCATTCTCACAAAAGCCACATTCTCTGGACCACGCTCTTTGATTAGTTTCTTTAATGCCACCGTATCCATATTACCTTTAAAAGGCGCATCACTTGTGATATTCAATCCCTCTTTAGTAATCAATTCTTCAATACTACCCCCATTGAGTTGAATGTGGGCTTTGGTTGTGGTGAAATGATAATTCATGGGCACGACTTGGCCCTCACTCACAAAAACTTGAGATATAATATTTTCGCAAGCCCTTCCTTGATGGGCGGGCAATACAAAATCCATACCAAACAATTCTTGAAGCTTACTTTCAAAACGATAGAATGATTCACTACCCGCATAGGTATCATCCGCTGTCATCATCGCAGCCTGTTGACGATCACTCATGGCATTCACACCACTATCTGTCAACATATCCATAAATACATCTCTATTTTTTAGTAAAAATGTATTACAACCGGCTTCTAACATAGCAGAAGCTCTCTCTTCAATAGGAATGAGTCTTAATTTTTCGACAATCCTAACCTTGTGCATTTCTAGTGGTAAATCTTCACCACTAAATAACTTAATTTTCTCCATAATCTTCTTCTCCTTTTTTTTGTATAAAAAAAACCGCCCTTTGAAATCAAAGGACGGGAATTAACCGTGATACCACCTAAGTTTAACAATACTTTGCAATATTGAACTCAATAAGTGTCTAACAACACTTTGCATTGATAACGGGTGCAAACCCGGAGACCTCTAATAGGATTAACCATTCGAAGCACAACTCCTAAGATGTATTCAGAAAAACGATCCATGCACCTCTCAACAAACGGTTACTTTCTGTTTGGCTTCTATTTTTCCTACTAGTTCTTAATCAACGTTTTTAATTATTATGATAATAATACTTGATAATAATTTAATTGTCAATACTAAATCTTTATTTTAAACTAATTTTTTCAATTCTTTAGACCTCATAATCACTATACCCATTAGCATTAATGCAAAAATACTCACGTACAATGGAATATAAAAATCAACAAAATCAATCATATATCCCGCAATTATTGCTGTAATTGGATAGAGTAAACCACCAACACAATTTACGACTGTTGAAACTTTCCCTATTTCTCTTTTATCAATATATTTATACATCGATGCATTTAAAGGTGCATTGACTGTCGCATTAATCAATCCTGCGATAAATGTAAAAGCCAAGTATAAATATAGGAATGAGTTTTGGGTAATGATTTTATAATCATAACTTTTAATAATGACTAGAAATACTAGACTTAATAAAATGAATGCAAATATAGCAACTCTTAAAATTTGAAAAATTTTAAAACGAAAGGCAATTTGCGCAACCACTAAACTCATTAAAATCACGCCAACACTTTCAATAAAGTTTGTAGAAGCCAAAATATAGTCTGGTTGAAAACTTGTAAACGAAAAGTATTCTTTAAACATATAAGGAACTCCAATTGAAAACCATGGGCTGACTAAGGTTGCACTGATAAAAATAATAAAAGTAACCATAAGAATTGGTTTTCCTTGGGTGAAAAGATAATTCACGGCACCTTTTAAATCAGTTCCTATTTGTTTAAATCTATCTTTTACAGATAGTTGATTGCCCTCCAAGTTGATTTGATAAGTGCCAACCAAATCCTCTTCTTTTAATTTAATAAACATTTCAGAAATACCTGACAAAATAAAACTAACCGCGTTAATGAAAATCAAAACGATAATGCCAAAGTGAACATATAAAATGGCGCCAAAGAATAAACCAGCTAAATTCTGAACACTGTTTGTAATTTGCATAATAGAACTTGCTGAAACCAATTCATCTTTCTCAACAATTTGTGGGGTTAAGGCATTGACTGCCGGAGAAAAAAACGCAGTTTGTGTGGCAATAAAGAAGACAGCTATATAAATCACTAACTGAATCATAATTGTGTTGGCTTCTTTCAAAGCAAACATCAACACTATGGCTGTTAATGTATAACAAATACCTCTACCAAAATCAGTAAGGTATAAAACCTTGGCTTTATACTTCAACCTATCTGTAAAAGTTGCTGCTATTGGTGCGAATACAAACATAATCACAGTCCAAACAGCAACATAGATCGCTGTCGCTGATGCTTGACGGGTTAAATCTAATAAAAATAAAGAAATCCCAAACCCATAAACACGACTACCAATACCACTGACCAAATTCCCGAAAAACAATAATAAATAATTCTTATCTTTGATAAATTTTGATTTAAACATTTTATAACCTCCTGTTATTTAAAATCATTATTAACAATATTAATTTATTTATGTAAAATAATTGATTTTTATTATTTACAAGTTAATTATATCAAAGAAATTAAAGATGTCAAGAATATTTTTTAATATTTTTAATATTTTTTTTAATATTTTAAATATTTATTATAAAAATTATATATTTTATGAATAATTGTATTTGTTTATTTAATAATTAATATATAATTAAAAATAAAAAGTTATCCCTCATTATAAGGGACAACTCAATTGATTAAATTATAAAAATTATTTATTTAAGTATTTTTCTATGGCCTCGACATCTTTATCACCACGACCTGATAAATTCACAATGATGATTTTATCTTTACTAAGGGTTGGCGCCAATTTCATAGCCTGAGCAATTGCATGACTAGATTCAATGGCTGGGATAATGCCTTCTAGTTTTGATAAAGTTAAAAAGGCATCAACTGCTTCTTTGTCTGTTACCGATACATATTCTGCTCGTTTGACAGATTGAAGATAAGCATGTTCAGGTCCAACACCAGGATAATCGAGACCTGCTGAAATAGAATAAACCGAAGAAACACTTCCTAAATCATCCATCACACATTTTGTATTCATACCATGGATGACGCCTTCTTTTCCTAGGGTTAATGTCGCCGCATGTTCAGGTGTATCTAAGCCTTTGCCAGCCGCTTCAACACCAATCATTTTGACGTCTGATTCATCAATAAAGTCTGCAAAAAGACCAATTGCATTTGAACCACCACCCACACAAGCCATGACATAATCTGGCAAGCGATTTTCTTTTTCAATGATTTGTTTTTTTGCTTCTTCTCCAATGATTTTTTGAAAAAAACGAACAATGGTTGGGTAAGGATGTGGTCCAACAACACTACCTAACAAATAAAAGGTATCATCAATTCTTTGAACCCATTGATTGATGGCCTCATCCACTGCATCCGCTAGGGTTTGAGTCCCGCTGTCTACACCAGTGACTTTAGCACCTAGCATTTCCATTCTAAAAACATTCAACCTTTGTCTTTCCATATCTTTTGTTCCTTGGAATATTTCACATTCCATGCCAAACATAGCGGCAGTAGTCGCTGTGGCCACACCATGTTGGCCAGCACCCGTTTCTGCGATTACTTTTTTCTTACCCATTCTTTTGGCCAAAAGTATTTGACCAATGGTATTATTAATTTTATGGGCACCAGTATGATTTAAATCTTCTCTTTTCAGGTAAATTTTACCACCGCCCAGTTTCTTTGTTAAATTCTCTGCAAAATAAAGAGGCGATGGCCTACCTGCGTAATCTTTTAAATAATATTTAAATTCTTCTATAAAGTCGGGATCTTGAATTGCCTCTTTAAAAGCTATTTCTAATTCATTTAATGCGTTGACAACAGGTTCAGGTACAAACTGTCCGCCAAATTTTCCATATTGAAATTCCATAATAATTCTCCTTTTGATTTTTTTTATTTTTGTTTATACAAGTCTGATTGAATAACAATGCTCTTCAAGGTCCCATAATTTTCTCCTTTTCCAATAAAAAAAGTCCCCTACAGAAAAATATCTGTAGAGGACGTTATAAACGCGGTGCCACCTCATGTTTCGTCAAAAAAGACGCTCATCGAATACATTCATATTCTAGCCCATGGTAACGGAAGCCCCCGTGATGCCCTACTTGATTCAAGCACCCTCTCACAAACCCATTCAGAAATCTATATTTTATCAGTTTTCACCAAACACTGACTCTCTATAAAAACATAAAACTTCCTACTTGCTTTTGTTCAACGATTTAAAATAATGATACACCATCAAAGTTCAATAGTCAAGAATAAATGTTTATATCTTTTAAAAAAAATATAATCACTGATTTTAACTTTTATCTTTAACTTGATGCTTTTGCTTTTTTATCTTCTTGATTTTCTTCTTTGCTTTGTTCTTTTTCCTCATCATCCGCTTGATTCAAATCCCTGAAATATCTAAAAGTGACTTTAATCATACCAGCAATAGGAACTGCTAAGATAACACCCACTAAACCAAAGATTGCCCCAAAGAAAAGAAAACTCGATAAGACAGCTAAAGGATGAATTCGAATTTGCTTACTGAATACATTTGGTTGTACTAATGTACTCTCAATGGCTTCTTCAATGATGTTTAAAACGAATATCATTGCAATTGCAATCACATAAGTATAACCAGGATCTGATGCTTCAAAATGAAGGGTCATGAACAAGGCAATTGGCATGGCCATACCAATCCAAACACCCAAATATGGTATGATGGCAAAGACACCCATGACAAGGGCGAATAAAACAGCATATAAGATGTTAAAACCTGGAACAAAGAAAGACATGATGCTATAAGTGATGGTAAAGAAGATGGTGATAAACAACATGACAATACCATAACCTGTAAAGTAACCTCTAATAACTTCATCACTGCCTAAACCCAATGCTTTAACATGTTTTTGTGTCTTTCTCGGAAACACATGTAATATACCATTCCACACTGTATCTTTGTCTTTAATCAAATAATACATAAAAACAGGTGTTAAAATGATGATAAAGGCAATTTGGATTACATTTTTAACAAGACTTCTTAATATCACCCATAATGATTCAATCCATCCAAAAAAGACAGTTGGTGTTAACCCATAACTTTCAAAGTTTTCTAAAATTGATTCTAAATTTCTTAGATCAAATCTATCTTGGATAATTTGAATTAAATTATCAATAAAACCTTTAAAAGCAGCATTGTCTAAATAGTCAATCATTCGAATGCTTACTGTAATCATTTGCGAAATAATAAATGTAAAAGTTACCGCTAAGATTCCAATAACAACTAAAATACCAATAACCACAGAAATGATAACACTAATGGTTCTTGTTAATCCAAGTTTTTCTTGTAAAATGGTTGCTAGTGGGCCGATAATAAAGCTTAAAAGGAATGCAATTGAAAAGGGTATAATAACACTTTTTGCCGCTTCTCCTACCTTAGAGAGAAAATCCTGTGACAAATCACCCAATTGATTAAGACCAATGATAAAAACAGTCACAATTGATACAGTGATGAGGATTTTAATTAATCGTTCTTTTGTAAAGAAATTTTTCATAGGCAGAACCT
Source organism: Candidatus Izemoplasmatales bacterium (assembly GCA_046542225.1). Lineage (GTDB taxonomy): Bacteria > Bacillota_I > Bacilli_A > Izemoplasmatales > Hujiaoplasmataceae > Hujiaoplasma. The sequence goes on along the minus strand of JBKHBS010000008.1, from coordinate 16,026 downwards.
CTTTATACTTTCAATGTTTATTTTTGTTGATAAAGATCAATGACTTTATCATATAAATCTTCATATTCTTGACTGATTTTTTGCATATCTTTATGGTTTTTATAGTATTGCAAAACATCATTTATGACATCTTCATAAGCAACTTTTGATGTGTATTCCTGACTCAATGATTTGATTTTTGAGTTATCAAAAATGGCACTCCATGTTTTATCACCAAGCAATGGCCCTTCCATTTCAGGCATGTGTTTAATGATAAAATCAGATGGTATATGAATGATTTTAGCTTCTACACCCAATGATTTAGCCATGATATTTGTCAGTTGTTCCCAAGTGTATAATTTTTCACCGGTAATATGAAATACGTCATTATAAGCTTTTGAATTACCAATCAAATATACAAAACTATTGGCGAAATCTGATGCGTGGGTAATGGTCCATAGACTGGTCCCATCACCAGGAATAATGATTGGTTTTCCCAACATTAATCTTTTTATATGTGCATATTCATATTGCCATCTAGTCATCACAGCCATAATCATTTTATTATCATATGTATGCGATGGGCGTACAATGGTAATATTTAAATCTTCAACCCCATTTAAATATTCTTCGCAAGCAATTTTATCTTGGCTGTATCCCCAATAAGGATTATGTAGAGGTGTTTCTTCAGTCATTGGATAATCTTCAACTGGTTTATGATAAGCACTGGCGCTACTAATAAAGATATATTGATCGGTTTTACCTTTAAATAGACGCACATCCCGTTCTACTTGTTTTCTTGTAAAAGCAACAAATTGAATGACACTATCAAAGTGTTTATCTTTTAATAGTTTTTCAGCTGTTTTTTCATCATTAATATCACCAATGATGAATTCAACCCCATCTGGCGCATCTTGATTATGGTGACCTCGATTCATAATTGTCACTTTCATGCCTTTTTCTAAAGCTTTGTCTACAACATAAGAACTGATTGTTCCCGTACCACCAATAATTAAAACTTTCATATGATTACCCCTTTTCCTAATATTATTATCTATATTTAACATTATAACCTATTTATAAAGAAATAAATCATCCATTATTTTCTTCTTTAAATTTATCTTGTGTTGATGGATGTAATTTACCAAAGTAAAACAAACCTAAAAGCATCCAACCAATGGAAAATACACTCGCGACAATAAACAAAGGCCAAGGCCCAAAATTATAAATCAAAGGCACACTCATGGCTGTAATCAATCCCCCGCCGATGAAGGGTTCAAAAAGCAATTGCATATAACCAAAAGCTTCTAAAGACGGTGTCTTGTTTTCACTATCAACAATGCGGATTAATATAAGACCCACAGCTGTCATACCCATGGATTGACCATAATCACCAATACCTCTTTCAAACCAATACTTAGGTATAATCCTTGGTGCCAATACCAAGAGCGCAAATAAATTCCACAAAATACCGACTGCCGCAAGAATTAAAAAGACGCCAATGTTTTCACCAATAACCCTTAAGGACAAACTGGCAAGAGCACTCACAATCAAAAAATCTAAGGCAAATCCCTGGATACGATTGATAATATTTCGATCAAAAATTTGATATTTATCTAGTTTGTTTACGATGAACTGGACCAATACGCCACCAAGCATTGCCAAAGGAAATAGCGGAACATGGGCAAATAACTGAATACCATCTTCTCCACCCCAAGTGATTCTTTCAATCCATTTTAAAAATTCTAACAATCCAATACCTACAGAGATTGCTAAAGCATATAAACCTAAATGCATGGCCAAGGGTTCAATTGACTCTGTAGAAACAGTCAATGAAATATTAGACTTTCTTTCATCTATTGGTATGATACCAGTTTTCCTAATGTCATCAATATTTTTCTTATCTCTTAAATAAGCTGTACGATTATTTCTCACTGCCCAGTTGATTAAAAAGACGCCAATGATTAATCCACCAACAATCCCAACTGTCGCAAGTCCAAGTGCTAAATCAGTACCTTCAGAAAAGCCGATTTCATTAAATGTTTCTCTTAAACCAGCGGCTGTACCATGGCCACCTTCAAAACCAATTTCAATTAAAGCACCCACCATCACCTGTGCATCAAAGAATGGAACTAGGATTAAAACCGCCACCAAAATTCCTAAAACATATTGTCCCCATGCAACTGATTGAGCATAAGCAAGTTGTGGGCCTGAGACTCGCCACACATCTTTACCTTTAGGTGATTTCTTACCCAAAAATAATCCAGCAAAAATCACTGTAATCAATAAACTAGGTATTTCACTAAAAACCTTAACAATATCTTCACTTAAAATACCATATTCAAAAGTAGGACTATCTAATATTTTACCTAAGACTTCAGGTCCCAATAACAATAAAAGTGTCCCGCCTATAATAGAACTAGGAATGAAGAACTTATAAAATATTGGTATTTCAGATCTTAGAAATTTACCAACCAATAATGCAATGGCTAATATTAAAATGCTTAAACCAACGATTTCTGCAGACAAATATAACGCCTCCCCTGTTGCTCATTACTAAAAGTGCTTTGTGTTTTAATCCATTACTGATTTCTTAAAGTTAAGAAGATCTCTTTTAGATTGATATTTTTATAAATCGTATATTTCTTATCTTCTATATACTTGATTTAGACATAAGTCCACCTTAATTTATAAATGAACTTTTACCTATCTCTTTAAATTATAGCATATTTTAGACCCTTAAACAATTTAGACCCATCATAAATTATTCATTAAAAAAACCAAGACATGGTAAATTACACATCTTGGTTTATTCTTATGTTATGAAAAATTTGTTTTATTTAAATAAAGTACTGTTTAGATTTAAAACTTTTACCAATTCTTGAATATCTTTTAATTCCTCTTGATATTCATTAAAAATTGTCATATCGACTTTTTTAAATGGCTTGATATCAAAATAATCTTTTCTCGTATCAATGGCTATATATAGTTTATTATTTTTAAATGAAAAAGAGATTTTATCTAAATATTTTCTATCAAAATAAATGAGTTTCTCCATAAAGTCTGGTGTCAGTATATAGAAAGCTTCATGATCACTTTCAGCAAATATCTTAAATTCAGAATTAAAGTGAATACTTTCTGTGTCCACCTTATTCAAACCACTGAATGGCCGATACATGTTCGGTTGTAAGAGAATCAAGTTGTGTTTGAAGTTTTTATGAAAATCAAACTCATAAAACCGGCCTTGAAAAACCGTGACCACACGCCTATCTTTGCCACTCCCTCTCACTTCTTTTTGTTCAAGATCAGAGCATTTAAAAGACACACCATCATAAAGTCCTTGAATCAAATCTTCACTTTTAAACCTATCTCTTTTAAGTAGGAGATTTGATTCTATAACTTCGTTTTCGGTAAATCCCAAGTCATACCGATAAGTACTATTGGGAAAGACTTTTTTAACTTCTTCTGTCACATATTTAGCTTTAAAATTATTACTTAATAACTTAATCTTTTTTTGATAATGAGATGCATAAAAGGCGCCACCTAAAAAGGGTACGCCGACTAGAAAAAAAGCACCAATCCCTATTGAACTTGCCAGTGGCAAATAAAGAACAAAGGCTATACCTGTCATCATATAACCGAGGATGATTTTTCCTTCATGCTTTGATTTTTCTCTATTGATTTCAGTAAACATTTTTCATGCCATTATAAATGATAAATTTATAATGTTCCTCGCTCTCTTGTCATTTTCTAATCTTTATAAGTCTTTAAACATGGTGAAACTTTTAAAGCCTTTAGGATTGTCGTTCCTCGTGTGAACAACCCGATAGCCGTTTTTTTCATAAAAAGGTTTCGCTTGAAATTCACAAGTTCCTAATTGACACAAATCTAACTTCTTTTCTTTGCCAATCGCTTCTGCAATCTCCAAAAGTTTTGAGCCGATATTCCGGTATCTATATTCATCTAGAACAACAATGTGACTGATGTATAAACTGTCCTCGTAAATTTCGCAATTGATGCCACCAACAAACTTTTTATTGTCTAAAGCTACCCAATTGATTTCATCTAATTTACCTGTAATGCGATTTTTATCATTAAAGTCCTTGTATTCTTTTTCCAGTATTTCTTGGTACTTTGGTTCCTCAGTTGATTTAACAATGATTTCATAAGTTTTGTTATCATGTTTTATCCCAGAGGTGTAATCTGCATAATAATAGTTATAATTCTTTGTAAGATTGACTGCACCTGTGGGTGTAAATCCAGCAAGCAAAAAATCTCGCCAACGATCAATGACTGGGGTAACCAATTTAATACCCATGGCTTTTTCACCATATTTTTGCCAACCTACATCAACCAGTGTATTTAAAACCGATTGATTCTTATAAAAGACATGTTTAATGGACACCCAATCCCAAAAATACACAACCACTAAAGCCCCTACCAATTGATTATCTTCTAAAGCATAAATATAGGATTGGTCAAACTCAACTTCTCCTGTTTTTGATTGATTATAAGACCTTAAATGATGAATTAAATCTTCACTATAAATTTTATCCTTATCCTCAATAAAGGTTATCTTCATTGTTAACCACCTCATTTATGATTTAAGCTCTAAAATTATCATACCACTCATCTATGATAAAGACAATAAGAGACTAAAAAAATGATGCTTCCAAAACGGAAGCATCAAAAAAGAAAGGTTTTAAGTTTATACTATTTTACTGGAATTTTAATTTCATTTAAACTTTTGATTTCTTTTTCAAAAAAGTCCATGGCTTTTCTAAGATTCTTTTTATGGTATTCATAAACTTTATCTTGGTTTAATTTAATAAATTTTTCAATATTTTCCCAATGTGCATAGCCAATATTCTTTAAATCTTTATGCTTATTGCTTAAGATGAAATGAATAAATTCTCTACCTTTTCTACGATGATTCTTTTTCTTTCTCTCCCCATAGCGTTCTAACAACTGTTTTAAGTTCTTAGCTGCTTCCATATAGTTGCCTTCTTCATAATTAGCTTCCATAGAAGGAACAGATATAAAATTATAAAGCTCCTCTGTATCTTCGCTTTTAGTAAAAATTGATTTAACTTTCTCAACAAAACCCATAGTCAATATGTCCTTTCTAAAATCTATTGTTTAAATGTTATTACCTATATAATAATACTGTTTAAGTTCTTTTGCAATGGTAATTCAAGATTTTTACATTTAACTTCTTTTTTAAAAAAATCAATATGGCTAAGAAAAAGACAATATTTTTCATATTGTCTTTTTCTATCAATCAAAAATATAATGTATTTTCCGCTTCATTCAACAATTATTTCAATATCATCCACGTATAGATGCCAATCACAATGATCATAAATATATCTTAATCCTACCAAGTAGCCTCTAATAATCACATCTTGTCCATCATATGGACTCATTGATGTATTAAAATCAGTGTAAGTATCTGCAAATAATTCTATACTATAATACTCATAATTATAATCATCAAATAAACTATAGTCTACAAGATAATATGTCGGATAGTAGTAAGAACCGTTCCAATCAATGGTTCCTGAAATTTCTATATATTGGGTGTATATGGTCGGATCTGTGTAATCTAAAGCCAACATTTCCTCGAAGGTCATTGAAATCGGTGTGTGTGTGAATGGGTTGTTGCTTGAAACTACTTCTACCACACTAGGCTCATATATGTTTGGAACAAAGCCATAATGATCATAATAAGCTCTTTGACCAATAATTTTGACTTCATCACCGATTGCTAAAGTCAAGTCCTCGCCCTTATACATGTATTCTAGGCTCCACGAGAACTCTACAATAATTCTTTCGCCTTGATTTTCAACAATCATATTCTCATAGTCTCCATCATCATTGGTGTGTAAAGCAATGATAATACCACTCAAATAATATGCCTCATTATCAATGCCGTATAATATATCTATAATATCTGTTTCAACCCTCGGTTTAATCTTAACCCCTATATCTAAATAATCAACCACGGTATCACCATCATGAATATTGATTCGAATGTTTATATCCGTTTCAGTATCAACAAAGTTGAAAACATATGAACTTGTTGGATCAAAATAGATGTCGTCAGCGCTATTAACCAAAGCAAATGATACATAGACACTATAATTAAAATAATATAAGTTGATATAATCGTCTAATCGATCACCACTATAAACTTCAATATCACCAATTAAGCTTAATTTTTCCTTAAGCATTTGCACTTCATCTGAAATTTCATATTGAGGGAAATCAACATCACTTTCACCAAACACATCGACAATCATATATTCATTTCTATAATATTCCATTGGCAACAAAACATTTAAGTAGACATAATCATTGATGTAATCTCCTAAGTAATCGTAATACTCATAACCCTCATTGGCTCTGATATAGACCATTTGCCCATTGTGTGTCAAAGTATACATATTGGCGTAATCATCATAAGCCACCCGGCCATAAATCCGATTGGAATGTCTATGCAATAAGTTAAGTGTGTAATCATTGGTATAAAGATTTTCAATGCTTGTATCTAAAACAGTAAGCAAAGGTTTTTGACCATAAGATTTTGTAATGACAGAAATATCATAAGTATAATCTGAAATGCCATCAATAATCACTTTCTTACCAATAATGACCACTTCATCACCTGAATCAAACCAAGCATCAACATATTCATCTAAGTAATATACCTCATCATCAATTAAGAAGTAATGGAAAGACCAACCGTTGTATATAACTCTTGCTTGTAAGGCCACTTCATCAACATTGGTATTGCTTGTAAATAAATCACTAAGTGATCCTAAGACATAACCATCAATCATCACCTTATAAGTCATAGAATCTGTAACTTCACCAACTGTAATGGTTAAAGTAATTTCTAATTCTGTATCCACAGAAGGTGCCGTGACTCTAATATAATAATCATAATCAAGAACATAATCACTACCACTTCCAAAGCTTTTATCAATGATAATATTATAATGGTCATGTAAGGCAGAAGGGCCAGTTGGTATATAATAATAATCTTCTTCATTTAGGAATGTTTTAGAGTCATCAATCTGTGCTTCAATATATTCTTTAACCATCAAAACTACTTCTTCATCGGTATAAGGATAGATTAAAAGACTGTTTTCATTATTATATTGATAGGTATTGAACATGATGCTCATATTTCCATGGTCATCTTCTCCATAGACAAAGCCATTGACCACAACAATAAAGCCCTCATATTGGTTGATATTATCGTAGCCGTAATTGCTTGTGTATAACCTGACCTTTTCATGACCATCTGTAATATAGTATTCTCGCAATCCATTGTCTTCAACCATAATCATGCCCTGTATTTGAACCGGTCCACCTAAGATGCTTTGATTATTATCATTTAATACAGCCAATGAATAAATAGTTTCCTCTTCAAAGACTCTTGTTACAGAACCATATCTTGTGTGGACCTTCATGGTGTCAGGGATAAAGATAAGTTGGTCATCAATTGATTTTAAAAGGCCAATAAATCTAAGTGTTTCACCAATGTAACCATCCCAGTCATTATTATTATAATATTGATTATAAGTAACTAAAACAAAGACAAGGTCAGTTTCATCTTCTAATAAAAAGACAAATTGATCAGAACTTATTTTGACATATGATAATACTTGCCCTTCAATCATCTTAGGATTTGTATCATCTACAATTAAATCAGCAATATCTGTAATGACCGGTATGACTTCAGGTATAACTGTAAAGCTAAAATCAAAGTTACGGGTTTGTTCACCCACTGTAATATCAGCGTTAATGGTAATCACTTGTTCAGAAAAAACTTCATCTATATACATAGAATAATCATCAGTGAAATCAATTAAATCTGCATTATCTACTATTTCTGTAAAAACAATGCTTGCTTCAGGATAAAGCTCTAGAACAGTTCCAAAATCAAAATAATGATCGCTTTCAAAGTTGATTTGATAATTTGTTAAAATATAGTCTTCAATTAAATCAATTTGCTCTGTATCAGTCATTTCTACTTTAACCAAGTCACCTGGCATGCCTAAATATCTAAACTGCCAAACCAAATCATCAAATAGATAATAACTATCATACTCAGACAAATAAACCCTAATGGTTACGAATGCATTTTTATATCTCTCTAATTCAAAATAAGTATAATCATCAACTGGATCTAAATAAATAAAACCATCTGCGGTTTCTAAAATCATGGTAAAGTCATCTACTTTAATCAATTTGCCACTTAATTCAAAATATTTAGTATAGACATTCCTATCATAAGCATCCTGCAACAAGACATCTTCGATTTCTATCAATGTTGGCTCTAAGGTTAAGTGATTATTTCTTGAAACAATTCTTATTAAAGCCTCATCAGTGTCATAGATATGTATATACTTTTCTGATGTATCTTGATAATAATTAATTTGACCATAAAGAATGACTTCATCGCCTCTATAAGCTGGCAATCCATCAACTTCAACAAACATCAATTGACCTTGTTCATCGATTAAATAAATAAAATCTTGGTGCCAATACCAAATGGTTCCTTTAACCAAAACTCCACCCATACTATCTACATCTCTGATTTGAGAAAAACTTGTAAAAGGAATCGGCTTTAATTTTGGATTAAAACTGATTGTTTTGGAGACACCATCTACAGATATGGTGATGGAAAATGATAAGGTCACTTCTTCTTCAGTCAATCCAAAGCGTTTATCAACTGGTCTATATAAAGAGGCCGTTAAATCATCCATAACCCAAGTTATTTCTCCACCAAGGATTGGATGATATGGCATCATCACGAAATGTTCTAAGGAATCAAAATCCTTTTGAGAGAACTGATAGAAGAAACTCTTATCCAAACTGTCCAATAATTCTTGATTGGTATGGTCTGGTATTCTTATATCTAAACGCTTGCCCTCATAGTATAAACCAAGACTGCCATCATCTTTTGGATATATAAAAGCTCGCATAATGACTTCTATATATTCATGTGTCATCAAATCTTCAAAACCACTGTGTCCAAAAGCAAAGATTGGCAAAGCATAATCATCGGTTACCAAAGTGAAACTAAAATTATAATCTTCTTGGTTAGGTAAAATAAAACCTCTCACTTCCACATAGGAACCATAGATAGAAATGTCATTATAATCTAAGTCTAATACTTGGCTTGTGTCTAAAAATTCTGGCATTAAATTCAAATCATTTTCATGGCTTACAAGGTCATACAATACAATATCACCATCGCCATCAAGGTAAACCATAGGCCCATCTAAGTCCTTACGAACAATAAAAATTGCCTTGTCTCCAACTTGTAAATTACCGACATTTTTAGCATAAAGAAAACCACTATCATCTTTTAAGACCATTAAATCGAGTTCTTCATTAGTCGATACAACAAGAACTTCTATCTGATAGAAACTGCCAACACTTCCATTTAAGAAACCATCAACATTAATCAAGTCAATTGGCTTCAGCAAAACATCATAGGTCAAACTATAAGAATTATCACTAATGGTAACATTAAAAGTGAAAGGAATGGTCACTTCTTGGTCAGTGCTTAAAAATGTATTGGTCACTTCATCAAAATATTGTTCATCTAAAGAATTTAGACTTAAATCATTGATATAACCAAGATTAAAATAATTAAGCAATTGAACTTCTAATTGAGTCCCTGGTAGAAATTCCTTTTCACTTAAATACAATCCAAGAATATCATCAATGATGTCTAATTTGTCTTGGTCTGACATTGGCAAAACATCCATGTCAATCAAAGCCGCCTTATAATGACCATTATCTTTAATCATGGTAAATTTTAAAGATACTAAATGTCCTAAACGACTATTTAAGGTATCAATCATATCAGAACCATTAGACTGATAATAAATCGGTATGCCGGACATGCTTAAGTAATCAATGATGTAATATTGATTATTCTCATAAAAAAGCATGCCTTGAATATTAAAGACATCATAGATATTTGCATCTGTAAGATCATCAACTTGTGAAAGGGTGATGTCCTTGGCAATTGGTTGATCATTTAAAACAGATGTCTCAACAACTGAAGTGATACTCTCTATATAAGGCACTTGATCATCAAAAGCCAAGTAGCCTGTAATTTGGACCATATCACCAATTTCAAGTCCAGTATGATCATACTCGACATAAACTGAACCGGTTTGATCAAAGACATAAAAGCCAAAATATCCAAGTCCATGAAGAGCGTAAATTGTGGCTTCTATCTCAACCAAATCACCTTGGGCTTGGTTGATTTGTGCCAATATTGAATTTGGATCTCCAGCATCAATCCATAAAGCATAAAGGTCTAGATCATTTGCTGGCATGGTGGTTTCATTAAAAGCAATGGTAAAGTCTTGATCTATAAACCAACCATCGAAGATGAATCCTTCTTTAATGGGTTGAGTAGGCAAAACAATTGCTTCTTGATACTGGAAAACATCAGACGGAATGCTTGTCCCCCCTGAGGTATAATAAGTCATTGTATAATCATTAATACCCCATTTGCCATAAAGGCTTGCGCCCCCTGCAGGCATAAAATCTTTTGTAAATTCCGTTTTGTAATCTGAAGATGTGTACCAGCCTTCAAAACTATAGCCCTCTTTAACTGGCACTGGCAAGGTAATTGAATCACCAGTATTGGCAGTGAGTTCACCTATGACAGAATCATTCATTGGATTGAAATAGATTGTTGAAGGCATACCCTGCCATTTTGCATAGACATAAATATCTTCTGCTGGAATGCTAGTAAAAACATAAGCTGTTGTTAGTGCTTCATCTTCATACCAGCCTAAGAATGTATAACCAACCCTTACTGGGTCTGATGGGGCACTGATAGGACTCTCATACAAACCGACAATGGATTCCACACTAATTGTTGCGTTTGTGACAAATCTCACTGTATTTATATTTCTATTATAATAAAGATGCAAGATTAATGATCCATCAGCCAAAACTATCCCTTGGCTTATATCTAAATCATGGTCTCCGTCATAAGAAAAACCTGGAATGGATTTACCTTCAGGTGAAAAGTTTGATTCTGTGTAAGCTTCCATCACCACAGTCTCTCTTAAAGAAAAATCATCCAAACTCAAATCTTGAGTATAATAATGAACCGTCACATCCACCAAAGCTGGAATCCATTTAGCATATAAAGTGATTCCATCTAAAGGCATTGTTGTTTGGTCAAAACTTTCACTCAAATCCATATCCATATACCAACCATCAAAAGCATAACCTTGTTTTGTTAAATCAGTTGGCAATAATATAGTGGATTCATAAGCCGCGGTCATATCACTGACCTCTGAACCACCATTTTCTTCAAAAAGTATGGTGTAATCTAAAGGCTGCCATTTGGCATATAAAGTCACACCATCCAAAGGCATTGTTGTTTGGTCAAAAACTTGAGTCAAATCCATATCTTGATACCAACCTAGAAAAGTATAACCCTCACGAGTCACATCCATTGGTAAAGTTATCTCAGATAAATAAGCACTTGTGATGTCTTCTACATCTGACCCACCGTTTTCCTCAAAAACAATTAAAAAATCAAGAGCTTGCCACTTTGCATAAAGCGTGACTTCTCCCAATATTGAAGTTGACATAACAAAAGCCTCAGTTAATTCTTCATCAAGGTACCAATCAATAAACTCATAACCTTCTTTTAAAGGTATGGGTTTAGTGAAAGACAAGTCAATGTCAGAAGCCTTCACATCGGCAATTTCACTACCCCCATTGGATTCAAACTTTAATAAAAACCTTTCCTCATCTAATGTTACAAAACCATCACCCGTCGTAATGTCATCGGTTGGTATTGAATCACAACCAATGAGTCCTAATAGTAAAATTGTAAACATTACAATCTTACATATTGTTTTCATTTTCATCTCCTTTTTTTTATTTGTTAATTATAAATTATATATATCATAAAGTAATTTTAAATACTATAAACTATGAAAAAATAAATTAAATTCATGATTGTTTTATGGTTAAAAAGCACTTTTAGTTACAAAAATGATTAAAATTTTTGAATCACTAAATCTGATTACCATAAATATACAAAATCACTACATAAAAAAAATTTGGCACAATTTGCCAAATCCTTTTTAATGATATATTCAAAAATATATATTAATCATCTTTCTTATCAAAAGAAGTCAAAATTTTTGATTTGAAATGCTCACTTTAATTCATTAAATATCTACTTTTTTTTATAATAAGCAATTTTTTTGGCAACGTCAATATCTTTTGCGGCCATTTCTACCCAAGCTGGTCTGAAACCTGATGAAAGTGCTGTTTGTCTTGAACCAATATTACTCCAAGATGTACAATAATAGGGAACTTTACCTCGATTGATAATGGCTTTTGCCAAATGATTTACCAGGGTTTTTCCAATGCCTTTATAGCGGTGTCCATCTAAAACATCAATGCCTATTTGCCACATATCTAAAGCATCCGTACTTGCTGCAGCAATACCAATCATTTCATTGTCTTCTTTATAATAAGTCGCGATAATGTCTTTTTGTGGATTATCTTCTTTATAAGACATGGCATTAATAAAACCTGGATATTGAAACAATTCAAAAACATCATCATTTTCAACAAGATGAATGTCTAGACTTTGGTTGATTTCTACTTCTTTTTTTGGGTCAAACAAATAATAATCAGCAAAATGGGTCATACATTTTCCATAAGCTTTTAATTTTTCATTAATAAAAGAGACTTGAGGCATATCAAACAACCTAAAACCATGGAAATCCTCCATCATGTCTTTTACTTCTTTAAAAAATTCTTGGTTGGTCGCAATGACTTTGCCTGCACCATAATGAATGGCAGAGAAAAAGAGTTTTTCTTTATAATATAGTTTTCTATTTGCTAATAGATTATGGATGACAATTTTATCTTCTTTATCTAATAAATCTTCTTTTTTACAATTGAAATCTATTGCTGATTGTTTTATTGCAATATCCAACATTTCTTTATAAGTCATTGGTTCCTCTTTTCTTGCTAGAACAATGATAATTGTTCTGGCTTTTTTTCATCTATATCATTGATGTAAGAATAGACATCATTAAAATCATACATGATCTGGTTTTTCTGGCAAAAAGATTTTAAATACTCATTTAATGAATTTTCATTTGCACTTTTTATATGGTATTGATGACCATAGGTCTTTTGATATTTGTTTTTCAAACCAGGAAATAGTCTATCTAGTTGTTTGTAAAAATATTCCCGGTTTCCTTGTCTTAAAGTTAATCCACTGCCATACCAAATAATGCCCTTAACACCAACGTCTTGACATGCTTGCAATATTGCCTTTAAGTTGTCTAAATCATCATTAATCCAAGGAAGTAAGGGCGATATCCAAACAACAGTTGGAATCCCTAAAGACCCAAGTATTCTTAATGCTTCAATTCTTTCTGAAGTTTTTTCAACATTGGGTTCTAACTTTAAAGACAAATCATCATCAAAGGTTGTCAAGGTCATTTGTACGACTAAGCGACTCTCTTCATTGATCTTTTTCAATAAATCAAGGTCTCTTAGAAACAATGTGGACTTTGTTTGAAACGATAAACCAAACTTATGTTTATAAATCACTTCAAAACACGCCCTTGTTTGTTGTAAAACCTCTTTTAAATTGATATAAGGATCTGACATTGCGCCTGTTTTAATCATGATTTTCTTTCTTTTTCTTGATAGTTCTTGGTCTAAAATAGTGGCTGCGTCTTCCTTAATTTCGACATCAGTAAAACTGTGTTCAAATTGATAACATTCACTCCTTGAATCACAGTAAATGCATCCATGAACACACCCTCTTGTTAGGTTCATTGTCCCATTTGACAATAATATATGTTTGTACCTTTTATAATGCATGATTACCTCTTATAAACGTTATTGATCAATCATCTTTAATATTTTATGAACGCTCTCATCTAAAGAACAAGCATCTAAATGCAAATCATAATCACCATCATCAAACATATGGTGTTTCTTCTCAAGCATCATTTCCACTGGTTTTGGCAAGTTTCCATGCATTCGTTTTCTAAACCTTGCTTTGATAGTTTCTATCTTTTCTGTCACCAAGACCCTATAAGCATCTGCTGGTAAAAGGTCTAAATGTTCTTTCTCAGTAATAATATAAACAATTGTGTTTTCTCCAGAATCAGCCAGTAACTTTTCAAATTTATTTTTTGCTATTGTTTCATTTCCTGCTAATTTAAGGTAATCCTTGCCAGAGTAAGTTGTAATATCAATTTTTTCTTCTAAAGCTTTTACAATGGTTGACTTCCCAGTACAAGATTCTCCAATAATGCCAATAACCATTTCCTTCACATCCTTTGTATGTCTCCTACTAATATACCTTATCACTAGGTTTTTGTAAATATTTGACTTGGATTAAAATAAATTCATTAAAAAAGATGCTGGTAAAAAACCAACATCTATATCTTTATAAGAAACTTATTCTTTTTTTCGAATTACTTTTATTAGGAAATAAATAATGGCGATATCAAAAGCTATAAAAGCCACCATATAAGGATCTTGTAATATTCTGGTAAGGAAACCTAAGTTCGGTATTTTAAAAAGGTACTTACCAGCGATATCATCATAAGTAATATCAATATCTTCGTTGTCTTCATTCTTCCAATCATCATAATCGCCTTGGTCTGCATTAATGCCTTGGGTGTAATAAATAACCTCTTCACCAGACCGCTCAATATCCCCAACATAATGGGTAACATAAGCTTCTTCACCTAGGCTTGAAATATAAACTTCAAAGGTAATGATGTCACCAACTTCAATGTTTTCTTGATTGGTTTTTTTAACAACAATCATATCATTGACATTGATCTTTGGTTCCATACTTGGTGTTAATACAACAAAGGTTTTAAAACCAATATAATCGATGGTTTTTTCAGGAACAAATATTTGAAGGGCAAGATAATAGACAAATACGAGAATAAACAAATAAAAAAATACATTTAAAATTCTCTTAATTATTTTCATCGTCTAAATCACTTTCAGTAATTTTTGGTTTTGATAAAATTTCACTTAATTTTTTTTGAATGAAAAGATAATGATAAATATAAATAAATAATACTTCAGAAAGCACTAATAAAATATAACCTCTTAGGAACATAGCTGTATAGTAAAGTGTTCCAATGAAATTGGCTTCTTCTACAAAGACACCCTTAACTTCATCTTCATCGACACTAGTAGTAGTCACACCATCATAAGTGGTTTGTAGACGTTTAGCGCCTCTATTGATTCCAACAACTTCTTGAATCCAATTTTCCTCAACACCCATGTCACAACAAAACACTACCTTATCACCAAGACTAATCTCTTCATAATCTATTTTTTCGACTTTAACAATACCTGTGGCTAAAGTTGTATCTAAATTTTGATCAGGCAAAATTGCTTCTGCATATAATTTA
Organism: Candidatus Izemoplasmatales bacterium; assembly: GCA_046542225.1. Lineage (GTDB taxonomy): Bacteria > Bacillota_I > Bacilli_A > Izemoplasmatales > Hujiaoplasmataceae > Hujiaoplasma. The sequence goes on along the minus strand of JBKHBS010000008.1, from coordinate 571 downwards.
TCAAGTATCTTATAATCATAATTTCGATTTATTAAGAAAACGGTCATAAAAATAGTGTTTAATATAAAAATAAATGTCAAAAAATAGAAACCAATTTTAACATAATGTTTCTTAAAATAGAGCCAACTTACTTTAAGCATTTTAAATGTTTTGTTTTTAACCACTTCCAATACTTTTAAAACATTTTCAAAGGTTTTCTTAAACCATTTTTTAAGTTTTAAAAACCATTCCCCCATAAAACGCTCCAATATATATTTTATTCTTTATCTTCTTCTTTTTCTTGAGTAACGATATGTTCTCTTTTTTCTCTTTTAATTAATATCACAATGGCCGCTATAATACCACCATTGACAACCAAAGCAGCAATACCAAAAGGACTTTGTAAGAATTCAGTAACATACCCTAAATAAGGAATTTTAAAACTATACAAACCTAAAACATCATCTTCGCTTATAACCCAAGTATCAGGAGTTACATTTTGATCCTCATCATAATGCCTATTTGTTCTAATTACATAATCTCCCGAGGCATTTTTAGCTATTGAATAAATATAATGAGTAACTATTTCTTT
>JBKHBS010000061.1:0-2566 GCA_046542225.1 Candidatus Izemoplasmatales bacterium | reverse complement strand
CCGTACGGGTCACCAGCATAAACATATAAAGTTAGCTTAATCGCTAACTTTTTTTATATAGCAATATTTTTTTGTTTTATAAAAATATAAAAGCCGTTTATTTGACAAATGCAAAAATTGATATTATAATATTATTGTAATCATTACAATAAATTATAGAAAGAGGTATTAGAAATGGAAAAACAAGTAAAATTAATGAATGAGTATGTGGCTGATTTAGCCGTCTTAAATGTAAAATTTCACAACTTACATTGGAATGTAGTAGGACAAGCTTTTGCTCAAGTGCATGTGCACTTTGAAGAAGTATATGATGATTTATTTGAAAAATTTGATGAAGTCGCTGAAAGAATTAAAATGATGGGCTTTTATGCTAAAGCTTCAATGAAATCTTATTTAGAATTATCAGATGTTGAAGAACTGGGTGAAGAAGATATATCAATTAAAGACTCATTCAACATTGCTGTAAAAGAAATCGAAGGATTAAAAAACAAAGCTATAGAAGTGAGAAATGAAGCAGATGCAAATGATGATTTTATCAGTGTTGCGTTGATGGAAGACCATATAGCTGGATATGATAAAGAACTTTGGTTCTTAAGGTCTGCTTTAAAATAAGAAGATAGAAAAATCATGTTTGATAAAAGCACATTTGAAAAACATGACATTAAACCTTCGATTACACGAATAAAAATCTATCAATATTTATTAGATAACAAACATCCTTCAGTTGATGAGATCTATCAAGGACTAAAAAATGAATTACCTACCTTAAGTAAAACAACTGTCTATAATGTATTAAACATCTTTATAGATAAAAGTATTGTAAGTGCTATTTCTTTAGATAGCAAGGAGATGAGGTATGAGGTAAATCAAGAATTACATTCTCATTTTCATTGTTTAAAATGTGGAGAGATATATGATTTTCCTTATGTGGATGTGAACTACAAATCATTTCATAAAGAAGGTTTTGAATCTTTACAACATAACCTTGTTATAAGAGGCATATGTAAAAAATGTAAAGAACTAGTAAGTTAAAAAGATAATTTAGCAAGCACCCTAAATAGATAATCTATATAGGGTGCTTGTTTTTATATTATAGTGAATTCAGGTTCTAAAATATCTATAAATATAATTTCTAAACATCAAAATGAAAATATCGAATAGGTTAGACTATAGTCGCTTTTAGTTCTTGAAACATTTAATTATTTGATAATATTATCTTATCGCGATAAAATAAATATAAGGAGTGGATTATGAAAATTAAAAAACAAACTCAAAATTATATTTATAATATCATTGAAGACCTGAAAAAGAAAAACAGTTGGGAACCTGAATTCATTCAAATAGTTAAAGAAGTATTTCATTGTATAGGTCCTGTACTAGAAAAACATCCAGAATATTTGAAAGAGAATGTACTGGGGCGTATGGTAGAACCAGAAAGAGCCATCCATTTCAGAGTGCCTTGGAGAGATAAAGACGGAAACTTACAGGTGAATAAGGGCTTTAGATATCAATTTAATAGTGCACTTGGTCCCTATAAGGGTGGATTAAGATTTCATCCATCAGTCAATCAAAGTATTATTAAATTTCTAGGTTTTGAACAAGTTTTGAAAAATAGTTTAACTAATTTACCCTTAGGCGGTGGTAAAGGTGGTAGTGATTTTAATCCTAAAGGTAAAACTGATCAAGAAATATTTGAATTTTGCAGAAGTTTTATGACAAAACTTTACCAACACATTGGGCCTGACACCGATATACCTGCAGGTGATATTGGCGTTGGAAAACGAGAGATTGGTTATTTGTTTGGTACCTATAAAAATATTAAGGCTTCTTTTAACTCAGGTGTTTTAACAGGAAAAGATTCTGAATATAGTGGGAGTCTAATCAGACCAGAAGCAACAGGTTATGGTGTGGTGTATTTTGCTAAATGCATGCTCTCACGTGATAATCTAGAAATTAAAAACAAAAAAGTTATTGTGAGTGGTTATGGAAACGTCGCTTGGGGTGTTTGCAGAAAAGTTTGTGATTTGGGCGGAAAAGTAATCACGATTTCTGGTAGTAATGGTTATGTTCATGATCCTGAAGGTGTCACAAGTGATGAAAAATTCGATTATCTATTACGCATGAAAAATGAGGATGATACTGGTTTAAAAGAATATGCAGAAACATTTAACTGTGATTTTTATCCTAATGAAAAACCGTGGAAGGTCAAGGGAGATTTGGCCATTCCATGTGCAACTCAAAATGAAATTGAAGAAAAAGATGCGCAAGCTTTAGTGGACAATGATGTTAAATATTTGATAGAAGCTTCTAATATGCCCTTGACATCAGATGCTGTAAAGGTTTTAAAAGAAGCTAACGTATATATCGGACCAAGTAAAGCAGCAAATGCTGGTGGTGTTGTTGTATCTAGCTTAGAAATGACGCAAAACTCTTTAAGATTATCTTGGTCTGCGGATGAAATTCTAAATAAGTTAGAAGAAATCATGACAGATATATACCATTCATGTGTGGATGCAAGTCATTCATATGACTTGGGTTATGATTTAATTGCTGGCGCAAATATAGC
>JBKHBS010000033.1:0-14364 GCA_046542225.1 Candidatus Izemoplasmatales bacterium | reverse complement strand
ACGCAGATGGTTTACTTGGTAAAGTGGGCGACTTGCAAACTCATAACATGTATGCATATTGTGCAAATAATCCTGTAATGTATCTTGATCCAAGTGGAGAGTTTTTCATACTTAGTACTATACTGATAACGACAGCGATTGGTGGGCTGTTAGGATTTGGATTTACATTTGCTAATGAACTAATCAGTAATGATTTTGACTTGAATAAAATAGATTGGAAAGAAATATGGGGTAATACCATTACAGGAGCAGCTATAGGAGCCGCATATGGATTAGGTGCAGGAGCTGGAGCTATTATTAAAGGCACTGCTACTCTGTTCTCATTAACGACAACACAAAGTTTTGTCGTTCTCGCTTCGACTGCTGGGTTATTAAATTTTAGTGCAGGAGCATTATCATATCATATAAGACACAAGGGTAGAGAAGGGTATGAAATTGGGCAAATGATTTCCTCTGCTTTTGGTCAAATGGGTAAAGGATATACTGTGTTTGGAGCAGGAACCCTTTTTGGTGTGACCGGTTTATGGAAACCAACGGATTTTGGAAATATGACTGCAAGAGTTTTGGGTAAGCAAATTATAACCTTTGCTCCAGTATATCTCTTTGATAATCTTTATAAGTATTGATTTGGAAGGTGAATAATAATGAAGTTCAAATATAAAGTAAACTTGATAGATTGGCTTTATGCTTTAATGTTGTTTCCCATAGGCATAATAATCATTACAGCATTCTTTATTGCCTTAGCTATATTCTTTTCGGAAGTGCAACAAACAATTCCTTATGACCAAATATTTGTTGAAGGTCTTCTTCTAGTTATATTTATTATATTCTACTTTGTTATTGTTGTTTTAAAGAAAGAGTATATTCTTTTTAGTGATGAATCTATAATATTGAGAAAAAATTCCACAATAACAAATATTAAATATAATGATGTTGTAAGTTTAAGATTCTATAAGACATCTGTATTTTTACTTCCGTTAATTATATTTACGAATGGAAATACACTTGTTATAGATTATACGATTGACAATCAAGAACAAAAATCAAAAAAAGTTAAGGTGTTTTATAGAAATATAAAAAAAATCAAAAATTCACTTAACTATAAAATTGAAATAAAGAAAGCGTCTTTTAATTAATAAATTAAACACTTTTAATCTTAACTATAAACACAAAACAAACATATCATCATGCTGTAGTAAGTTGGTGAGAAAGACATATTAAATATAATGTTGATGTAGAATATACTTATGATGCCTACGGCAGCATAAGATCAATAGGCGGAACACTAGAAAACACACTTGGAGAATATAATTCATTAAGGTATAGAAGTTACATATATGATAATGAAATAGATTACTATTACTTGCAATCAAGATATTATAACCCACAAATTGCTAGATTTATAAACGCAGATGGTTTACTTGGTAAAGTGGGCGACTTGCAAACTCATAACATGTATGCCTATTGTGCAAATAATCCTATTATGTATGAAGATCCAAGTGGAGAGTTTGTCATTACATTAAGTATTATTTTAACAGCTGCAGCAGTCGGAGCTGCAGTAGGGGGTTCAATAGGCTTAGGGATATCAATTTATAACGACTTAAATGATGATGGCTATTTTAATCTTAGTAATGGATTGAATGAGTATTTGGCTTATGCTTTAGGTGGAGCAATTGCAGGAGTTGGAATCGGAATAGCTGGAGCATTTGGCGCTGCCGCTGGAACTGCTGCATTGGTTGGATCTAGCGCAACTCTTTTCACATCTAGTGGTATTTCTATTACTTTTGGAACTGCGTTAATCTTTGGTTCTGGAGTTTCTTTTTTAACAGGTATAAGCGGGTATTCTATAAGAACATTATTAAATCCTAATGAGAATTTTTCAACAGAAAATATGTTATATGAGGGGGTTTTTAATGCTGCAAGTGGAACTCTATCGGTATTTGGTGGATATCTCGTTGGTATTACTGGGTTAAGGGCTGATTATGTTACTAAATTGCTTTCTAGAAAATCGGATGTATTTTTAAGGCCTATGGTATCTAATTATTTCACTATAGGGATAAAAGTAACATTAGAATATTTGGAGTCTATTTATAAATATTAGGGAGGTGGTTTTCTTGGTTAAATTAAATAAAGTATCAGGATTTATTAAGTATTTTATATTTATAGTTTGTTGGGGTTTTATTATCGGGTCTAGTATTATTGTATTATTGGCTTCATTATTATTTCCAACTTCACTTGAAGTTTTACTATATTATTCTATATTTATCTTAATGATTCTCGTATTTCAATATGTTTTCATAAATCTAATTGCTCTAGTGATATATAAATTATCAAAGAACAATATCCTTATTAATAAAAATCAAATTGAGTATAAAGGAAATAAATATGACATAGAGGATATAAAACTTTATTACTGGAAATTCACCTTGCGAAATTTATTCGATTTTGATGCAAATCGACTATTAATGTCATTTGAGGGAGAGGGTATTGAACTTGGTAGGTATTCATATAGAAAAATAAAAGAAATTAAAAAGGAATCAAATTTTGTTGTAATTATTTGATTTGAAAAAAACTGGTTTAAAGTATTGAATATAACTTTATACTATAAAATAAGTTTAATGGATTACTCGAAGAAGTTTAAGATTCGAAACCATAACATGTATGCATATTGTGTAAATAATCCTGTAATGTATTCAGACATAACCGGATATGCACCAGAATGGTTACGAAGTGCAGGGAAAAATGTAACTGGAATTATCGCCGTTGTAGTAGCTGTTACAGTTTTAACTAGTGGAGTTGCTTTAGCCCCAATGTTAATAGTAGCGGGATTAACACTTGCAGCCGGTAGCTTAACAATAGCTAACGGTATAGGAGATATTCAACAATCGATTAATGGTAATAATTATATACGAGATTCGGTATTTAATGGTAACCAAAGTGGATATAATCTATATGCAGGAATTACAGAAGCTGTAGCAATAGTTGGTTCAATCATTTGTGGAGGCTGGTTGAAATATAACCAGCCACGGATTCAAGCATATAAGAATGTTGGAGGATATAAATTTTCAGGCTCTTTATCAAAACCAGATCATATGCTTAGGCCTTGGCAAACATCTACATGGGGGCAACGACAAGTGATTAAATATGGTTCTATGTTAAATGAAAAAGGTTCAATATACCGCTATTCTTACGAAGGATGGAAACTGGTGGTTGATATTGCCAAAGAAACTATTTATCATTTTGGACCGTTTTAAGGAGATGACTTATGAAATTCAAAATTAATGAAAGTGTTAAAATTAATAAGAACAGTATTGTCTTATATCCGGATAATTCTTTTGGATCAACATATGATGACAAAGAGCCTTGGCACTTCCAAGTTTCTTTAACGGCATGGGCAGATCTGCTTCTAAATTTCAATAAGTTAACTAATAAATGTGTTAGTTGTGAAGGATTTGTTTTTAAAACATCTAAAAGGATAGTATTAAAGGAGTTAAATATTTCAAAAGCCACTGATGCTGCATTACTATTTAAATCAGAGCATATTCCAGAGTATGGAATTGAAATATTATTGGAAAGCGAAACTGTATATTTTGACAACGGAAAAAGAATTATTGCGTTTGGTGACACGGTATCTCAAGAAGCTTTATATAAATTTGGTGAAGGACAATTTGTTCAATTAAGAGACGAAAAAATAGTTGCTATATATATAGCGCTAAAAGAACCAAAATAATCAAAAAACCTCAATAATCATAATTATTCAATCAAGCAGAAAGGCAAACAGACTCAATATGATAGTAGGTCTAAGGATCTAAGTTTTAGCCACTAAATATTGAGTCTCACTGCCTATATTAAGCGGTTTTTTATTATTGAGAACCTGGTGTATAATTGACTCACAAGAGTCTGTTTGAGTCAGGTTTAAATTATGAAAACAAATAGGATAACTGCTTTATATTGCAGAATATCAAGAGAAGATGAAATGACTGATGTCAGTTCAAGTATTGGTTACTCATACAACATCAAAAGCATTAATGGGTTTGGAAGATATGATAAATTCTATGGTATCAGATTTAAAACAGGTGCTGGTAAAACAAATGTATTATCATTCCATACTCATGGCCATGGTGGTAGATTATCTCAATGGCATTGGCAACTACAAAAATGGGATCCTTATTGGGGTAAGACAAAGAGTACTATCGGAAGATAGATTTGGTGGAAAATCTGGCAGTGGGGTTAATGTTGAAGAGGGGATGTTCTGAAAATGTTGAGTGAAAATATGAAGAAGGCAATAGACTTATATTGCAATGAAGAGTTTAGAGATTTCAAACTAAGTTCTATCACGCAAGATATTATAGTATTGGCAAAGCAAAAAGGGTATTTTGTAAAAATAGAATATGGAACTAATGATATCAAATCAAATGAACTATATATTAGCATTGCAGTTATTGATGAAAATGAGCAAATTGTTTCTATTGAAGACGATGGACATTTATGCAATTCAACAAAAATAGTAAGTATAGATTCAAAGAACAGAGTTATCTTTTCATCATGGAGTGAAAAAGATTTCATTGAAACACTTATTTGGATGAGAAACAATTTAAAGCAAATGTAGATAATATATGAAGGAAACATACTCAATATAAGTAATAGTTCTATGATTTTATCATTGCAATATAATTATGATTCTTTGCTTTCTTATTTAGTGTTTGTTTAAGGTTTGAACTATAGTCTATAATAGATACGAAAAAACATTGATTACTAATTTCGCCAAACAGTATTATATTTTTTTTTAAAAAAACTTAAAAAACAAAGCTTTAATACATTAAGATTCTCAAACATCTATAGAATCTTATTTACACAAAATTATTGACAGTACCTGTAGATCACTAATATGAAAATTTCGACAAGATAATAAAACACATATATAATAAAGCAAAAGAGAAAATAGTAAAAGTTGATTTAACTGATGATTTTAAGAAAAAAAATTTCATAAAAATTTAGATTTTGATATTTATACTGTCTAACAAGTTAATAAGGATTTAATCTAATACAAACTGTTTATTTATACATTTTAGGGTAAAAATTCACTCATGCATATAGACGAATTAAAAAGGATTTTAATAGCTACAGTGGTTTTTATTGACTTATTAATTTTTGTGTATTGGTAATAAATAATCCCCCAAATTATTTGGGGGATTTTATTTATGCTTTATCTGCGATTTCTTTTTTAATTAAATCAATAAATTCTTGTGTATTAACAGTGACTTGTTTTTGTTCACCATAACGCCTATATGTTACTTGACCTGTCTCAACTTCATTATCACCTACCACGATTTGGTAAGGAATTTTTTTAGTTTGAGCTTCTCTAATCTTATAACCAAGTTTTTCATCTCTATCATCTAATTTTACTCTGATTTTTTCTGCGGCTAGTGTTCCAACTAAGTCTTTAGAAAAATCTAAATGATAATCATTATTGACAGGAATAACTTCAACTTGAACTGGCGCTAACCACGTTGGGAATGCGCCTGCATAATGTTCAATTAAAATACCGATAAATCTTTCAATAGATCCAAATAGGGCTCTATGAACCATAACAGGTCTTTGTTTTTCACCTTCATCATTAATGTAGGTTAAATCAAATCTTTCTGGTAAATTCATATCCAATTGAATGGTACCACATTGCCAAATTCTTTTCATCGAATCTTTGATTTGAAAATCTAGTTTCGGTCCATAAAACGCACCATCACCTTCATTGACTACATAATCTTGACCCATGGCTTCTAAAGCATCGGCTAATGCTTTTTCTGATTTATCCCAAGTTTCAATTTCACCAATGTATTTTTCTTCTGGTCTAGTTGAAAGTTCAATATGGTATTCTAAATCAAAAACACTATACATATAATCAAATAGTTTAACCATTTCAATGATTTCATCTTTAATCATGTCTTCTGTCATATAAATATGGGCATCATCTTGAGTAAAGTTTCTAACTCTAAATAAACCATTTAAAGCACCACTTGCCTCATGACGATGTACAAGTCCAAGTTCTCCAACTTTTAATGGGAAGTCTTTATAAGAATGTAAGTCTCTCTTATAAACCAAGATTCCACCTGGACAGTTCATTGGCTTGACTGCAAACTCTTTATCATCAATTTCAGATGTGTACATATTTTCATGGTAGTTTTTCCAATGTCCAGAAATTTCCCATAATTCTTTGTTTAACATGATCGGTGTTTGAATTAATTTATAACCTGCTTTAGTATGTGTCTCAAACCAGAAGTTTTCAAGTTCACGACGTAGAATCATCCCGTTTGGTAACCAGAATGGAAATCCTGGTCCATACTCACTCATCATGAATAAGTCTAATTCTTTACCTAATTTACGGTGATCTCTTTTCTTTCTTTCTTCTAACATGTGTAGATGTTCATCTAAATCTTCTTTAGAGAAAAAAGCTGTACCGTAAACTCTCGTTAATTGCTTGTTGTCGCTTTTACCGCGCCAATAAGCGCCAGCTAAAGATAATAGTTTTAAATGTTTAATCCATTTGGTTCCAGGTAAATGTGGACCACGACATAAATCAGTAAAATGGTCTTGGGCGTAAATAGATATTTCTTCAGCTTCTGGTAAACCTTGAATCAACTCAATCTTATATTCATCATCTTTAAAGAAATCTAATGCTTCTTCTTTGGATAAGACTGAACGCTTGATTTGAGCGTTTTGAGAAGCAATCTTTTTCATTTCTTTTTCAATATTTGCTAAATCAGACTCGGTTAAAACTTCATCCCCAAGATCAATATCATAATAGAAACCATCTTCAATAACTGGTCCTACACCAAATTTTGCTTGTGGGTATAGTTTTTTAACAGCTTCAGCCAATAAATGGGCTGCAGAATGTCTTAAAACATCTAATGCTTCTTCATCTTTGTCAGTTAAAAAAGCGACTTCAGCATCTTCACTCACTACCCTATCCATATCCATTAATTGACCATTGACTTTGGCAACCAAACTTTTCTTTCTTAAAGATATAGCAATATCATCTGCTATTTCAGTTAATTTTTTTGGTTCATCATATGATAAAACCGATCCATCTGGTAAAGTTATTTTCATTTTTCTTTCCTCCCTAAAAATAAAAAAACGCCCCTCTTACAAAGGGCGAAATAATCGCGGTACCACCTTAATTTATAGCTTAAACCGTTAACGCCTGGTACGTGCTTTATTAGAGCAAACTCCAAGGTAGTAATTATTATTCTTGATTCAATGGCTTACACCCTCCCATTGTCGCTTTTATCAAAGAAAATAATAATCTTGTCCTCTTCTTCGTTTCTAATTCTATTATACGATTGTTTTCAAATTTGTCAAGAAATACGTGGCATATCCTTTAAGATAAATTCTTCAGTCATTCTTTTAATTCGTTGAATGATTCTTAAAGCAGAGACTGTTTCATGTCTTGCATCTGAGTCTTTGATGACATTCATCAATTCAGCAATTTTAAAATTACTTGAAAAGAAGGTTGGTTTATTGTCTAATAGACGATGTTGTAAAATCGAACCCAAGACTTCATCTCTGATGAATTTTGAAAAGTACTCGCCACCAATATCATCCAAAAATAATATATCTATCGATTTTAATTTAACAATGTTTGATTCCAGGTCGCCTGTCCCAATACTTGATTTTAATTCTCTAACCAAGTCTGGATAATAGGCAAAGATAATCTTATAATCTTCTTTGGCAAGTTCATTGGCCAAGGCCGCTAAAATATAAGTTTTTCCTGAACCATATTCGCCTGATATATACATGCCTTTTATAAAGTTATTTTTGTCATAATTTTTTACGAAGTCTAATATATAACGATGAATTTCTTTTCTGCTTTGTCCAATTAAATCCATGTCTTCTAAAGACGCATCAAAGATTTTTTTTGGCATGTATAAGGCATTGATATTATTGGCTGATGAGGCTTGGTTATACCTGCATCTTGAATATTCAATTTGAATGCGTTTATTATAATAAGTTAAATGAGGTGTATAGCCAGTCGTTTTAAGTTTACATTCTTCAATACCCTGACATTGGTTGCATATTTCTCTTTCTTCTTTAAAAGTAAGAAAAACATGACTGGCCTTGATGATTTGTTCTCTGGTTAAATCATGATCCATGATGAATTTATTGATGATGGTATCTTCCATAAAGTCATCAATTAATTTGTCATAATTAATGGGTTTATCGAAAGCTTTTAGGTAGTCTTCTGCTTTTTTCATGATTTATCCTCCTCTGTATTCAAATATTTATCCAACCATTCAACCTCAACATCAGTTTTTTCTGGTTTCTTATAATATGATTTTTGAGACTTACTGTTTTTCTTCATAGAATCAACATGCTTAATATATTGTAAGGCTGTTTCTACTGAATTAATTTTGTTTCGCTTCCAGCTTAAGGCAACCTTTTGAAAATATGCATAACCTGGTAGTTTATTTTCTTTTTGTTTATACACATGGGCCAGTAATACATTAATGACACCTGTTTCCAAACCAACTTCATCCAATAAACGCTCTGCGATTTTCAAGTCTGAAGTTAAAACAACACCATCATTTAATTCTTCTAGCAATTGTTTAGGAGAGATATTAGAGAAATAGTCTTCTAAAGATTCCGGTTTTTTATTGGATTTATTTTGATAAATGACTTTATGATTGGCTTTTTTCTCTGTTTGGTTAGCCTGTCTTTCATCAAAATAATTTCTCGCATTTCTTGCCAGTGCTTCAATGTTTAAATTATGATCATCATCAATGGCTTTAATCATAATGTCTTTCATTTCTAATTCATTTAATACATAAACATAAGATAACTGATTGATTTTATTTTTAACAGCTTCTGTCAGTTTCTTTAAATCCAATATTTCATCTGAAATACTGTCTCTTAAAAACCGCCAATCTAAATCATGACCATTTAAAGACCTAAAGGCCTGGGTTTTACCTGATAATAGAGAAGTTTCATAGTCTTTTTTATAGGCTTTTTCAATATTTGGAAAAACCTCATTAAAGGCTTTAGAAATATTGTATTTTTGTTTTTGATTGGCTTGTTTGACTTTAAAGATTTTTATAATCTTTTTAAACCTTGTTTTGGTGATGTTAGAAATTAAGTATTCACCCATAATCCCATCATTGACAAAACTTCTGGCAGATAATGGAAGTTTTACTTCATAAGTAAAGGAATCACTGGTAAAAAACGTTTCCAATAAGCCAATGGCTTCTAACTTGTAACGCTCCTTTTCAATTTCAGAAACATCCATATTAAGCAATGATTCTAAATCAGAGTGAAGATATTCTTCAGATATTAAATTTTGTCTGTCTACTAAATTAAGCAGTGTCATATAAAGCGTTAAAGCTTTTTGTCCAATGATGGGTTGATAAAGTAATGTCAATACTTGGTAATCAACCGTTGAACATAAGCCTTCTAAAGACACGATAAATATATCTGTTCTTTTTATTTGTTCCAAAGTCTTACTCCCTTATTCTGATTTAATCTTTGCCAATATCTCTTTAAACTGTTGATAAGAATTGTCTCTTGATGATGAGTTATCAATTACATAATCGGCTTTTTCTTTTTTTTCTTCCAAAGACATTTGAGCATCTATTCTTTGAATGGCTACTTGTCTTTCTAAATAGCCGCGTTTCATTAACCTGTCTATTTGAGTTTCTCTATCTGTATAAACACAGATGATTTTATCACAATATTTTTCCATTTTGGCTTCATATAATAAAGGAATATCCAAAACAAGTATTTTTTCGCCTTTTTCTTTAAAATATGCAATTAAACGTTCCATTTCTTTAATCACATAAGGGTGGGCAATCTCATTTAATCTTTTTAGTTTTTCTTTATCATTGAAAACAATCCTTGCCAAACGTCTAAAGTCTAAAGATTGTTCTTCATTGGATTCTAAAGAAAATGTTTCAACAATTTCTTGATAAAGGTCTTTATCGGTTTTGATTAATGCCTTATAAACCTTATCGGCATCAATGACTTCAATATTGGCTTTTTCAAACCAATCACTGATTAAGGTTTTACCTGAAGCAATTCCTCCAGTCAATCCAATTGTTTTCATAAAGACTCCTTTTGTTGGCAATTTGGACATAAGTAAGTGCCCCTGCCACCGACTTTAATTTTTATGATTTCTTCTTGGCAGATAGGACAAGGTTTTCCTTTTAATGTATGAACATTTAATTCATTTTGGAATCTTCCATCGACACCTACAGTTGATTGATAAGTTCTAATGGTTGTCCCACCAAGAGATATGGCTTTTTTTATAACAGTTTTAGCAGCAAACAATATACTTTCTACATCTTCAAAAGTCAAAGTCATCCCTTTGGTTTCAGGATGTATCTTGGCCAAAAATAAAGTTTCATCAACATAAATATTGCCTAAACCAGTCAAGACCGTTTGATCCAATAAAATTGCTTTTATGGGTCTAGACGATGATTTTATTTTAGGATAAATGTCTTCGGTTCCTAAAGTCGGATCATTGACTTCTGGCCCTAATTTTTTTATGGATTCTAAATCTAAAGCTTTGCCTTTTTCGACTAATTCCATTGTACCAAATTTTCTAACATCGTGGTAGGTCAAATATAAATCATTGTCTAAATGAAAGACAATATGGTCATGTTTTGTTAAATCTTTCATGGATTGTCGTAAAAAGTACTTACCTTCCATCCTTAAATGCGATACCAAGGTATAATTATCAAGTTCAAATAAGAGATATTTACCATAACGTGAAATGTCTTGAAATCTTTGATTGATTATTTTTTTCTTAAAGCTTTCTAATGGTGTTTTAATCACCTTGTCATAAAGAATAGTCACAGACTGAATGGTCCGACCAATTAACAAGGGTTTTAACTGTTGTCTAACTGTTTCTACTTCTGGTAATTCAGGCATTATTTGACCTCAAACAAGTTGGGCCCATGACTGTAATGAACAAGCAACTTACTCTCGAAATCTAAAATATTTTCCATGGTGTTTTTGGTAATTTTTATCACTTTATCAAGTTCTTCTTCTAAAACATCTAAAACTATTTCATCATGGATTTGTAAGATGATTTTTGATTGAATGCCTTCGTCTTTAAATTTTTGACTGATTCTTACCATGGCTAATTTCAATATATCCGCCGCAGACCCTTGAATCGGTGCATTCATGGCAATACGTTTACCAAATTCTCTGGTTTGATAGTTCTTTGAAGATATTTCAGGAATAAAGACTTTACGTTTGAACATGGTTTCAACAAAACCGTGGTTTTTTCCGTGTTCAATTTGTTTGTCTGTATAGTTTTTAATTTCTGGATAGGTTTCAAAATAAGAATTAATAAACTTTTCTGCTTCTTTGGGTGAAATGTTTAATTCTTCTGATAGGCCCCAAGTTGTTTTACCATAAATGATAGAGAAATTAATGGCCTTAGCAACTGAACGTTCATTGGCAGAAATGTCTTCTTTTCCAAAAATCTTTTTAGCGGTTTCTTGATGAATGTCTTTATCGTTTTTAAAGGCTTCTTTTAAGTTTTTAACATCCGCCATCTCAGCCACAACTCTTAATTCAATTTGTGAATAGTCTAAGGATAATAAAGGATTCTTGTTTTCACCCACAAATACTTTTCTTAATTCACGACCAACATCTGTACGGATTGGCAGATTTTGTAAGTTGGGTTCTTTAGATGAAAGTCTACCGGTCTTGGTTAAAGCTTGTTGGTAGATGGTATGAATTTTATGATCAGATTTTAAGTTCAATGCATTTAATAATCCTTCATAATAAGTCGATTTTAGTTTTGAATAAGTTCTATATTCAATAATTTCTTGAACAATGGGATGAATATTTTTCAATTTATTTAAGACAGAAATATCAGTTGAATACCCACTTTTGGTTTTCTTCTTGGCCGGTAAATCTAGCTTTTCAAATAAGATCTCACTTAATTGCTTAGGTGAATTTATGTTAAATATTTCCCCAGCTTGATCATAGATCTTTGTTTCTAAAAGGGTTAAATGATTATCAAGATTATCTCCGAAATCCTTTAATTGTTGCTCATCCACTTCAATGCCATGATATTCCATATAAGCCAAAGTATTTGCCAAAGGCATTTCAATATCATTGAAAAGTTTATTTTGATTGTTATCGGCTATTTTATCCAAGGCTTGTTTATGCAATGACTTAATGGCCTTGACTTTGGTAATGATATGTTTTTTTAGTTTTTGCATTTCAGGAATGGCCATTTTTGCGCCACGTCCATAGATTAAATCATCTGATAAAACATCTTCATAATCTAAAGAACGAGTCACAGCCGAAAAATCATCTTGATTAATATTGGCATCAATTAAATACGCTGCCAATAAAAGATCAAATTCAACGCCTTCAAGATGAATGTCATCCCACAATAAAATGACTTTTATTTTCTTATAATCATAGACATATTTTTTTTGCGTCTTATCTTCTAACCATCCTACAAATTTTTCTGATTGAATGGCATTAGCATAATCAATATAATATGTCTTTTGATTCATGATTAAAGCAAAACCAAGTTTTTCAGCCACATGGTAATTATCTCCATATGTTTCTAAAAACAAATAGCCATTATCATAATTTAAATTTTCTAAATCATTGACGCTGAGTTCAATATAATCATATGTCTCAACGGCCTTATCTTTATTGATCTGATTTAAAAATGATCTGAAACTCATTTGATCATAGAAATTTCTTAATTTATCAATATCCATGCCATTGTACTTGGCTTTATTGATGTCAATTTGATTATCAAAATCACATTGAATGGTCGCTAATTTTTTTGAAAACAATGCGACTTCTTGATTTTCTTCAATTCTTTCTTTTAGTTTACCCTTTAAATTAGGAATATTTTCTATGATATTTTCCACGGTTCCATATTCTTTTAAGAGTTTTTCTGCGGTTTTTTTACCCACACCTTTAATGCCTGGGATATTGTCAGAACTATCACCCACAAGTCCTTTATAATCAGGGATTTGTTCAGGTGTAAGACCCATTTTTTCAAAGAGTGCTTCTTTATCTAAAATATCAATATCACTTAAACCTTTTTTAGAAATCAATTGGAATACATTATCATCAATTAATTGCATTAAGTCTTGATCATTAGAATAAATCATAATCTCATCGAAATCATTTTTAAAATGTTTGACTGCATAGCCAATCACGTCATCTGCTTCAAAAGATTCTTCTCGATAACAATAAACCCCGGCAGCATCTAAAAAATCTTCCATGTATGGAAATTGTTCTTTAAGTTCTGCAGGTGTGTCTTGTCTTGTCCCTTTATATTCTTCATAAACATCATGACGATGTGTTTTACCAATGGAATCCAAAGCCACGATGATATGGGTATAATCACGTTTTAATAAAGTGTTCATTGCTCTTACAAATCCGTAAATACCATTGGTGAATTTACCATCTTTCGTTTGCATCAAATTACCGGTATAGGCTGTTGCATAATAAGACCTAAATAATAAATTGCTTGCATCAATTAATAATAATTTCTTTTTCATAAGCCACCTCTTTAACTGATTTATTTTAACATATATAAAAGAAAAATGCACTTGAAGAAGTGCATTTTTAATCAATAATTTATTATGTATTTTTCTTTAAGATGAACAATAAGCCCTTTAAGATTAATAAATCATCCCTTGTGATTTTTTCTTGACAAAGTTCATGAACAATTCTTGCATGTCCACCAGTCATAATAACTGTTAAATCAGCTTTATTAACTTCATCTTTAATCCGCTTAACCATACCATCAATCATCGATGCATGTCCGTAGACAAGTCCTGATTTAAAGGCATCCACTGAGTTTTTACCCAAGGCTTTTTTTGGTGGTTGGAGTTCAACTTGTGGTAATAGAGATGTTTTTGAAAACAAGGCATCTTTACTTGTTGTTAAGCCTGTCGCAATGGCGACACCTTTTAATGTTTTTTCTTGAATATAGGTAAAGGTTGTTGCAGTACCTAAATCAATGATTAAACAAGTTTCGTCATATATAGTGGTTGCACCAACACTATTACCAATTAAATCAGCCCCAACTTCTTTTGGATTGTCTGAATTAATTTTAATGCCGGTTTTAACGCCTTGTCCAACAAATAATGGTTTGACATTAAATCGATTGAGAAAATATTCTCTAAATCCATCATTGATCTCAGGAACAACTGATGAAATAATGGCTTCATCACAAGTTTGAATATAATCATTTAAAATCATTGAATATTCATCTGATGATTTATGTTTATCTGTATTGATTCGATATAACTTATCAATTGCATTGCCGTCTTCTGACAAACCAATGGCAATTGTTGTATTACCAATATCAATTGCTATTTTCAT
>JBKHBS010000032.1:0-14956 GCA_046542225.1 Candidatus Izemoplasmatales bacterium | reverse complement strand
ACAATAATATTACAGATATTACAATAGATGGACAAGATATTGGCTTTGATCCAAGCATCACAACATATGATTTACCAGATGTAGACTTTACCAAAACAAGTATTGATTTTGGTGTTTTATTGGAAGATTCATACGCAAGTGTGAATTTACAAGGTGTTCAAAGTTTAGAAGATGGTGAAAATACATTTGAAATTTATGCGACATCAGAGTTTGGCACAGAGGGTACCACTTATACATTTACTATTTTCAAACAAGCTGCCAATACAGAAAACTTATTAGACAACTTAGAATTGATGGTTGATGGTGTCAATGTCTTAACAGGAGACCAAGCCTTTATCAATACAAAAAACAATTACGAAATAAGAATTGATAATGATATTTCTGAAGTTGAAATTTTTGCATCTGCACCAATTGGAGATCGGTCGTCAATAACTGGAGATGGTTTAAAATCATTATCCACATCTACTGAAACATTATCAGTGACAGTTACTGCAGAAAATGGTGATGAAAATGTTTATAACATTACCATTATAAGGAAAAATGATAATAATACCATTAATGATATAACCTTTGATGGCTTTGAAAGTATAGTTTATGATCAAGGAACTTATAACTATAACTTAGGTTCAGTTGCTTTTTCAACAAGTTCATTAGACTTAAGTGTATTATTGGCTGATGATTCTGCTAGTCTTTATGTAAATAACAAGTTAGTCTCTCAAAGTTCAGAGGTTGATTTAAGTGAAGGCGTGAATACAATTGAAATCTATGCCAAATCTGAATATGGTACAAAGGGTGATGTATACACCTATACCATCACAAGAAATGAAGCACAAACCACCGCAGAATTATCGGACTTAGAAGTTTTAGTTGGAACAGATGATTTACTAGTTGGTGATATGGTATTTGATCCATTAACACAAACTTATACATTACGTGTTGATAGAGATATCACGTCTGTGAAGATTAATGCTTACTTAGACCCATCAATACAAGCGTCATTTACAGGAGATACGGGTAATAATCCATTATCTTTAGGAATGAACTCATTTAGAATTACCGTTACAGCTGAAGATGGTGCGACTAAAAATACATATAAAGTCGATATTACAAGAGCCAATGATAACAATAATATTACAGATATTACAATAGATGGACAAGATATTGGCTTTGATCCAAGTAAAATAGAGTACATATTAGATCCGGTAACATATGATGTAAATGAGATTAACCTATCTGTTCTATTGGAAGATGACTTTGCCTCAGTCAATATGAATGGCAATCAAACATTAAGTGAAGGGATTAATACATTTGAGATATATGCCACTTCAGAATATGGAACAGTCGGACAAACTTATACCATTATTATTGAAAAATATTCAGCCAACTCTGAAAATCTTTTAGATGATTTACAAATACTCGTTGATGGTAATAATTTATTGGTTGGCGATCAAACTTTTGATCCTTTAACAAACATCTATACTTTACGTGTTGATAATGATGTAAGGGAAATTGATATTGTTGCTAGTGTATTAGCAAGTGATCGTTCATCCCTAAAATCATCACAACTAGGCGTTAAATCTTTAGTTGCTGGCACTCAAAATTCATTTAGAGTTACCGTAACCGCTGAAGATGGTACAGAAAATATTTACGAAATCAACATAAGCAGTGAAAACAATAATTATAATATTTCTGATATTATAGTTGATGGCTTTGATACTGTGGTTTTTGATAGTGCAAAAACGATTTATGATCTAGAAAATGTTTCACATAGTATCAATTCAATTGATTTTAATGTTTTACTTGAAGATTCAAGTTCAACAATAAAAATTAATGGAAAAGTTGTTAGCGCAAGTAGTAATCACTTATTAGTAGAAGGACTTAACACATTTGTGATTCAAGTAGAATCAGAGTTTGGTGAAACTGGCCCAGAATATACTTACACAGTAACTAGGGATGAGGCACAAACAAGTGCGGATTTATCTGATTTAGAAGTCCTAGTCAACGGCAGTAATTTACTAATCGATGATTTAGAATTTGATCCAAATACATTAAGTTATATACTCCGAGTAGATAGAGATGTAGATATGGTTCAAATTAATCCTTTTGTAGATGCAAATACTAATGCAACTTTTACAGGCCAATATGGTTCTAGACCTTTAGACATTGGCGAAAATAAGTTTGAAGTTCATGTCACTGCAGAAGATAAAGTAACATCAAAAACTTATAGTATTAAGATTTACAGAAACAATGACAATACAAATATTACTGATATTCAAATCGACGGCATTACCATACCAGGTTTTGATCCATCAACAATCTCGTACCAAATTGCTCCTTATGAATTTGATAAAAAACAAATAAGCATAAGTGCAAAGACAGAAGATGAGTTTGCATCAGTTTATGGGACAGGGACAATTACCTTAGTTGATGGTATCTTGGTTGTTGAAGTATATGCAGAATCTGATTTTGGAACCAAGGGACAGACTTATACAATAGAATTAGAAAGACAAGTTGCTTATTCTGATACTGGTTTAGAAGATTTAGTTGTCTATGATGATCAAAGTAATGTTTTATCATTTGAAGAAGGCTTATATAACAAAAACATCTCAGGATATACAATAAAATTAGATTCACAATCAACTTTAACATCTATTGATATAGAAGCAATCTTATTGGATACAGATAAGCAAAATATCCTTGGTGATATGGGCCTTCAAACATTAACAGTCAATGGTGATGGTACCATTAATCAAACCTTCTCTGTGACCGTTGAAACTGAATCAGGTGATCAAAAAACTTATTCAATTACAGTATTAAAAGGCACTAATTTAAGTTCAGATGCGACCATTAACCGTGTGACTTTAACTGACAATGATGGTAATTCATATTTAACATTTAATGCAATGCAAGCAATACAAGATGAGGTTATTTTGGATTATCAAACATCAATCATTAATTTAAATGTTACACCTACTGATCAAAACGCTACTGTCATTGGCAATGGGTCGTTTACAATTAACGCAGATTCAACCGTAACACTTAAGTTCCAAGTCATTGCTCAAGATGGTACAAGTAGCTCTTTAGAATATTCTGTGGATATTTATAGGCAAGCAGCCAGTAGCGATAACACTTTACTTGATCTAGAAGTCCTCAATGATGGTGTTGATTTATTAGTAGATAACAATGCATTTAGTTCAAGTAAATATACTTATACCTTAAAAGTTGATCGGAGTGTTGAAATTCTTGATATTAGTGCTCTTGCTAGTCATAGTGGAGCGATGATTTCAGGGGATATTAATCAAGTGTCTTTAGTGGCAGGATTACAACAATTAAAAATATTTGTGACTGCAGAAGATGGAACTCAAAGAACTTATCATATTAATATTGAAGTTGTGAATAGCGAAATAGAAATTATATCTTTAAGTGTTGATAACTATAATATCTCTTATGACCCAATTATTACACAATATGATTTGGGCGATATTTCGTCATCAGTAGAAACCCTTAATATAAAAGCAATTATTCCATCAGCTAGTTTTGGAACAATAACAGGAGATATTGGCCAAATCACTTTAAACTATGGTTTAAATATCTTTACCATAACCGCGACATCTGAAGATCAATCAGAAACAGTGACTTATCAGATTATCGCAAATCGTTTAGAACCCGATAGCAATAATTATTTATCTGATTTATATGTGACAGATGGTACTTATCGATTACCATTTACAGATGCAGTATTTAATAAAGAAACAAACTTCTATCAAATAATTTTAGATAAAACATCTAAAGTAGATGCAATTGAAATATTTGCGACTGCAGAAAATGGATCAAACCCAAGTGGGATTGGAAGATTTTTACTAACATCGGTTGCTGGTGTTATCCATAATGATTTCTATGTCACTGTAACTGCTGAAAACGGCGAAGAAAGAACATATCAAATTCAAGTGATTAAATCAGATTCAAGTGAGCTTAGTTCAGATAACGAGATTAGTGATCTTATTATTTCAACTTCAGAAAATGATTATCAAGTTGATTTCGATGGGGATATTATTAAACAAGAACCTATAACATTAGATTATAAAGAGTCTTCATTCTATATAGACATTACAGCCCATAATCGTGCAAGCATTTATGGAAATACATTATATAAAATTCAACCAGGAGAGACTAAGACTGTTGAGTTCTATGTAGAAGCAGAAAATGGTGACTTATCAGTTGTCTATTCAATTGATGTTACAAGGCCATTGCCTGATAACGATAACTTAGCAGATAGGTTATACCTATTAATTGATGGGGAAACCATCGATTTAGATGTCAACGAAAACTATCATGTTATTGATATAGCAGATACCATTGCAACCATCGGTATTGAAGCGGATACAAAAGAATCACAAACCATAACAGGTACTGGTTCTAAAGTGATTACAAAAGATAATCAAAAGTTCTATGTGGTCATAACCGCTGAAGATGGAACACCAAACGTATATACAATCGAGATTAACAAACAAAGTGATGATGCAACATTAAAATCGATTATGATAAATGGTGTTGAAAGATTTGGATATTTTAAAGGAAATCTATTTGTTCTAGAAGATGTCTTATATGAAGTTGATACCCTTGAAGTATCTGCCACACCAAGCCACCCTAATACAATGGTTACAGGCAATGGAATACACACCTTAAACGTTGGTGTAAATGTTATTGAGGTATATGGTAGATCTGAACTTGGGACTCAAGGGGAAATTTATCAAATAGAAATTACCCGTGGTGAAGCTTCAAGTGATGCAACATTAAGTTCAATCAGTATTAAAGATAACAAAACATTAGAAGATATTGTCTTTACACCAGTATTTGATTCAGAAAGATTAAAGTATACAGTTGCTTTAACCTTGACCGATACAGTTGATGAATTATTAATTGAAGCGGTTGCTAATTGTGAATTTATTCAAAGTATTGAAGGACAAGGTGTTTACACATTAAAAGCCGCGTCTGCTGAAACAACTGAAATTTTCACCATTAAAGTTAAAGCAGAAGACGGGTCAGTATTAACTTATGAAATACATGTTACAAGAGAAGTTGACCCAGAAGATGATATTACAATTGATTCAATGTCATTATTTGGCGAAAGCACCAATTATTTAGGAACGAGTTCATCAGCATTAAATGACTTTACACTAAGTCAATCAAACTATGAAATAACCGTTCCATATCATTTAAATACCGTTCATTTATCATTATCAAATTTAAATGGTGCAAGTATTGTTGGTACAGGAACGCATACGCTTAATGATGATACAACCACAATTGAATTTTATTTAACATCAAAAAGTGGTAATGTCACAAGTGATACCTATACTATTACCATTACAAAAGAAGCCCCTAGTCAAGACCATTCTTTAGAAGGGATTTATGTCGATGGTGATTTAGTTGATGGATTTGATCCAGAGACTTACACTTATGAAATGGTTGTTTCTTATGAGGATGTTTCTTCAATTCACGTAGAGGCATTGGCCAATCATCCTCAAGCAAATGTCATTGGTGATTTAGGTGAAGTCGATTTACAAGCAGGAACCAATTCTATTAACATTAGGGTAGTTGCTGAAGACGGCTCTCTAGTAACTTATAAATTATTGGTATCACGCTTAAGTACTGATGCTGGTTTAGATGATTTATTTGTTTATGATCATGAACTCAATTACACATTCGATGAAGAACGCATTCGTTATGAGTTAACTGTACCTTATACAAGTGAATTTGTTGAAATTGGTGCAGTAGCCAATCCATTAGCAAATATAAAAAATACCGGCATTAAGTACTTAGAAGTCGGAGAAAATGTTTATGAAATATACGCAATTTCAGAAAGTGGATTGAAAGGAACAGTTTATGAATTACATATCACTAGAACCGAAGTAAGTTCAGATTCAAGTTTAAAATCATTGACCATTAGAGACGCGCAAACAAATGATATTATACAATATGGACCAAGCTTTAAAGCAGGAACAACTGATTATGTCATCATTCTAGATGAAAGTTCACCTATTGATTCCTTAATGATTGAAGGTATTGCTAATGATGAGTTTGCATCAGTTGGCGGTAATGGTTATAAGGTTTTAAAAGCAAAAGTCGATGGAGATTATCATAATATATTCGAAGTCACTGTTCGTGCACAAGATTTATCTACAACAACTTATACAATAAGTGTATATAAAGATGTGGATTTATCAGATAGTACCCAAATGAATGAAGTGATTTTAACTGGAAGTGATGGTGTGGTTTATTTAGGTACAGAAAATGCTTCAGTCCAATTTTCACCCAATGTATATTATTATGAAATAAGTGTTCCTTATGATGTTAATTCAATGACTTTTGATATTGAAACTGAAACTGCCAGTGCATATGGTATTGGTACAAAAACCTTTACAGATAACACAATAACATTTGAAGCTTATGTTGTTTCACAAAGCGGGCAAAATTATACTCAAGATTACGTGATTGTGATAAACCGAGAACAAGCCATTGTGGATAATGAGTTAAGTGATATCTTAATTAACGGAAATGTTATAGACGATTTTGATCCTAATAAAACATATTATGAAATTGACATTCCTTACTTATCAACAGACAGAGTCATCATTACTGGTGAGGCTAAAGATTCAACATCTCGCTTAAGTGGTGATGTAGGAACATTTGACCTTGAAGAAGGCCGGAATGCATACACTATAAATGTTACAGCTCAAAACGGAGAAGTTAAATCTTATACTGTAATTATCAATTACTTAAACGCAAATGCTTACCTTGATGAACTACGGGTCATTAATCCTGAAACTGAAAAGTCATATCCATTTACCTTTAATCCTGAAACCTTTGAATATACAGTTAATATTGGTAAAGATGATTTAGAAGTAGTACTAAGTGGGCGCGCACAAGACCAAAACAACGCGGCAATTATTGGTTTAGGACGTTACCAAGTCAGTCAGCATGGAAACACCGCTGTAATCAATGTTATCGCTTCAGATAATAAAACAACATTAACCTATAAAGTTAATATCGTTAGAGAAGAAATTCCTTCAAATAATTCTAAATTAAAGAATTTAAGTATTGGTGGACAAAATCTCTCATTTAATCCTGATACTATGGAGTATGAATTAACTGTAAATGGTTCAGTTAAGAATTTAGATATTTTAACAGAAACAGATTGTCCAGAGGCTATGGTTTCTATCAAAGGACATGAACAAATATCAGAAGGTAAAAATGTTGTCTTAATAGAAGTTCAAGCAGAAGATGGATCTCAATCAATCTATCAATTAGCGGTTCACAAAGATGCACAACCAGATAATTTCTTAACAATGTTATTGATTATTTCGCTGCTGGTGTGGATTATAACAATTTTAGTGATCTTAATTAAATCACAAAGAGAACGTAGATACCATAAAAAAAGCATGATTAAATAGGAAGGACAAATTATGACATTAATGACGAGTTTACAAAGAAATATTTTAGCCTTTGCACTGATTATCATCTTTTCTATTTTGATATATGTGCTTATACATTGGATAAAAAAAGAAAGAGAACATTCTAAAGAAACAAAGTTCATTGTATTAGATAGAATCATCCCTTATAAAAGGATGAAAGAACTGATACATTATCGAATACATCAAAAAGGAGAAAATACTTTTTTCTCCTTGATGATGGTAACCATTGATCATTTTGATCAAATTTTAGATTATGCAGATTCTCAAGCAACAACTGAATATATTCAAAGAGTTGGTAAATTACTTGAAATGACATTACCATTAGGTGCTAAAATGGCACAAACAGAAGAACGCGAAACATTTATCATCTATTTGCCTGAAATTTACGAACATGATGATTTTCTAGACATTGCGACCCAGTTTAAAATGATGGCAGAAAGAAGAATTGAGTTAAATCAAGGTGTTCATATTGAAAAGTCTGCAAGTCTTGCCCTAATATCGTATCCTGAACAAGCCCAATCCCAACAAGATTTAATTCAAGGGTTAGAATCAACCATTTATCACATAAAAAAACTTGGCGGTGGTCACATCCACTTCTATAGCGCTGATATGCTTGAAGAAAAAAATAATTATGAAGCATATCAAAAGCTTAAAAATGCAATAAAACAAAAATCAATTGAAATGTTATATAAACCTATTTTTAATAGGACATCTGCTTATATGGCAGGCGTCGAAATAGATTTAATTTGGCATAGAGATGGAGATAACGAATATTATAAAGATTTCATGCCTAAGCTTGAATCATCAAATGATAGTTATTGGTTTGGCTTATGGATGCTTGAAAAATCATTATCCAGTCATGTATCAATGATCGGTGTGAATCAACGTGAATCGTATGAACTGGTCTTGCCAGTCGGTGTCAGACAGTTCGAAAATGAAATGATTGCTTCAGATATGATTCATATTTTAGATAAGTATGAACTCAATGCCAACCAAGTCATTCTAAAAATATTAAATCCATTGCAGGTTAATCAAGAAGTACAATTTATAAAGACCTTGATTGAGTTACAATCTTATGGCATTCGATTAGCTTTAAACGTTAATAAAATTGATGATCACCTATATTACTTATTAAATGAGTATAAAATCAATATGGTTTTAATAAATTCAGAATTATTAACAAGAAAACATAATAAGACAGTGGCAGTTGAGGAGTTAATCAATTATGCAATCGCAAATCAGATTGATTTAGCAGCAACGAATATCCAAGCCAAGTCTGAACTAGAAAAACTTGATCAACATTTTAACAAGATACAAGGACCATTTTGTAGTGTTCCTTTAAGTAAAGATCAACTCATAAATCATATAAATATGAAGTTAGAACTATGAATTTTAAACAGAGAATAAGGAGTTATACATATGGAACAATTTTCAAGATGGTATATTGAATTTTTTCAAAAATTATTAATAGATATTGGTAAAATTCTAGGTGGCTTTTTTAAGGGTATCTATGACTTATTGATTGGTAATCCAATCAATTATATGCAAGATTTCTATCAGGCCTCTAGAGCATTTTCTATCTTCGATTGGTTTATAGCAATTTTAGCTTTAATCATAACCTTAATTATGTTTGGGGCGACCATGGTTTTGTTATATCAATTAATCAAGCGATACTTTCGCTTCGTTAAAATTGAAAGACAGAAGTCAGAATTGATGTATGAAATTTCAAATCTAAATACAAAAGTAACAACACTCGTTGATGAAAAAAACGCTGTGGTTGCTTTGTCAGGTTCTAAAAAGATTAATGGTCAAAAATCAAAAAATGGTCTTGTCAAAACATCAGAATCTAAGAAACAAATGGGAAGATTCGTTAAGTTGATTCATGTTGACGAGAAGTATAAATATTCAAGATTGAATATTCAAATGGAAGAAACTGATAAAATATCTTTGAAAGAAATGGTCAAACGATTTGTAAATTTTTCCGCTTCACAGTTAAATCTATATTATACAGAAAAAACAGTTGCGGTATTCTTAGCTGGTATGGCTTCATCAAAAACGATGATTTTAGAAGGTATTTCTGGTACAGGGAAAACATCCTTGCCTTATGCCTTTGGTAAGTTCTTTCAAAATGACGCTGATATAATTTCAGTACAACCTTCATGGAGAGACAGGTATGAAATGATGGGTTATTTAAACGAGTTTACCAAACGCTTTAATGAAACCGACTTTTTGCGTGCGATTTATGAAGCAAGTTACCGAAATGATATTTCTTTTATTGTTTTGGATGAGATGAATTTAGCAAGAGTTGAATATTACTTTGCTGATTTCTTATCTTTATTAGAAATGCCAAGTGCATCTGAATGGCTATTGGATATTGTTCCAGACCAAAAAGTGGGCGACCCACAGTTATTAAATCAAGGTAAATTACTAATTCCACAAAACATTTGGTTTATAGGTACAGCCAATAAAGATGATTCAACATTTACCATTACTGATAAAGTATATGACCGTTCTGCATCCATTGAAATGAACAATAAAGCAATTCCAATCCAAGCGCCAACAACTGAGGGTATTCATGTAACTCATGACTACTTGAGGGAGTTATTCGATCAAGCTCAAGATACAAATATGATTTCACAAAAAACCATGGATAATCTTATCAAATTAGATGAATTTATCACAGAGAAATTTGAAATCACATTTGGTAACCGTATTATGAAACAGATCATGGTCTTTTTACCGACTTATATGGCTGCTGGTGGAAATGAACTTGAAGGACTTGATTATTTAGTTGCCCGTAAAATTATCCGGAAATTCGAATCACTTAACTTACCATTCTTACAAAAAGAATTAGAAGAGTTGGTTTTGATTATGGATAAATTATTCGGAAAACAAGCATTTGAAGAGTCAAAAAAGATGCTTCAAAAGTTTATGAAACAATTATAGGAAGAAGGCGTCCATGAAAAAGAAATATGACATTAACCAGACACAAAAATACATTGCTAAATCTTTTAATGAACTAGAAAAGAATACAGATTTTCCTTCTCATTTTTTTAAGTCATTTTATCAAGGTAAGCGTGAAATATATCAAAAAGAATTTACTCAAATTAAGTTGTTTGATGAAAAGTGGATTAGGACAATTGAAGCCTATTATCCAAGTTTATCAACCATCACCAAAAGACTAAAATCAACTTTAATATATCAAGAAGACATTTTACCCATAGAGAAGACAAAAAAAGTTGGACCACGAGCAATAAGACACTTATCGAGCCATTCTGAATTTATAAGAGATGTTGATGAGAATGATGAAGTCATTCCTTCAAAAGTTCTCTCAAATCAATCTGAAATTGATTATGGTATTTATGAAAACCGTTTTGTTGCAACCTTAATATCACGCTTAGTTTCCTTTATACAAGAACGATTAAAAATCATCAAAGAAGAATTAAAGGGACAAAGAGATACACACTTGTCTTATAAAACAGAATTTAAGTTTACAGAAATAGATTATGAAATTTCCATTGACCTAAAACAAAAAGAAAAAATTAATAAAAGAAAAGCAAGTGAACATAACCAAAGTGTTTATGAACGTGCTGAGCATTTGTATAAGCTTGTTTCTCATCTAAACAATAGTGATTTTATGAGAATTATGAGTAAATATAAACCTGTTTCTGCACCAATCATGAAAACTCAAATTATTTTAAAAAATCCTGATTTTAAAAATGCTTATTTGTTATGGCTATTTTTAGATAAATATTATATTTTAGATTATCACCTAGACACTAAAACTGTTAATAAACGTTTTAATAAAGCTTATTCAGAACATATTGACCAAACCATGCTAATGTTGTTTTCAACTTTTTTTAATAATGACCAACAAAATCTAGATGGTGAATCTGAAGGCAAAGTAAAATACCGTTCTAAAAAGGCTGTGCAAAGAAATAAAATCGAAGATGATTTTGTCATAGATCCATTTGTATATGAAGTAGAGCCACACCTAGCAAACGAATATTTTCTAGAAAAAAATAAGACAATATTCAAAAAGGTCTACAAAGAAGCTATTGACAATGGATACAACTATACCATTGGCCTAAAAAATGCATTAACACAATGTTTAAATATTACCAATGATATATATAGTCAGTTTTTTGAAGTCAATCAGGATAAAGATGTCTTTGAACGTTTAATACAAGAAGAAGATCCGATTAAAATCTTAGATGAAGCGTATAATAAACATAAAATTGCTCGAATTATTAGAGAAGTTAAAGAAAAGGACTATAAAGAGTCAATTAAACTCGAAAAGAATTGGCAAAGAATGATTCAAAACAAGCAAAAAGAAATGTTGACTTATGAGAAAAAGATGCAATCTGAAAAGATTCAAGAAAAAATTGATAAGATTAAATCAAACTACTGTGAAGAATATAATGCAAAAAAACGTGTTCAATTAAAAGAAAAAGAAATTATGGTAAGAGACCAAAAAGAGGAATTGAAAAAATACACCAAGCAATTACAAGAACAATTAAAAAAAGAAAAAGCTAAACTAAAAGAAAAAGAGCGACAAAAATTAAACAAAGAAAAAGAAAAATTAAAAAAAATGTCTGAGAAAAAAATGGCCAAACAAAAAGAACGTATCAGAAAACAAAAAGAAGCATTAAGACAAAAACTACTTGATAAAAAGGCAAAACTTCGTATAAGTAATAAAAATAGAATCGAAGCAGAACGTAAAAAGGCAAAAGAAAAACTAAAGCGAAAAAAGAAACTGGAACAAGAAAAACAAAATATGCTTATCAGACAAGAAAAAGAAAAGCTCCTTAAGGAAAATATGAAGATAGAAAATGAGATTAATAAGGTTAATCAAAGTTTAAAAAAAATATAATTAAGCCTGATAATTAATATTTTAAGAAAGATTTTTATAGATTGTTTTTGGATGGTTGGATTAGAGGGGGACTCAATGAGTCCTCTTTTTTTTAGATTTGATTGATTAATGGCCAATATTATATTAAAATATAAGTGTATTTATTAAAAACTGTGTATAATAAAGGAATTTTCAATTTGATTATCTTATAGACATGCCACATAATAAGCTTTTTTAAAAATTAAATCTGACCATATCCAAATTAAAAATAATTAATAATAAGAAGGAGTTTTTAAATTATGTATAACAAATATAAAAAATCATTATCCTTACTCAATATCATTTTTGCACTTTTAATTGCCTTAATGATGGTCTTCACAGTTTTAAGAACAGAAGATGGCGATGGTATTATGGATGGCTTTACAGCAGTTTTTGGCGGTGAAGTTGGTTCTATTGGTGATTTTGTCACGGTCAATGTCACTTTCAATTTAGCGGTTTTCTTTGCCTTCCTACTACCATTAATATTTACTATAGGTATATTCATCCTAACAAAAAGGCAAACATATAATGATAGCATCCATGTCTTGTTTAATGTTTTGATATTGGTGAGTTTTACTTATTCATTGATTATCTTCCTTAACTTAGGTAAATATACAGGTGGAACGACGACTTTCTTTGCAGGTACAGCATCTTATACTTATGAAGGGGCAAGACTAGCATTAGGGTCTATTTTAGCGATTATATTTGCAGTTGCTGGAATCATAAGCTCAGGGACAAAGACTTATTTGCTGATTCAAAAATAGAAGGTCTTAAGGCCTCTTATTATAGACCAATTAAGTCTCTTATATATTTTAGAAAAACACCAGTATCTTTTTACAATTAATTTTTTACACACGAGAAAAAGCCGTCTATGAGATGGCTTTTTATTTTTTTTTTGAGAAAAAAATCAAATGACTTTGTATATATAGGTGAACCATCTTATAGTCATCTTTTATGAATTATGTTAAAATGTATTTATCTATGATAAAGGAGATTAACAATGGATGATGCATTAATCATAAAAAAAATACTGGCTGGCGATAAGAATGTCTATGCCTTACTCATGGACAAATATTATAAAGAATTATTTAAATATATATATAATATAACCAACAATTATGAAACTACAGAAGACCTTTTACAAGAAATCTTTTTAAAAGTTTACAATCAATTGAATAAATTTAATCCTGATAAAGCAAGTTTTAGAACTTGGATTTATAGGATTAGCCATCATCATACCATTAATTACTTAAAGAAAAAGTCAAATCAAATGAATCTTTATACTTATGAATATGACGATACCATAAATGAAGCCAGTGAAGATGTTGAAGAAAATGCAATTAAAGACAAACAAATCACAAGCATTCAAATTGCTATGGAAAAGGTATTGAAACCAAAGCATTTTGAAATTATGTCTTTACATTACTTTTCTAATTTAACACCTAAAGAGATATCTGAAACAACCGGTATACCATTAAAAACAGTTTACAAAGCAATAGACTCAAGTATAGAAAAAATAAAGAAGGAGGTTGGTGAACAATGAAATACAATCGAGACATAGAAGAACATAAAATCAATCAAGCAAAATCAAGAACCATGAACTATGTTTTAGACACCATTGAAAGACAAGACACAAAATTATCAGTTCTTTCTAAAGTCAGATTTAGATTTGTTTTATCAGTGATGACTTTTATATTAATGGTTGCCATTGGATTTGCTATCTTTAATGATTCACCAACAGTGACACCAATCACAACACCTTCTGTGATTGAACTCAGTCAAAATGACCAAAAAAAGATAGTTGAAGCTTCATATTTAACTGGTAATATCATTATGAACAGTCTTGGCGATTCTATTGAGCAATTATCAATGAAAACTCTCTCAACTAAATTTTCAGACAAAGCGGATGAATTTGATCATTACTTCCAAATGTTAAAACCTTTAATGAATGAAGATGAGACAGATTTTGAGATCATTGAATTAGAAGACCAAGCATTTGACTATCGAATCACTTATATCATCGACAATCAAACTTACATCTTTGATTTAAGCATGGACGAAGAAACGGTTCAAGGTATTTTAATGGTCAAGGACTTAGAATTTATTGTCGACGGTGAAATCGAAATTGAAAACGACAATATTTCTATTGAATTAAATGCTAGATTAGATTCAGATTATATTAAGATAGAATATGAATCAGAAGCAGACAGTGATGAACTTGAAAAGGAATATAAGATTGAAGAATTCATCGGTGGCCTTTTAACAGAAAGAGAAATTAGTATATCGAGGACTAATGATGAAGTCGTTTTAGAAATGAATGAAATATACAATGAAATAGAAAACACCTATGAATTAACCAAAGATACTTCAGGCACACAAGTCATTTATTACTTAGAGTATGAAATTGATGATGTAGAAGGCGAAGGTTATATTGTCGAAGAATTAGTCAATGGTCAGATTGTTTATCGTTATCATATTGAAGAAGATGGTATTGAAGAAGATTATGAGTATGAAGATGATGAAGACGATGAAGATGATGAAGATGATGATGATGATGATGATGATGATGATGATGATGATGATGATGATG
>JBKHBS010000031.1:0-16566 GCA_046542225.1 Candidatus Izemoplasmatales bacterium | reverse complement strand
AGGAATTATAATGAATAATGTATTAAAATTAGACAAAGAGGTTGCTGTTTTTGCCCTTGGCGGTTTAGGCGAAGTTGGTAAAAACATGTATGTGATACAATACGAAGATGAATTAATTATCGTTGACTCAGGCATTTTATTTCCTGATGAGTATCTACTTGGTATTGATTATGTCATTCCTGACTATAGTTATTTAGTCGAAAACCAAGATAAAATTAAAGCACTTATCGTTTCCCATGGTCATGAAGACCATATTGGTGGTATACCATTCTTAGTTCAACAAGTGAATATTCCTGTGATTTATGCATCAGGCTTGAGTCATGGTTTAATCGAAGCAAAGCTTGAAGAGAAAGTGAGTTTTCCTGTCAATTTAAAAAAATTCTCAGATGATGACGTTATTAAATTTAACAAAATCGAAATAGATTTCTTTAGAACCAACCATTCAATTCCAGACACTTTTGGAATTAGAGTCAAGACACCTGTAGGTGTTGTTGTTCATACAGGAGATTTTAAGTTTGATTTTTCACCGACCGGAAAAGATTCTAATTATCATAAAATGGCAAGGATTGGTGAAGAAGGTGTTTTATGCTTAATGAGTGATTCAACCAATGCTGAGTTAGAAGATTTTACAACATCTGAAAAAGTTGTTTCTGAAAATATACGAGACTTATTTGAAGATATAGAAGGCAGAGTCATCATTGCTACATTTGCTTCTAATATACATCGTATCCAACAAATCATCGAAGCCAGTATTGCTTCAGATAGAAAAATCGCTGTTTTTGGAAGATCAATGGTTAGAAATATTGAGGTTGGTCAAAAATTAGGCTATATTAGTGCACCTAAAGAAGCATTTATTGACACAAGAAATCGTAATGCCTTAAAAAGTAAAAATTTAACAATCATTTCAACTGGCTCTCAAGGCGAACCTTTTGCAGCTTTAACAAGAATATCTAACAAAACACATCGACAAATTTCTTTGATGGCTGGTGATACTGTCATATTATCATCATCACCCATCCCGGGTAACTTAGAAAGCGTCAACAAAACCATTAATATGCTTCAAAAAAATGGGGCCAATGTCATCACTCAATCACCATTTGCCGATGTTCATTCATCTGGACATGGTGGACAAGGTGAACTAAAACTAATGCTTAAGTTGATGAGACCCAAGTACTTTGCACCAATTCATGGTGAACATAGAATGCTAAAAGCACACCAAAAATTAGCCATCGATACGGGTTTAAGAAAAGAAAATACCTATATTTTAGAAAATGGTCAAGTTCTTGCATTTTCTAAAGACAAAGCCTACATAAAATCAAAAGTAAAAACCGCAGATGTCTATGTAGATAATGAAAGTATTGGTGAAGTTGGCTCAATGGTCATTAAAGACCGAAGAGAATTATCAGAAGACGGATTGCTATCTGTTGTCCTTACCATTAGTCAAAAGAAATATGATGTAATTTGCTCACCAAATATTGTAACCAAAGGTTTTATCTTTGTGAAAGACAATATTCAAATGATAAAAGATATGCAAAAGATTGTCTTAGACGCTTCAAATAAATATCTTAACCCAAATCAAAAAAAATTAAATATCAATGGACTTAAAAATGACATTTCTAAATCATTAAAATCTTATGTGAAAAAAGAAACCAACCGTGAACCAATGATTATGCCTGTCATTATGTTGCTCTAAAAAATAAAGCAGAAATTTTCTAAATTTCTGCTTTTTATATATTGACTTTAATTTTATGATTACATGCATCTTTGAACCAATAAAAAACATCTTTCGTTACAACCGCATCCTCTAAAGCATCATGCTTTTGATAGTCTAAGTCTTGGTTTGCATACATATTATAAGCGTTAAATAAACCTAAATCATTTTTAAGGCGGAAGTAAGTTTTATGCAGACTTAATAAATCTACAAATTGCATGTCATGGATGAAATTATCTAAACGATGAATTTTATTGAGTTTGGATAATTCTGATTTATCATTTTTACCCCAAACATAAATAATTGGCTGATAATCATCATTGATGTCTGATAGCAATTGATGTAATTCTTCATAAGCACTACCTTGATCAACTTGACCTTGAGAAATATCTAAAAATTTCATGGTTCTTTTTGATAACTTTGGAAATAATTGTGGCTTAATATAACTTTGGAATCTCTTAATTTCTTCCCCTTCAGCATCTGTTAAGATAAGACCAACTTGAATAATTTCCGATATGAAGTTTTGATAGTTCCTATAAGGCGGCATTGACATTTCAAAGTCAATAAATAAACGGTATCTTTCTTGGTTGACAAGCTTCTTAATTTCTGTCTTTATCATAGATATATCATAAAACACTTTCGGCTTATTTCCTCTCGGTGATAAGACTTTTTCAATGCTTACCACATTTTGTACTAAGTAATTTTTATAAATTCTTGTGTCTTTTTTCACTTTAAGGAATACATACATATTTTTATGAAAGTAATCCATAAATTGCCTGAACATCCCTTTACTCATATAAAAATAGGATAATCTTTTTCCTGTATCAATGGCAATTAACCTTCTATTTTCATCAACTTTTAAGATTTTTCCATTAACATTTTCTGTCATGATTCATCATCTTTCTTTCCTTGATAATTACTTAAAGCTAAATATATATTGTCAATGGCTTCCTCTTGAATTTTAAGTGATTTTAATTCTTCTCTTGGCGCATTCCTAATATTCTCTAAGTTCTTATACTTTTTTAATAATTTATTTTTTGTTACTTTACCTACTTTTGGAATGGTATCTAGGATAGAAGCATAGATTTTCTTACCAGCAACATTCCTTTGATATGAAATTGCAAAACGATGGACTTCTTCTTGGATCCTATACAATAAAGAATATAAATTAGAGTGCTTATCAAGTTTAATCTCGTTTTCATCCATTGTAATGATACTCTCAGTCTTATGTTTAGCATTTTTCTTTAAACCAATGACCGGATAATCTAAATTCAATTCCTTCAAAATCTGTTTAGCAGCTCTTAACTGAATCAAACCTCCATCAACAATGATTAAGTCTGGTCTATCTAAATCATCCATCATTACAGCCAAATATCGTCTATAAATGATTTCTTTCATAATGGCATAATCATCACCAGTCTCAACAGTTTTAACTCTATACTTGCGGTATTCATTCTTGTCAGGTAAGCCGTTGGTAAAAACTGCCATGGCTGACACCAAATTTTGACCCGATATATTAGAGTTATCAAAAGCATCGATTCGTTTGATTGAAGAAATATCTAAAAGATCTTCCAATTCATTTAAAGCGTGGATTGTTTTGTTTTCTTTATTAAGGTAAGCGGATAAATTATTATTTAAATGGTTTGTAGCATTTTCTAAAGCAATGTCTAGGAGCTTAACTTTTTTTCCACGTTGTGGAACAAAAATAACATTTTCAAAAACTTCTGGAAACAAGTCATAATCATATCCAAATGGCAGCAAGATTTCATCAGGTATAGGCTGATTTTCATAAAACTGTGCCAAATAAGTCAACAATATTTCTTCTATTTTACCATAATATGTAAAAATTTTAGATTGTGAAAATAAAACCCGACCTGATCTCATGAATAAAATGTTGATAGAAAGGTAATTATCATAAGCTACAAAGTTAACAATATCTCGGTTTTTATTGTCTGAGAAGATGACCTGTTGTTGCTCAGTGGTTTTCTCTATGGCTGTGATAAGGTCCTTAAATTCTTTGGCTTTTTCAAATTCAAGTTTTCGAGAATGTTCTTCCATTTTCTCTTTATATTCTTGAATAAATTCTCTTGTATTTCCTGATAAAAAACTACGAACTTTTTTAATCAATTCTTTATAAGTACCTGGCTTAACCTCATACTCACAAGGGCCTAAACATTGGTTAATATGATAATATAAGCAGACTTTTTTTGGGAACTTAGAACACTTTCTAAAAGGAAATATAGAATCTAACAAACGGACTGTTTCATTTGCATAAGTCGCATTGGGATAGGGACCAAATACATTTTTCTTATTCTTACCGAGGGTTCTCGTCACTCTAATGATAGGGTGTTCCTCATCAGTCACTTCGATATAAGGATAGGTTTTGTTATCCATTAATTTGATATTATATTTGGGTAAATATTTTTTAATTTGTGAAAGTTCAAGCAAAAATGCTTCTTTTTCTGTACTGGTAATCACATATGTAAAATCATCTATTTCTCGAACAAGTCTAGTGGTTTTATCATCATGGGCACCAACAAAATAAGAACTCACTCTATTTTTTAAGTTCTTTGCTTTTCCAACATATATAATTTTCCCTTTACCATCCAGCATTTGGTAGGTACCGGGTTTATTGGGTAATTTACTTAATTTATTTTTAATTTGTGATTTCATCGTAATTAGATTATATCAAAAATATCATCATCATTCAATATAAGGAAAAACTCTAGCTAAGCTAGAGTTTATTTTATATTTCTAATGATATCATCAACACGGGTGCCTGTTTCATATGATTTATCATATTTAA
Organism: Candidatus Izemoplasmatales bacterium; assembly: GCA_046542225.1. GTDB lineage: Bacteria > Bacillota_I > Bacilli_A > Izemoplasmatales > Hujiaoplasmataceae > Hujiaoplasma. The sequence goes on along the minus strand of JBKHBS010000031.1, from coordinate 12,049 downwards.
AAACCAATTCAGGAACCTTGCGCATTTTAACTCTTTGAGCGATTTGGTTTTTAATAAAACCTTTGGCTCTTTCAAGCGTTTCTTTAGTTTTTGCAACATCTTCTTCAGATCCATAGACTGTGTAATAAGCATACATGAATGATAATTCATTGGTGATTTTAACATCAGTAATGGTGATAAACGCCAATTTATCTTTTATATCATTTTGTAAAATGTCACTTAATGCTCGTTGAACATCTGTTTCTAAATGCTTAACTTTAGCCATTATTCCACCTCTTTCATGGTTGAAACTTCAATGACGTCTCCTTCTTTTATATCATTAAAATTTTCTATGGTAATCCCACATTCAAAGCCTTGTCTAACTTCTTTCACATCTTCTTTAAAACGTTTTAAAGATCCCAATTTACCTTCATAAACAATTTTTCCGTTGCGAACAAGTTTAACCAATGAATCTCTTTTGATAACACCATTTGTGACCATACAGCCGGCAATTGTTCCGACTTTCGAAACAGTATATGTTTCTCTAACTTCTGCTTCTCCGATTACTTTTTCTTCATAGACAGGGTCTAATAAACCTTTCATTGCGGCTTCAATGTCATCTAAAGCTTCATAAATAACCCGGTATGTTCTAATTTCAACACCTTTTTCTTCAGCAAGTGCCCTTACAGAACCAGGCACACCAACGCCAAAACCAATAATGATGGCATTTGATGCTTCAGCAAGAAGGATATCTCCATCTGTTACACCGCCAACGCCAGAACCAACGATTTCAATTTCGCTGCCTTCAACAGCAATCTTATTAATCGATCCTTTAAAGGCTTCAATTGAACCTTGTACATCGGCTTTAATAATTAAAGATAACTTTTTGGTTTCATCTGATGCTTGGTTAAAGAAATCTTCTAAAGACATTGCTTCTTTTGGAGCATGTTGTTTATCGAACATTCTGTCTGATCTTTCAGATGCAATTTCTCTTACCGTTTTTTCATCATCAAAAACTTTAAATGGATCTCCTGCTTGAGGGACATCATTTAAACCGATAATCTCAACGGCTTGGCCTGGGCTTGCTTCTTTAACTTGTTTTCCTAAGTCATTATTCATTGCTCTTACTTTACCATAGGTTGAACCAACAGCAAAATAATCTTGTACTCTTAGTGTTCCATTATTCACTAAAATCGTTGCAACAGGTCCACGACCTTTATCAAGTCTAGCTTCAATAACTGTACCTGAAGCTTCTCTATTAGGATTTGCTTTTAATTCTTGCATTTCTGCAACAACTTGAATGGTCTCTAATAAGCCATCAATGTTTTGGTTTTTAAGGGCTGAAATTTCCACAAAAGGTACTTCGCCGCCCCATTCTTCTGGTAATAAACCTAAATCACCGAGTTGTTGTTTAACGCGGTCTGGATTTGCGCCAGGCATATCCATTTTATTGACAGCTACAATAATCTCAGCATCTGCTGCTTTTGCATGGTCAATGGCTTCTCTTGTCTGAGGCATAACCCCATCATCCGCTGCAACAACCAATACAACTATATCAGTAATTGACGCACCTCTTGCACGCATTTCAGTAAATGCAGCATGACCAGGTGTGTCGATAAAAGTAATTTTTTTACCGTTTCTTTCAACTTGATAAGCACCAATATGTTGGGTGATTCCACCGGCTTCTGTTGATACAACACGGGTATGTCTAATCGTATCTAGTAGTGTTGTTTTTCCATGGTCAACATGGCCCATAATGGTTACAACTGCAGGTCTTGGTTCTAACTCTTCAGGCTTATCATTTTCTTGAATTTCTTCAAATCGTGTCACATCAGTGACAACTTCATCTTTGAAATCCAAATCGTATTCCATGGCTAATAATTCAGCATTTTCACGATCTAATACTTGATTCTTAGATGCCATGACTTTTAAAAACATTAATTTTTTTATCACGTCAGCGACAGGTTGGTTAACTTGATCGGCAAAATCCGCCACAGTCATTCCCTTACGATAAGTCACAACTTTTGGCATGGCTTTTTTTGATTTGTTTCCCTGTTTTCTCTGATTGTTTTTATTTTTGTTCGGTACATGTTTTGACATATAACCACCTCTTTCTTAAACTTCTTATAGTAAACTTATGATCTTTTTTGCAAAGCCTTGATCCTTGATTGCAATGACTTTGCGATTTGATTTGCCAATGGCCTTTGAAATTTCATCTGTTGAAAACACATTGATGACCTGTACATGATATGTTTTTGACTTATCAGTGACACGTTTTGTTGTGTTATAACCAGCATCATTCGCCAATATCACAAGTTTAGCTTGATTACTTTTAATTTTTTCAAGTGACATCTCTTCTCCACTGACGAGTCGATTTGCTCTTTGACACAGTCCTAAGACTGAAAGGATTTTATCTTTATCCATTGTTTGTTGCTTTCAATAAATCATCAAAGACCTCATCAGGCACTTCAGTTTTTAAGTGTCTTGATAAAATTTTATGTTTCTTTGCCTTTTCAATAACACTTTCATCCTTAGATAGATAAACCCCACGTCCATTTGCTTTTCCCGTAGGATCAAATATAACGTTTCCTTCTGGTGTTCTAACCACTCTAAGTAAATCTTTTTTTTCATATCTTTCGTTGGTAACAACACATTTTCTCATTGGAATTTTTCTAACTTTCATATGAACCACCTAGAATTCTAGACCTTCGCTTTTTGCTTCGGACTCAGATTTAATATCAATTTTCCAACCTGAAGATTGTACAGCCAATCTAGCGTTTTGTCCCCTCTTACCAATGGCAAGTGATAATTGATCGTCTGGGACAATAACAACTGCTGATTTGTCTCTTTCATTGTAACTAACTGAAAGCGTTCTTGCTGGTTGGATAGAGTTGGCGATTAATTCTTCAGGATCTTTACTGTATTTATATATATCGATTTTTTCACCATTAAGGCTGTCAATAACGCTTTTGATTCTCATTCCACTGCGCCCTAAACAAGCACCTAAAGGGTCAACATTTTCATCATTGGATAATACACAAACCTTACATCTGTCTCCTGGATCTCTTGCAAGACCAAAAATTTCAATCACGCCTTCTGCCAATTCAGGGATTTCGTTTTCCATTAAGCGAACCACTAAATTACGATCTGTTCTTGAAACATAAACTTTTGGACCTTTGGTTGTTTTTTCAACCTTGGTGATATAAACATTGACCTTAGAGCCAACGATCAAATCCGATGATAATAAATCTCTAATTGGAATTGAAGTTTCAGTATCTCTTCCAAGGTATAATGTCACAAAATCATTTTTGATTTTAATCACTTCTGCAATAATCATTTCACCAGTGCGTTCTTCAAAATATTCAAAGTTTTTCTCACGCTCTAATTGTTTTAAACCTTGTGTCAACATTTGTTTGGCTGTAGAAGCTGCCAAACGACCAAAGTTTTTAGGAGTAATCTTTTGTTTAATCACATCACCAATCTTTGCAGTCTTTTTAATCTCTCTTGCTTCTTCTAAAGTAATCTCATGACCAGGTTCCGCTTCAGGGTCAATTTCATCAACAACAATCGATTTACTGACTAAATCAATTTCTGCTTTTTCCGAATTAAAAACAACTTCAGCATTGGTTTTACCACCATATGCTTTTTTATAGGCATTGATTAATCCATCGCCAAATATTTTTAAAATTTCTTCTTTTGATACATTTCTTTCATCAGCTAAATTCTCTAGTGCTTTAAAAAAGTCTTTACTTATCATTTTTTTCTCCTAAAATCTATTGCTAATCTTATTAGAATAACATCAATATAATTTATTTTTATTTTTTTGTTTTTCACTGAAAGGGTTAAAGTATCACCATCGAAATCTACTAAATCTCCTTCAAGTTTCTGAGAGTAAGTTTCTACATAGACCAAACGTCCAACTGCATGTTTAACAGCTTCTTTGGTTCTTAACTCTCTTTCAGCACCAGGCGATGAAACTTCCAATAAATATGAACCTTCAATTGGGTCTAATTCATCAATAAAGGGATTTAATTTTTGAGTTGCTAAAACAATATCATCTATAACAACACCTTCTGCTTTGTCTATATAAATCCTTAATATCTTATCCTTATCTTCTTTTACAATTTCTAGATCATAAAGACTGTATCCAATTGACTTTAAAAAAGAATCAATTTCATTTTTTAACCTTGATAATTCCATTTTTATCATCCTTTCCAATAAAAATGAGAGGGGACGACCCTCTCACGTTACCTTATGTTAAAAATATTATATCATATGCCCATTAAGATTTCAAGAAAAATCGTCCTAAATGCTAGTGATTCACGAGGATATCTTGATATTCCTTATGTTTGTCAAACCATGTGATTGCATAGGGGCAAGTTGCCAATGTTTTTAAGCCTTTTGATTTAATAAAATTATAGGTGAATCTCATAATTTCTGAAGCAACACCTCGACCTCTTAAACTAGGATCCACAAAGACATGATTAATATTCACAGTATCATTATCTTCATAGGGAAATGTCACTTCTGCAAGTAACAAGTCATCGTCTTCTACATAAACACGATTTTCTTCATAGAGATATACCATTACTGAGCACCTCCCAAATAATACATGATAATACTACCGGCAACTCCGGCGTTAAGTGATTCCATATTTTGCATTTTTAATTTAAAAATTAAGTCCGAAGCATCAATGATTTCTTTTCTAACACCATTGCCTTCATTTCCAAGGATGATGCCTAGATTGTCTGAACGAACCTCTAAATCTTCCAAATGAATGACGCTGGATAAATCCGTTGCTAGAAATTCAATATGCTTATGGTTGTCCATGAAACTCAAGATGTTTTCCTCAATGATATTCATTTTAAAGAGCGCCCCTTGAGTGGCTCTAATAACCTTAGGGTTATATATATCGACACATTGATCAATCACCATGGTGTTAAAACCAAAGGCCACTGCAGACCGAATCAAGGTCCCCATATTACCAGGGTCTTGTAAACGATCTAGCAAAACAATTTTGCCTTGTACAGCTTCCTTTTCCTTCATTTTACAAACGCCAATAATGCCTTGTGGACTTTGGACATCTGATAATTTCTTGATGATTTCTTCATTTACAATATAGGTTTCGACATCTTTAAAAGCAGGTTTTTCTAAAGAAAAAACCATTTCTAGCAAACCTGCTTTATAAGCCTCTTCAACAAGATGAAAGCCCTCAATAATAAATTGCTGGTTTGCTTGTCGATATTTCTTTTGTTTGAGTTTATTCGCTTCAACAATTAAAGCATTGGTTGTCGATGTTATTGTATTGATAAAACCACCTCTTAGTCATTATTATTTAAATCTACCATACTCACTTGTTCAAAATCTTGTGTCAAATCATATTCAACCACAAAATTATAAGAAATCGTGTAAATTGAATCGTTGATGAAAACTACTTTTTCAATACTTCCATAATATGAATTGTTTGTATGGTCATCCATTAAGATTGCCATTTGCTCAATACCATTAGTCTCATCCACTTGATACACATAAATCGCTTGATAGTATTTGCTATACTCTTCAAAATAGCCATAGACTGGGATTGCAAACATTAAATCGCCTTGCCATTCATATTCCACAAATAATTTATGTTCATAAGTTACTGGTGAATAAGAATATTCACCTTCTACTAATAGGGTTTCTATTGTGACTGGCGTATCTTCTGATGTGTCATACAAGGCAACCTTAACACCTGTAAAACGGGTAATATCATTAGAAGTTTCAGCTTGTCTGCCAATGCCTACCATTAAATCATCATTGATTTGGTGTAAATAATCACTCACACCTTCTTCATAGAGTTCACCCAATACTTCAGGATTTTCTGGGTCAGATAAATCAATTTTATATAAAGGATCTGTATTTACAAATGTGACGACATATCCAATATCACCATTCATTCTTACAGCATATATTCTTTCATTTGGTTTACCCAAACCTTCTAAAACAGAAATTAAAGACATATCTTCATCCCTTGCATCCAAGAAGTACATTTGATTGGTGATTTCTGTCGTGTCATTTAAATATTCATAATCTGTTGTTGCGACACGCAAGACACCATCATGTTCATCGAAAGAAAATTGATTCAAAGTCCATCCATCAATTATGTTTGATGCTTGAAATACTGGTATTTTATCAACCAACTCAAATCTCATAATATTGGTCTTATAATCAATCCCATGAAGTTCTTGGTCATAAATATATTGACGGCTAGAAATATACATATTGTTCTGATTCATATAAAACTCAAATGCATAACCTAAATAAGCATCCAATTGGATTTCTTCTTCATCATCCAAAGAGAATGTGCCTACCAATAAGTAAGATGTTGAGACATCGTTATCTATGAAATAGTAAATATTTTCATAAGGTAAACTGGTCATCTCATCACTAACCACAGAATCCTTATATTCTGGAATTTGAATCTCATCATTGTCTTCGTATAAATAATTATACATAACCAAATACATTTGACCGTCTATCATGCGGCTTTCTGTTAGTGAGGTATTTTTAAATTCTAAAGATCTTAAAACACTCACGTCTTCAACATCAGACACATCATAAACATCTATCATCAAATTATATGAGCCCCACCACCACCAATATGACTCAGTGGTTTCATCTTCTTTGGTGATTTGTTGGTATTGATTATAGATGACAACTAATTTATTATCATGTAAATACAAACCGGAATAATAACCACCTTCAAGGTCTTTTTCAAAAACCACAGTCATAGACTCAACATCAATGATTTTTAAAGCATTTTGCTTGGCCATATAAATGAATGACCCGTCAGTGATAATACGATCAATTTCATCAACACCTTCAACTTGTACATTGGTTTTAGAATGATTTGAATCTGAACTGTCTGTATCATCTACACCACTCTCAGGTATCACGCCTTCACCATCCGTTGTAAAAAACAAGTTAAAATCAGCCATTTCAATTTCCTTGGTTTCAAAATAGTCTATCAAGTCATCTTGACTAGAAAAACTCTTAATATTTTCACTCAACTGACGAGGTGTCTCAGTGGTCACCTCATTGCCTGTGTTTTGACAGGCCATCAAAGTCAGTGAAAAAACAAACAATAATACAATTATTAATTTTTTCATTTAAAAAGCCCCCTTTTTAAATATACGAAAAATCATTTAATTTTATTGGAAAAAAATTTATTTATTCAGTTAATTCTAAAAATAATTCAATATCTTTCTTTAGTAATTCCAAAGATGATTTCCAAAAATCTTTTTTTGTGACATCAATATTTGCTAATTTGGCAACGTCTTCAACTTTCATTTTTCCTGTTGCGGCTAATAATTCATCGTAGACTTTAACGAAGCCCTCTTTATCTTCTAAATATTTAGCGTATAAACCTTTAGCAAATAATAAGCCATAAGTATATGGGAAGTTATAATAACTTAATCCGCCTGAATAATAATGTGGCTTACACACCCACATATATGGATGTAATGTTTCTTGGTCTAAACCATCACCATATGTTTGCTTTTGTGCATCTAGCATTAAGTCTTTTAATTCTGATGCATCAAAGACTGTTTTTTCTCTACCTTCGAAGACAGATTTTTCAAAGATAAAACGTGACATAATATCGACAACGACTTGGGTGTAATCTTGCAATGAAGACTCTAATAAGAAGATTTTTTCTTCATCAGATTTTACATCTTTTATTGCTGCATTGTTTACAATTGTTTCACAGAATGTAGAAGCAGTTTCAGCAACTGGCATGGTGTAATTGCTATTTAGATTTGATTCACCGAATATAGCATCCCCATGGTAAGCATGACCCAATTCATGAGATAAGGTAATCATATCAGAGAATGAACCAGTAAAGTTTGTCATCACTCGACTTTCTTTAATGGCATGCATGTTTGCACAGAATGCCCCGCCTCTTTTACCTTTTCTAGGTGTATAATCAACCCACTCTTCATCAAATGCGCGTTTGGCTAAATCATGTAATTTTGGTGAGAATGAACCAAAATTTTTCAAAACATACTCATTGGCTTCTTCTATGGTAAATGTTGTATCGTTTTTTCCAATAGGTGCAAAAAGGTCATAGAATGGCAAACCGTTTTCATGTCCTAGTAATTTTGCTTTTCTTTGGAGATATTTTCTAAAGATATCATAATATTCAACCACTGCCCCTTGCATGGCTTCTAATGTTTCTTTTTTCATTCTACTATTGTCTAAAGCTTGATCTAAAGGAGAATCAAATCCTCTTTCTTTAGATATGGTGTTAACTTCACCCTTTATTGAGTTCAAGGCAAAGGCAATTGAATCTTCAATTTTTTCATAAGACTTTAACTCTGCTTGATATGCTTTTTTTCTAACCTCAGGGTCTTTATCTGTTGCAAGATTCCTTACTTCAGACAAGGTAATAATTTCACCGTCGTATTCAACATCTAAGGTTGATGTCAATAATGATTGTAATTTACCCCAAGCCAATGATCCAGTTTGTTTTAATTTTGCAATCATGACTTCTAAATCAGTAGATAATAAATGGGTAGCCTTTTCTTGGATTTCATGTAGATAAAAAGTATGTTCTTTTAATAAATCGCTTTTCTTTAAATCATTTTCTAAATCTGGATAGTCTTTCATCCATTTGATAAATATCGTGCCAATTTCAGTTAATTTGGTTAATTTTGTTTGTAATAAATTAACCATTTTGTTGGCTTCTTGATTGGTGCTTTCTACAGCGGTTGTCAATGATGCATAGTGATACAACTTATCAACCAAGTCATTTAAAGCCATTTCATTTCTTAAGTATCTTTCTAGTTTTTGCGATTTCTTTTCGTAATTCTTAAAATCGATTGCTTGTGAATTAATTTCAAGAATTAATTGGTCTAACTTTTCTAAATCTTCTTTAAATTTAGCATCATCAAACCCTAAGTATAATTTTTTTAAACTCCATTTTTTCATTTTCTACTCTCCTTCTTTAGTCCATAATTAAGTTTCGTTAATTTATATATTTTAGTTTCTTTTTTACCATAATCTCTTGATTGATAGTTTATGTCTTCAATAAACTCAAAACCTAATTTCATAATGAGTTTTTCCGAAGGTGCATTTTCCATAAAATGACCCACATAAATTTCATCTTTATTTTGGTTGAAGAAAAATTCATCTAAAGCCGCATAAACCGCTTCAGTCATAATTCCTTGCCTATGATAAGACGGATGCAAGACATAACCTAATTCGTAAACTTCACCGATAGATCCCAAGGTTGTAAAATGAATGCCTAATGAACCGATGACCTTATCTTCTTCCTTGAAAACAATGGCATACACATCATTTTTTTCAATAAAATGCTTGACGATTTGTCTAGTCTCATCCACATCTCCGTGTGGTCTCCAACCGGCAAGTGGTCCTACATCTTCTCTTTTTGCATAATCAAAAACATCAAATACATCATTTAAATCAAAGGATCTTAATATCAATCTATTTGTCTTTAAAATTTTCATTAAATACTTCCTCTACTGTAAAACCTTTATCTATAATATTTATATTTTCTCGGTCTTTGACCATTATAGAGCGCGTATCTTTAATTGCAGTTTTTACCAATGATTCAAAATCTAAATTAGACTCAATCAACTCTGATCTTTCTATGGTTGGTTTGATTATTGGATTTCTAGGAATATAGACTGTACAACAATCTGAAAAAGGCTTATTCGATATTTCTAACGTTTTAATCTTTCTAGCAAGTTTAATAATATCGCTTTTATCATAAGTTGATAAAGGTCGGATAATTAAGGTTGAAATCGGTTCTTGAACAGCGATTAAGGATTCGATTGTTTGAGAGGCAACCTGTCCAATTGAGTCTCCAGAAATAATAACTTTATCATTATTTGCTTTTGCAATTCCTTCAGCAATCCTATACATCATTCTTCTCATGATTGTAATTAAATAGGGTTCTTCGACTTCATTTAATAACATTTCATGGATTTGTCTAAAGGGCACTAAATGTAATTTGATTTTTGATCCACTAGAATATTTAGATAATTTTTTTGTCAAATCAATGACCTTTTGCACAGATTCAATGGGTGTTAATGGTGTGGATTCAAAATGAATGCATTCAATTTCTAAACCAGTGTTCATGGCTAAATATCCAGCCACTGGAGAATCAATCCCCCCACTTAACATCAGTAGTCCTCTACCGCCTATTGAGGTAGGGAAACCACCTAATCCAGGTATTTTATCTAAGTAGATATAAGTTTGATCTTGCCTTACTTCCACGTAAAGTGTTTTGTCAGGATGATGGACATCGACCTTAATTTGATCCACATGTCTTAAAATTAATTTTGATAATTTATTGGATATCTCTAAGGATGTTAAAGGTATTCTTTTATCAGCCCTTTTTGTTTCAATTTTAAAAGTTGTTTCTTCTTTGATCTCTTTATTTATCATATCGATGGCATGTTTGGCAATGGTTTCTAAATCAAATCGACATGCCTTAACCTTACTATATGATGATAGCCCTGAAATATAATCAAGTTTTTCAATAATTTCATCAGGATCTTCGTCTTTCAGTTTAATGAACACTAAATCGTGTTGGAAATGAATATCTATATCAAAGCCATAAAGCTTGTGAGCGATTTGGTTGTTGATGTTTCTTCTAAAAATATGCTGATTTTTTCCTTTTAATATTAAATCACCATACTTAATCATGATATAATCGTACATTTTATCGACTCCCTCACTATTATTTTATCATACTGATTGATATTTATTGAGTAATAAATTATAATATTTTGAGTGAGAGGTGATTTTATGAATCAAATATCAATAAATGAGTATTTAGGCTTGTATTTAGATAAAAATTACAAACAGGTAACCAACCTGGCTAACTTTACGGCTGTCATAAAAGAAATGGTCCCACAATTGAATTGGGTTGGTTTCTATTTATATGATGGAAATGAATTATACCTTGGTCCATTCCAAGGAAAAGCTGCAGTTCAAACCATACCTATGGGTGAAGGTGTTTGTGGCGCATCTGCTAAAAAGAGAGAAACCATTGTTGTTGATGATGTCCATGCTTACCCTGGTCACATTGCCTGCGATGATGCTTCAAATGCTGAAATTGTCATTCCTATTATTAAAGATGACAAACTGATTGGCGTCTTAGACATTGACTCGCCGGTGATCAATCGATTCGATAAAAAGACAGCTCAAACACTACAAAAATCAGTCGATTTTTTATTTGACTTTTTATAGGCATTCGTGTATAATACCTTGTGCGCATGTAATAAAAAGCAGTTGTTTAATGTTGATTTAGATCTTGATTATTCCATTTATAAAGGGTTGTTAGTATTGTTAACTGCTTAACAAGAAACCATCAAAATAATCAAGCTAAGTGAATAGAGAACTCCTCAATTACAGTGTAAATAAATTTAAAAAGGAGGATCATATATGTCAAGATTTACAGGATCAACTTGGAAAAAGAGTCGTCGTTTAGAATACTCACTTTCTGAAACAGGTAAAGAGTTAAACAAACGTCCTTATGCCCCTGGTCAACACGGACAAAAGAGACGTCGTAAATTATCTGAATACGGTTTACAGTTACAAGAAAAGCAACGTGTTCGTTTCACTTATGGTATTAACGAAAAACAATTCCGTAAAACATTTAATGAAGCGAAAAAAATGCAAGGTAAACAAGGTTCAAACTTCTTATTCTTATTAGAATCAAGATTAGATAACCTAGTTTATAGAGCAGGCTTTGCTAGAACAAGACAACAAGCTAGACAATTGGTAAACCACGGTCATATTCTTTTAGATGGTACTAAAGCAAGTATCGCTTCTATTAGAGTTAAACCAGGTCAAAAAATTTCTTTAAAAGAAAAATCAAAAGATTTAGTGATTGTTAAAGATGCACTTGAAGCACAAGCAGTTAGACAAGAATACATTGATTTCGATGATGAAAACAATGTTGCAACTTACACTCGCTTACCTGAACGTAACGAAATTCTACCTGAAATTCAAGAGAATTTAATTGTAGAGTTATACAACAAATAATATTTAAACGAAGCCG
>JBKHBS010000030.1:0-16846 GCA_046542225.1 Candidatus Izemoplasmatales bacterium | reverse complement strand
GCAATAAACATTGCTAAAATTGTCATTTGACGCGTTTGTTCACGTTGTGATAATACAACTCTTTCTTTTTTCATTTTTCTTTCCTTTCCAAGCCACGTTTTGTGGTCTCATAAGAATAATCTATATAATTTTTAATTATACGTTTGATTTAATTTCTTCGATTGTCTTCCAATCGATGACTTCTAGCATTTTCAAGATGATAGCCTTAACAGCTTTATAATCATCTTTATGAATCATTGATGTAGTTGAATGAATGTATCTAGCAGGCATTCCAATGGTACAAGCAATAATTCCACTTCTAGATAATTGAGCGGCTGCAGCATCAGTGCCACCTAAAGAACTATAGTATTGGAATTTAATATCGTTTTCTTCTGCCAATTCTTCGATAAATTTCTTTGCGCCTTGATGCATCAAAGCTCTTGGGTCATAAAAACGAATTAAGAATCCATCGCCTAAAGTACCGCCCACTTCAGATTTTTCAAATGTATCTGTACATGGTGAACAATCAACAGCGATAAAGAAATCTGGATTGACTTTATATGATGATGTGATGGCACCCCTTAGTCCAACTTCTTCTTGAACATTGGCACCAGCAATAAACCTACATTTTAATTTATCACGATCTACATCTTCTAATATATCCAAAGCCATGGCTGAACCAAAACGGTTATCCCAGGCTTTTGAGAAAATCTTTTTTCCATCAATTGATTCTTTATAATCATTTTCAAAGACAATTTGTTGGCCAATTTTGATGCCTATTTCCCTTGCATGGTCAGCATCATCTGCGCCAATATCTAAATGAAAATCATCAAAACTAGACACTTGTTTGCTTGTCTTATCTCTTAATAAATGTGGTGGTTTTGCACCAACAACACCCGGTACAAATGAACCGTCGGCTCTCACAATGTTCATATGCTGTGAAATAACAACTTGTGCGCTAATACCGCCAATGGCCATCATTTTAATGGTTCCATTTGAATTAATCCCTTTGACCATGGCACCAATTTCATCCATATGTCCAGCCAACATCACTGTCGGACCTTCAGATTTTAAATTAATACCACCAAAAATAGATCCTAGGTTATCTTCGATGATTTCTTCTGATAACTTTTCTAAATGTTGTCTCATATACTGTCTCACATATTTTTCGTGACTTGAGACACCCGGTAACTCTACTAAATCTTTATAAAACTTCTTCATTGCTCACTCCTTCTATGTCTTGTTTTTAAATAATATATGGGTTTGTTTTCTTCAACAAACTTCATTTCAAATTCTGTTTGAATATTGGAAGATGGTAAATGCTTATATAAGTCTAGTGAAAAATCCAATATTTCAATAACATCCGCATGATTAAATGTCATCATAGAGTATTCAAACAAACCATAATTGTCTGTTTTCATCTCAATTTCTGCCTTGTCCTTTAAAATATGTTCATATCTTTTTATAAACCTTGGGGATGTCAGCCTTCTTTTTTCGTGTCGGTTTTTTGGCCAAGGATCAGAAAAATTTAAATACAACTTATCAATTTCATTTTTGTCAAATATATCCGTAATATTTGTTGCATCAAATCGAACCAGTTTTAAATTATCGAGTGGTTCTAAAATGAGTTTTTCCAGTGCCCTGACAATGACAGAATCGAATTTTTCAATACCAATATAGTTGATATTGGGGTTGGTTAGTGCTTTTTCAAAAATAAATTTTCCTTTACCACAACCAATTTCAAGCTCTATTGGATGGTCATTTCCAAAAAGTGTATGCCATTTTCCTTTATGGTTTTTTGGCTTTAAAATCACATAATCTGGATAAGAATGGATTAATTCCTTAGCGTATTTTACGTTTCTTAATCGCATACTATTCCCCCGCCAGTCTTACAATTCCTTCTGCGTAAATCGCGATTGCATTTATCATGTCTTTGATGTTTAAATGTTCATTTGGCTGATGGGCTAAGTCTTCATCTCCAGGAAGGGCTGGTCCAAAAGCAACAGCTTTTTTTAGCATTCTTGAATAAGTTCCGCCACCAATGCTCATAATTTGGTTTTCAGTATCGCCAGTGTATTTAATATACGCTTGGTGCAATGCTTTAACCAAATCATCTTCAGGTGACACATAATGTGGTGGAGAATTAGAATCTTTATTGTAATTTAAGGCAAAGTGTTTGCCTGATTTGATAATAATTTTTTCACCTTCATCAAAGTTATAATTTCTTGGATAACGTATGTTAATACCGATTTCAACGTCTTTTCCATCATAGTGAACAAAGGCTAAATTAAGAGTTAATTCTCCCATTTCTTTGTCCGTGATATCGATGCCTAATTTTTTTCCAAGATGATCATCAGTTAAATATTTATCCAACATATTGATGAATGGGTTATGGGTTTGCTTAAGAAGAAACTTGACCATTAAAGAAATGGCATTCACACCAAGGTGTGGCCATGCTGCGTGAGCATTCTTACCATAAACAATGTATTCATCGCCTTTGATTTCACCTTGAATTTTATTGTCTTTTAAAAATTTCAAGAACTCCTTTTCTTTATTGTCTGATAATTTAGCAATACATTGATCAGGTACAACATTAAAACGGTCACCTGATTCTAGTGACTTCAATAACTTATCAGTGACTTTGCCTGTATATGTAAAAGCATAGATACCTTTTTCTGCATAAATTAAAGGAAATTCAGCATCAGGCGCAAATCCTAAATCAGGCATTTGTTCTTTTTCTAAATATCTTTTAATACCGCGCATACCAGATTCTTCATCACAACCTAGAATCAAACGCACTTTTTTATTTAATTTAATGCCTTGGTCTTGTATCATTTTCATAGCAATGTAGGCAGCAATTGTCGGACCTTTATCATCCATTGCCCCTCTAGCATAAATTTTGCCATCTTTTTCATAAGCTGAAAAAGGTGGCTGATCCCATTTACCGCCTGCAGGTACAACATCTAAATGACCTAAAACGCCAAGTACTTCTTCACCTTGACCCATTTCGATGTGGCCAGCATAGTTATCAATATTTTTAACTTTAAAGCCATCACCAATGCCTAAATCTAACATATAGTCCAAGGCTTTTCTAATATCTACGCCAAATGGTGCATCTTTATTTTCTGGTGTGTATTTTTCTAAAACCGTTGGAATTTGCAATACTTCTTTTACAATGCGGATATATTCTTCTTCATAATTTTTCGCAATGTCTAACCAATTCATTAATATCACATCCTATCATCCATATTTTATCATATGGAAGGGTATTTGCAAACAGGAAAACCCTAAAGATTTGCAATCCAAATATATTTGACTTTATGACCATATTATTAGTATAATAATATATAAACTATAAGCGAGAGAGGAATCGTGATGACTATGGTAAGAAAAATAAAAATGGAAAACCTCACTTGTTCAAACTGTATTGCAAAAGTTGAAAGAAGGACGACACGTTTAGATTATGTAAATAGTGCATCTTTTAATTTTGCAACACAAGTTCTACTTGTTGATTTTAAAGAAGATTATGACGAAGACAAAGCTTTAAAAGAAATCAAAGGCATTGTTGACGTTTTAGAAGATAATATTATTACTCATTTTTTTGAAGATAGTGTTGAAGTTACTAAAAAAACATTTCTTAATGAATACAAGTTTGTATTAATCGGTGTTTTTATTATTTTACTGGACCTGATTGGATACAGGTTATTTCCCCTATTAAATCAGTGGTTCAATATTGATATCCCTCAAATCAGTGGTCTTGTAGGCGGTATATTGTATTGGGTCGGATATGGTTTTTTAATATCTAAAATGCTCATATTACAGATTAAGGGTATTAGAAATTTTAATATTTTTAATGAAAATACCTTGATGATTATTGCGACAGTTGCTGCAATGGCCATTGGCCAGTATGAAGAGGCAATTGCTGTTGTTATATTTTATTCTGTTGGTGAATTCCTTCAAGGACGGGCTGTTGATAAATCTAGGGATGAAGTTGCTTCTCTAGTCAATTTAAAAGTGGATTATGCCAATGTTTTAGTTGATGGGGAAGTGGTCGTTAGAGAACCTAATCAAGTTGAAATTGGTGATATCTTAGTGGTTAAGAATGGTGAAAGAATTCCCTTAGATGGTATCATTGTCCAAGGTTCTACCTCCTTGAATACTTCAGAACTAACCGGTGAAGCAAAGTTAAAAACCGTCAATACCGGTGATAAAATATTGAGTGGTAACATCAATGTTGGTGACATCATTCATATTGAGGTTACTAAGTCTTATGAAAATTCTACCCTAGCAAAAATTATTGACTTAATTGAAAACTCAACCAATAAAAAATCCAAACGAGAATTAATGATTACTAAGTTTGCAAAAGTATATACACCAATCATTGTTGGTCTTGCAGTACTACTGGTTCTATCAGGGGCATTGTTTGACTGGCGTAATGAAGGCAGTATTGATCCATATATTTATAGTGCTGCTATATTCTTAGTTATTTCTTGTCCATGTTCACTTGTATTATCTGTGCCATTATCGTATTATGCAGGTATAGGGACAGCCGCTAAACATGGTATTTTATTCAAAGGTTCTTCTTACTTACATTCTATTACTGAAGTAGAAACAATTGCTTTAGACAAAACAGGCACTTTAACCCATGGAGATTTCTTCATTCAAGAATACAGCAATGATGAAACCTTAAAATTAGCTGCTTCGATTGAACGATATTCTAATCATCCAATCGCAAAAGCCATTGTTGATTTTAATGATCAAGAGGTTTTAGAAGTTGATGATATTCAAGAAGTTCCTGGTTATGGTATAAAAGGTAATATTGATGGCAAAGAATTATTAGCCGGTAGCAAATCATTTTTAGCGAAAAATAAAGTCATCGTTGAAGATGAAAAATTACCAGTTGGTTCTTATACTTTCGTTTCATTTAATGGCAATTATATTGGTTACATCATCATTAAAGATGAGTTGAAAGAAACATCAATGCAAACTGTTAGAGAATTAACCAAAGAATATGATACAGTCATGTTAACTGGTGATAATGAAAAATCAGCTAGAGACATTGCCATGCAACTGGGTGGTATTGAATATTATTCAGAATTATTGCCTGAAGATAAAATTAGTCAATTTGATAACATTAGAACCAACTCTGTATCCATGTATGTTGGGGATGGCATTAATGATGCACCATTGTTAAAGAATGCTGATATCGGTGTTTCAATGGGTTCTGCTTCTGATATTGCCATTGAAGTTTCTGATGTCATCATCATTAATAATGACATTCGATTATTGGATAAGGCCTTTAGAATCGCTAAAAAAACAAGATTATTATCTGCACAAAATATTATTTTCTCTGTTGGCGTTAAAGCAATATTCCTAGCCATGTCAGCTTTAGGACTTATGTGGATGTGGTTATCAATTTTCGCAGATGTCGGGGTTGCTATTCTATGTGTTTTAAATGCATTAAGAATCATCTATCAAAAGAAGTACTTAACAGAGACAAAAAAAATAAAGAAGGTTTAAAAAATGGAAGTTGAACTGATACTCTTATTTATACTCATTTTAATATTTGTCAATGGTTTTTACGCTGCAAGCGAAATGGCCTTGGTTTCATTAAGCCCAGCAAATGTTGATAGACTTGTAGAACAGGGTCATAAAAAAGCCAAAATGCTTAAAAAGGTTAAATCTGATTCCACGAGATACTTATCGACCATTCAAGTAGCCATTACCTTGGCCGGTTTTTTATCAAGTGCCTTGGCTGGTTCAAAATTGGCTGATAATTTAATGAATCTATTTTTACAAGTCAATTTAGAAGTTCCTGAAACTGTTGCAGTTGTGATCATTACTGTCATTCTATCTTATATCACCCTTGTTTTTGGTGAATTGGTGCCAAAAAGAGTTGCTTTATTGAGTCCTGAAAAGTTCTCTTTATTCGCCATTAGGACTGTATACATCACCATGGTAATAACCAAACCTGCCGTCTGGTTATTATCCGCAACCACAAAAGGGATTTTATTGCTTTTGGGCGTTAAAAAATTCACTCGAGAAGAAGATATTTCTGAAAGTGAAATTAAAAGACTCATTCGTCATGGTCACACTGAAGGCTTATATCAAGAAGAAGAAAAAGAAATGTTAGAAAGTATCTTTAGGTTTGATGATATTTCTGCAGAAGCCATAATGACACCAAGAACAAATGTTCATGCCATTGATATTGATGATAGCATCGAAGATATATTGGACCAAATCATTCATTCAAGTTACTCTAGAATTCCTTTCTATCAAGATAACATCGATAACATTTTGGGAATCATTCATGTAAAAGATGTTTTAATTCACGCTAAAAAAGAGGGCTTTGAAAACATTAACGTCAAAAAAATGTTAAGAGAACCTTATTACATCCCAACAAGTATTAAAATCAATACTTTATTTAGAAAAATGCAAGAAACAAACCACCAATTAGCGATTATACTTGATGATTATGGTGGTATGGAAGGGATCATAACCATTGAAGATTTACTAGAAGAAATCGTTGGAAACATCTATGATGAATATGATAACATTGAAGAAGAAATCACAAAAGTATCAGAAAACCAATATCTTGTAAATGGAACTTTACCCATCCAAGACATTAACCGTTATCTTGATTTAGATATTTCTTCGGATTACGAAACCTTGAGTGGTTTGATTATTGATAAGTTAGAGTATATCCCTAAAGCAAATCAAGCTGATGTTGTTCACTATCATAATCTCATATTTGAAGTGAAAACTGTCATTAATAACCGAATAGATAAAGTTTTAATTACCATAGAAAAAAAGCTATGATTTCAATTTCATAGCTTTTTATTTTTTTAAATATTATTGGTGTTTTAGAACACCATATTTTTTCTTGCCTTTTCTTATAATGGTGTATTTTTCACCAAAAGCATTTGCTTTTTTGACTTCAAAAGAGATATCATTTTCTTTTTCACCATTGACAGAGACTGCCTTGTTTTTAACCATTTCTCTTGCTTCTCTTTTTGATTGAACCAAAGACAATTCAACGAGTGCATCCAACAATTGAATATCGTTTTTAACAAGTACAGATGGTAAATGTTTAAAGCCCATCTCTATTTCATCAATGGATAAATCTTTAATGTTTCCACTAAATAAAGCTTCACTGACCTTAATTGCTTTTTGCAAAGCAAGTTCTCCATGAACCATTTCAACAAGTTCTTTGGCTAAGGTTATTTGGGCCAAACGTTTTTCAGGCTCTTTTATTAGTGATTCTTCAATCCTTTCAATTTCTTCTCTAGAAAGGAAAGTGAATTGTTTTAACCTGCTTATAACATCAGCATCTGGTGTGTTGATCCAAAATTGATAAAACTCGTATGGACTGGTTTTTTCTGGATCAAGCCATAAGGTTCCTGATTCGGTTTTACCAAATTTTGTACCATCTGCTTTTGTAACCAAAGGAAAGGTTAAGCCATATACTTTTGCATCAGCACCATGCTTGCGTCTAATTAATTCAGAACCAGAAGTAATATTACCCCATTGGTCTTGTCCACCAATTTGTAAGGTGCAATGATATTGGCTATATAAATGTTCAAAATCCCAAGCTTGGATGATTTGATAAGAAAATTCAGTGAATGAAATACCTTTTTCGATCCTTGATTTTACAGAGTCTTTTGCCATCATGTAATTGATAGAAAAATGTTTTCCCAAGTCTCTTAAAAACTCAATGGCATTTAAAGATGATAACCATTCATAATTATTGACAACTTTGGCTGTTGGTAATAAACCCTTGAATTGCTTAGCAATACCAGCAGCATTTTTTAATGATTCATCAATGGATAATAACTTTCTTTCATCTGCTTTAAAACTCGGGTCACCAATCAGGCCGGTCCCACCACCAATAACCAATATTGGTTTATGACCGTGATTCTCTAATCGTTTGGCAACTAGATTTGCCATTAAATGCCCAACATGCAATGAATCAGCTGTTGGATCAGTCCCTATATAAAATGTTAATACCTCTTCATTTAATTTTTGTCTTAATGTCTCGTCTGTTTCTTGGTAAACAAGTCCACGCCACTTTAAATCTTCGTATAAATTCATTATGTCCTCCTAGACGTTGATTACATTTTAGTTGATTCGCGATGAATGATACTATAAGGTAATTCAAAATATTTTTGTTTGGTTGTTCCGTGATCAATTTCTTCTTTTAATAAGGCCATGGCTCTTACGCCAATTTCTGTAATTGGGATATCAATGCATGATAATTTTGGTCTAGATAAAGATGCATATTTAGTATTTTGAAAACCAAACACAGATATGTCTCTTGGTATCTTTCTACCCTTGGCAATCATTGAATTGATGAATGATACAGCAATACTATCCCTGACTGCAACCACACCATCAATTTTTTTACCCACTTCATTAAAGAGTTCGTCAAAATGAATGGTATTGATAGAAATATCACCACTGGTCCTATAAATATGAGGCTCTAAGCCTGCCTCTTTAATGGCTTTCAAATAACCAGATTCTTTTAAATCATTGACCATATATTTCCTAGCAGTTGTTAACATATAGATGTTCTTTCTGCCTTCTTCAATAAGTTCTTTGGTAATCCCATATCCTGCTTTATGATAATCAATAGATATTGTCGTTAATTTATTTTCAAAAGGATATAAAGTGTTTGCCAGTACAATTGGAATTCCATAATCATCTTTGATTCTATTCAACATTTGATATTGTTGTTCATTGATTTCATCATTCATATAAAGAATCCCATCTGCTTGCGAAGCAACAACTTCTTTAAACATCTCTGATTCTTCTTCATATTCATCTTTTAAGACATAGATGATCAGTGAATAATTATACTTTCTTGCTTCAATGGCAATACCATTCACCATCTCTGCAATAGAAGATCTGGTCATATCAGGGACCATGACTGCAACAGAAGTTGATTTTCGACTTGCCAAACCCCTGGCAAAAGCATTGGGTTTATAACCCAACTCATCGATTACTTTAAGCACCTTTTCTCTGGTTTCTTTTTTAACTTTTTCCGGATTATTTAATGTTCTTGATACTGTCGCTAATGATACATCAGCGCGCATGGCAACATTATAAATGGTTGCTTTTGTTTTAGCCATATTGACAACTCCTTTATATTATACTACATTTATTTTACCATAAAATAGACGTCTTGCAATGGTGAATGAAAAAGTTTTCATAAATTAATAATAAAAGTAATAAAAAAAGGACAAAATTTGTCCTTTTTCTTATCGTCTTTCTTTGATTCTTGCTTTTTTCGTAGATAATCCACGAATATAGCCTAGATAAGCTCTTCTAACTTTACCACGACGTTTAACAGTAATGCTTTCAATCACTGGTGAATGAACTAAGAACGTTTTTTCAACACCAACACCGTAAGAAATCTTTCTTACTGTGAATGTTTCACTAACGCCTCCACCTTGTTTTTTGATGCATAAACCCTCAAACAACTGGGTACGTTCACGGTTTCCTTCTTTAATCTTAATTGCGACGACTAAAGTATCTCCGGCACGAAATTCTGGTAAGTCAGTTTTTAGATATTCTTGAGTAATATCTTTGATTAATTGCTGCGACATTTTGGCCAACTCCTTTTTTTGATTTCCTTGGTTCTTGGATCACCAGCGGAACAAAGGGCTATTAATTCTTTTCAGCATTACGATTATAGCATAACATCATAGTAAAATCAAACATTATTTATTGGTTTTTCTTATCTTTTATGTATTTTTTATATAGATCTGGTCTTCTTGTTTTTGTGCGTTCAATACTTTCTTTTAAACGCCATTCTTCAATGTTTTTATGGTGTCCACTTAAGAGTACTTGAGGAACCTCCATGCCCCTAAAGGTTCTTGGCTTTGTATATTGAGGATAATCTAGTAATCCTTCATAAAATGAATCATTCTTAAAAGAAGCTTCATCACCTAAAACACCGGGTAACAACCTAACAATAGAATCAACAATTGCCATTGCAGCAATTTCTCCGCCAGTCAATACAAAATCACCAATCGAAAGTTCTTCATCCACAAAATTTCTTATCCGTTCATCAAAACCTTCATAGTGACCACATATTAAAATAATATGTTGATGATTTAATAATTTTTTTGCTTTATCTTGATGGTAGGTTTTGCCTTGGGGAGATAATAATATTTTATGAGCCTCTTGATAGCCCTCTATGCTTTCTAAAGCATGCAAGATAGGTTCTACTGCCAATACCATACCAGCCCCTCCGCCATATGGGGTATCATCAACAGTATGGTGTTTATTTTGAGAAAAGTCTCTAAAATTAATAACATGATAATCAACTTTTTCTTGGTCACTGGCTCTTTTTAATATTGAAGCATTTAAAATTGGTGTAATCATTTCCGGAAATAGGGTTAAAATGGTTATTTTCAAAACAAGCCCTCCAAATCAACAATTTCAATTGAATCTTCAGTCATTTCTTCAATAAATTCATCTCTAAATGGTATCAATACGTTTCCTTGATCGGTTTCCACAACTAAATAGTCATCTCGAGGATAATTTCTTATATCAATCACTTTACCTTTATATTGTTTGTTTTGGTAGACTTTTAAACCAATTAATTCATCCTCGTGATAAGCATTTTCTTCAATCATAATCTCTTCATCAGCATCTACATAAATTAATGATTTATTAAATTTTTGCATTTTGTTAATATCATCAAAGCCTTTTAGTGTCAATAAGGGGGTTTTTTGTGATTCATGATATGACTCCACAATAAAGGGTTCATATAAGCCATTAATTTCAATGAAAATCTTTGCGCCAACTTGCAATCTTTCTTTCATAAAGCCTGATAATGCTTTAACTTTCATCTCGCCTTTTAAACCTTTAAAGCCTGTGATTTTTCCTATTAATTGATATTTCATTTTACCACCTCTTTAACCATAAAAATTATACACTATTTATCCAAGAAAATAAAATGAAAGTCATTAAATAATATAAATGTATTTATAAAAACATGATTTTAATATATAATATTGAGTTAAAGAGGGGTTCTTATGAAAAAATCATTTAAAATTATTTTTATCGTATTCACTGTTTTAATTGTATTCATTATGGGTTTTGTTTTAACCTTACATTTATTTGAGTTTAGGCCTGAAGAATTAACCGAGTTAAACATTACAGATAATGATAAAGACTATTTTAAAGTTGAAACAGATACTTCTTTCACAGTGTTAACCTTTAATATCGGTTATGCTTCTCTTAGCCAGACTGAAGATTTTATTATGGATGGCGGAGAAAAAGCTAGAATGGATTCAAAAGAGGAAGTTGAAGAAAATATTGAAGGTATAAAAAGCATTCTTCTAAGAGAAGATACTGATATCTATTTACTTCAAGAAATTGATGTTGATTCCAATCGTTCATATAATATTGATCAATACGAAATATTTCACGACTTATTGGGTATTAAATCAGCTTTGGCATATAATTACCGTTCTATTTTCGTACCCTTTCCTTTAAATCCAAGTCAAATGATTGGTAAAGTTAATTCTGGTTTAGGAACCTTTAGTCACTTTGAAACCAGTCAAGCAACAAGGGTTCAATTACCTAGTTCTTTTCCTTGGCCCTTGAGACTCGCTAATTTAAAAAGAGCTTTATTAGTGACAAGACATCCAATTGAAGGTAGTGATTTAGAGTTGGTTGTCATTAATACCCATTTATCTGCCTATGATGAAGATGGAGAAATGAGAAGACAAGAATTGGAAAAACTTCAAGAAATCATGTTGGAAGAAAAAGAAAAAGGCAATTATGTTCTTGTTGGTGGAGACTTTAACCACTCCTTCCCTGATGCACTTGAAAGTTTTGATAATATTGATGATTTCGAATACAAACCGTTTTATGAGTTAAATGAAGATGATTTATGGCAAGCCCTACCCTTAAACCCTGAATGGTATAACGACAATCAATTTCAATTAATTGCTGATGCATTGATTCCAAGTTGTCGGTTATTACACCAACCTTATGATACAGAAAACCCAGAAAATAATCAGTATTATTTAATCGATGGCTTTATTGTGTCGGATAATATTGATGTTAATCAAATCGAAACAATTGATGAAGATTTTAAATACAGTGATCATAATCCTGTGAAAATAACCATTACTTTAAAAGGATAATTTAATGTAATACTAAAAAAAGATTGGAAAAATTTTCCAATCTTTTTATCATTTGATTATTTATTTTTTTTCTTTTTTAAAGCACATGAACCAATCTAGGCAATATGTATCATCGTCTGTCGATTCCATTCTTTCTTTGGCTGTACCACAAGATCCAGCTGTCGGAACAATGACATCATCACCAGGTCTCCAATCTGCAGGTGTTGCTACACCATCTTTATCAGCTTTTTGTAAAGCTTGAATAATGCGCTTGATTTCATCAAAGTTTCTACCCGTTGATAGTGGATAGTAAAGAATGGTCCTGATGATTCCTTTAGGGTCAATCACAAAAACCGCCCTTACTGCTTGAGTTGATGATTGATTAGGTTGAATCATTCCAAACTTGTTGGCAACTTCCATTTTAATATCTTCGATTAAAGGGAAAGTGACATCTAAGTTTTTCATGCCATTCCATTCCAATTCCTTAATTCTTCTTAACCAAGCAATATGAGCATATAATGAATCCACAGAAAGACCTATTAATTCAGTATTCAATTCTTTAAATTCATCTAACATCCTCGTAAATGTCATAAATTCAGTTGTACAAACTGGTGTGAAATCTGCAGGATGTGAGAATAAAATCACCCACTTATCTCTGTAATCTTCTGGGAAATTAATAACACCTTGAGTTGTTACAGCCTTGAAACTTGGCGCCGCATCGCCTATTAAAGGCATAGGATAATACATTTTAACTTGTTCTTCCATCAAAAATTCCTCCTTATATTTTAAAAATCTAAAACAATTATAACATAAAGAGTTAGACTATTCTAACATATTGAACATTTTTTTAATGGTGACCCTTGCATGGCTTTTTGTCATTGTCCTTAGAAAGGTCATTATTCAAGTATTTTTCGATGACTTCTGGAACTTCACCCGTAACATTTATGTAACAATCGATGCCTAAGTCTTTAAGCATGTTAACGGCCATTTCACCAATGCCTCCAGCAATAACAACATCAATCCCTTCATCTTTTAAAAACTTAGGTAGAAACCCTTTTTGGTGAGGTGGGTTCTTAATGACATGGGAACTAATAATTTTTTCATCTCCCAATTCATACACAACAAAATAATCACAGTGTCCAAAATGATCTGTAATCATATTGTTTTTTGTACTTAATGCAACTTTCATCGCTTTCCTCCATGACGACTTCTTTTATTTTTTTTCAATGATTCAAAACACTCTTTACAATCATCATCACAAATGATGTAATCTCCACCTTCAATCATTAATATTTTCCCGTGAATAATTGCTTCCGCAATTTTTTTCCTTGCATTCATATAAACTCTTTGAACAGTGGTCCTTGCAACTCCAACCTGTTTAGCAGTTTCTTCTTGTGTTAAGCCTTCATCATCCATGAGTCTGAAAATCTCATATTCATCGATTAATAAGATGACCTTTTCTAATTGGTTTGCTTTTTTCCCTTTGGGCCCAAACATTTGATATTCTGGTAGTCCGCAAATGACTCTCGGTATATTTGGTCTAGACATTTTAATCTCCTTAATTAAATTATAAAATATTATTGACATATGTCAAGTAATAATTAATTATTTTTCTATTAGTATTCTTACAAATATAGTATAATACATATATACAAAAAAAACGAGGTGTCTTATGAAAACAATTAAAGATTATGAAGAATTTCAAAGCTTAATTAAACAAGAATTAATGGTAGTCATCGCAAAAACAAAAACTTGTAATGTTTGTAAGCCTTTAACAGAGAAATTAAATCATTTCATGGAAGATTATCCCTCTATTCAAGCTTATCAACTCTATCTAGAAGATGTTGAAATCTTCCAAGGTCAACACTTGGTTTTTACAGTGCCAACCATTATTGTATTCTCTGAATCAAAGGAAATATTAAGAGAATCTAGGTTTATTGATTTTGCTAAAATTGAACGATTATTTCATCTTTACTTGAGTCATTAATATGTTTTTAAGTTTAGCCCTTATTATTCTCATTAGTATTTCTTTGTTTTTGATTTTTGATAAGTTACATTTGCCTGGTTTATTGGCCTTTTTAATTACCGGTATAATTTTAGGCCCATTTGTTCTAGACTTAATTAATGAAAACATCTTGAATATCTCTGCCGATTTAAGAAAGATTGCCTTGGTGGTTATCTTGATTAGGGCAGGACTTTCCTTAGATATTAATGACTTAAAAGCTGTGGGTAGACCTGCTCTAATGCTTAGTTTTCTACCGGCTTTGTTTGAGATTACTTTCATCGGTCTTGTGGCGCCACTTATATTTAATATAACGAGTCTTGAAGGATTTATTCTTGGTTCAGTCATTGCGGCAGTTTCACCAGCTGTTATTGTTCCTAGAATGATTCATTTTATTCAAAATAAACGGGGCACTGAAGAAAAGATACCCCAACTTATTTTGGCATCATCTTCTATTGATGATATTTTTGTCATTGTTGTCTTTACCATTTTCATCCAAATATACGAAAGTCAAACCATTGAACTCAACCAAGTATTATTTTTACCCCTGTCCTTAATCCTTGGTGTTCTATCTGGATTTATGGTTGGTTTTCTTTTGGTTTATATTTTTAAAAAGATTCATCTCAGGGATACTTTAAAAGTATTGATTTTATTTGCTGTTTCTTTTTTATTCATTGCCCTAGAAGATTACATGCCTATATCAGGTTTACTTGCCATCATTAGTTTAGGCATTACGGTTTTAAGTCTCTATCCTCTTTTAGCCAATCGATTAACCTCTAAGTTTTCAAAAATATGGGTTATTGCTGAAATGATGTTGTTTGTTTTAATTGGAGCCGCTGTTGATATCACCTTATTTAAATCAATTGGCTTATTTGCCTTGTTGCTTGTTTTCTCTGCTTTAGTCTTTAGAATGTTTGGTGTTGTTTTAAGCATCAGTAAAACCAAATTCAATATCAAAGAGAAAGCATTCATATGTTTTTCCTTTATACCTAAAGCCACTGTTCAAGCCGCAATCGGCGCAATACCTTTATCACTTGGCATTCCAGGTGGTGAACTTATTTTAGCAATTTCTGTTTTATCAATCTTTTTAACTGCACCAATTGGTGCCATCTTGATTGATCAAACTGGACCTAAATTATTGCAAAAAAAATAGGGACAATTAATTTTGTCCCTTTTCATTTGGTCTTGGCCCATAAAACTGAAAGTATGTTGTTTTAATTCGTCCATTAAATAATATTCTTTTTCTATCTGCTTTTTCTTTAAGATGTGTTTCTAATTTTTCTTCATCAGTTATCACATATTTTGACCATGTTTTCAACCGTCTAAAGATTTTTTTCATTTCTTCATACATATCAGTTAAATCTTCATCAGCTGATAATCGACTACCATAAGGTGGATTGGTAATTAAAATACCATAATCCCCTTCATATTTAGCATACTTAAAATTACTATGTTCAAATTCTATTGTATCCAAAACGCCTGCCTCATCTGCATTTTCGATGGCAGCTTTTACACTCTCTTCATCAATATCAGACCCTCTTAAATCCATTTCTTTATCAAAGTCAATGGCTTGATAAGCTTCTCTGATTGAATCTCTCCAAATACTTTCCTCTAAGAAGCCCCAATGTTTTGATGCAAAATCTCTTTGCAAACCAGGTGCAATGTTTCTACCAATCATTGCAGCTTCAATCAAAATAGTACCGGACCCACAAAAAGGATCTTGTAAAATTCGATCAGGTGCCCAATAACTTAATTTAACAAGTGCAGCAGCTAAAGTTTCTTTAATAGGTGCAGTTACAGGATTGATCCGGTAGCCTCTTTTGTGGAGTGATTCTCCTGAGGTATCAATGGTTAAAGTCGCTATATCATTTAATAACGAAACCTTTACAGTATACTCTTCTCCTGTTTCTTGAAACCAAGAAATATTATATTTATCTTTCATATTTTCAACAATGGCTTTTTTGACAATTGCCTGTGAATCAGAGATACTAAACAACTTAGATTTTACTGATTGACCTAAGACCGTAAACTTACCATCTTTTGGTATATAATCAGCCCATGGCAAAGCCATAGTTTTATCAAAAAGCTCATCAAAACTAAGGGCTTTAAACTCACCAAATTTCCATAAAACCCTATCAGCACACCTTAACCATAGATTGGCTTTAGCAATACCTTTAAAATCACTATAAAAGGTGACTTTACCATTCTCTACTTCTTTAATTTCAAAGTTTAAATCTTCTAATTCTCTTTTTACAATTGCTTCTAGACCAAAAGTGGTGGTCGCAATTAATTCTATTTTATTCATATATTCATCCTTTTCTCAAGTATTATAACAAAATATAGGCTTTAAGCAATTAAATCTAATTATATTTTAACAATTTTTGATGATTTTACATTTGAAAAAATCATTTATGGTATAATTTAAAAAGATAAGGGGGGTAAATTATCAATGAAAAAAGTAATTAAAGCACTTATAATAATTGGATCATTCTCAATAATGCTTTCTTGTAATAATACCAATATAACAACTAATAACCCATCAATGACTACAGAAAACGAAACAATAGAAAACGAAACTACAGAGGCTTATATAACAACTGAAAGACCAAATACCATTGACCCTACTCAGACTACCACGCACATACCAACTGATTCTACTACTGAAATACCGACAACTAATGAACCAACAACGACTATAGAAACAATAACAGAGACTCCTACAACA
>JBKHBS010000029.1:0-18206 GCA_046542225.1 Candidatus Izemoplasmatales bacterium | reverse complement strand
CCTACAACAGAGGCTCCTACAACTAATATACCTACAACAGAGACCCCAACAACAATGACAACAACTGAGTGGGTAACTATTTATTTTGAAAATGTTTCATACGCAACATTCACTTATGATACATTAAGCAGCATGCCTGGCAACGCTTTTACATTTCCTGATGATCCAATTTGGCCAGGATATATTTTTGAAGGCTGGTTTGAAGACGAATCTTTTACCATCCCTTTTAATATAAGTGTTTATCCAGATGAGGATATCACTGTCTATGCCAAATGGACAGAGGAAACTACCCTCATTGATGAAATGATTATCATTTTAGAAGATGATTTCAACTTTACTTGTATAGATAATACTTGTACACTTGAGGAATCATCATATATGACTTATACATTTGACCTAAACAATATTACTTTTACAAAAGAACTACTCGATGATGATACAAGCGGAGATAGTCAAACAAAAACCGAAACCCTTGTTATTAATGATGAGTGGGACGTAGAGTATAATATTTCAATTACCTATTTATCAACACAAAATGCCAGCATGCGGGTGACAGGAAATGCAATATCAGGCTCATATACTGTGAGAAGTTTTTCATCAAATTACCTATCTCAAAGCGATTTATATGATGATGCTCTTCAATTTATTGATGGCCCTTATGGAGCTGGTGGTGTAGGCTTTCTTGAATATATTTTACAGGTCGCAGATATGACCTTAAGTGATTTAGCCAACTAAAAAAAATATCCGTATTCCTAAACGAATACGGATTTTTTATTACTTGAATTCTACATTCAATTTGATTTCAGCTGATTTTGATACCATTTCATGGATGGAACAATATTGAGCACCTAATTTAGCAGCTTTGCTTAATCTGTCTTCATCACCTGCACCTTTGATTTCCAATGTCATTTCGACATTGTCTAAAACTTTCATTTCAGGGACTGATTTATAACCACTAATTTCAACAGTGGCTGTATCAAAAGTCAGTCTCATTTTTTTAGCAACTGATAAAAACGTTGCATAAAAGCATGAACCTAAAGCACCAAACAATAGATGGTATGGTTGCAAACCATCTTCTGCAATTCCCAAGTTTGCTTTTCCTGATGGAGAGATAATTTCTCCTTTAAAATCATAATCCCAATTTAAAATAATATTATCATAAGCCATAATTTTCACCTCATTAAAATTATACTATAAATCATTTAAAATTACTAATAATTAATTTGATATAAAAATAGGTTATTTTTGACAATTAATGGTTTAATTGTAAGCGCTTTAGTGATATAATCTATATTGTTATGTGTTAGTCAATAACATAAAAATATAAGGAGGATATATATGCAAAAAGATTTTAGAGGGAGAAGCTTTTTAACGCTTCTTGATTACACAAGTGAAGAGATTCAAAGTTTGCTAGATTTGGCCAAGGATTTGAAAGAGAAAAAACAAAGAGGTATTGTTTTTGAACCTTTGAAAGGCAAAAATATAGTCTTATTATTTGAAAAAGATTCAACACGCACAAGATGTGCTTTTCAAGCAGGTGGAAATGACTTGGGCATGAATGTCACATATTTAGGACCAACAGGTTCACAAATGGGTAAAAAAGAGAGTATAAAAGATACAGCTAGAGTCTTGGGAAGAATGTATGATGGCATTGAATATCGTGGATTCAAACAAGAAACTGTGGAAATCTTAGCTGAGTATTCTGGTGTGCCTGTATGGAATGGTTTAACAGACTTATACCACCCAACCCAAATATTGGCTGATTTCCAAACTATTATTGAACAATTCGGTCATTTAAAAGATATTACCTTTGCTTATTTTGGAGATGCTAGAAACAACATGGGCAATTCTTTAATGATTGGTGCTGCTAAAATGGGTATGAATTTTAGAGCAGTTGCGCCAAAAGAATTATGGCCAAATGAATCGTTGGTAAAACTTTGCAAAGAAATTGCTAAAGAAACTGGCGCGACAATTACTTTAACCGAAGATGTTAGTGAAGGTGCCAAAGACGCAGATGTAATTTATACGGATGTATGGGTTTCAATGGGTGAGCCTGAACATGTTTGGAAAGAAAGAATTGAAAAACTTTCACCTTATCAAATCAATAAGAATGTCATGGATTTAGCTGGAGAAAACAGTATTTTTATGCACTGTTTGCCTGCTTTCCATAACAGAGAAACAATCATCGGTGAAGACATATTTCAAAAATTCCAAATGGATGCTTTAGAAGTCACTGAAGAAGTTTTTGAATCAAAGCAATCAGTGGTTTTTGATGAAGCAGAAAATAGATTACATACAATTAAAGCTGTGATGTACGCAACAATGGGGGTCATTGAATGAAAAAAATCGTTGTTGCATTAGGAGGCAATGCTTTAGGAAACAATCCTTCTGAACAATTAGAAAAAGTAAAACACGCTGCTAAAGCAATCGTCGATATGGTTAAAGAGGGTAATGAAGTTATCATCGCCCATGGAAATGGTCCACAAGTCGGGATGATTAATTCTGCCTTTGCCGAAAGTCATTTAGTGGATATCAATAATCCAGAAATGCCATTTCCTGAGTCAGGAGCAATGTCTCAAGGTTATATTGGCTTTCATTTACAAAACGCCATTCAAAAGGAACTAAAGGCACAGGAAGTTGATAAACATGTCGCAACCATCATCACTCAAGTTGAGGTTGATGAAAAAGATCCTGCTTTTAAAAATCCAACCAAACCCATAGGGACTTTTGTGAATTATGAAACCGCAAAGGCTCTAAGCATAGAAAAAAAATACATTATGATTGAAGATGCAAACAGAGGATATCGCAGGGTTGTTCCTAGTCCAAAACCAAAAAATATCATTGAGTTAGACATCATTAAAACTTTAGTGAAAGCCAACCATTTAGTTATTACTGTTGGTGGTGGTGGCATTCCAGTGATTCCTGATGGTAAAGGTTATAAGGGCATTGCTGCTGTCATTGACAAAGACTTTGCTAGTGCTAAACTTGCAGATTTATTAGATGTTGATATGTTGGTAATCTTAACGGCTGTTGAAAAAGTTAAAATCAATTTTGGTCAAAAAAACGAAAAAGATTTAGATAAATTAACAATTGATGAAATTGACAAATACAAAAAAAATGACGAATTTGGTTCAGGTTCAATGCTGCCTAAGGTTGAAGCATGTAAGGCATTTGTCCTTAATCATAAAGAGAGAGTTGCCATTATCGGTTCTTTAGAAAAAGCTAAAGAAGCTTTACTAGGTGAATCTGGAACTAAAATCATAGGAGGTTAGCATGAGAAATAATAAAGTTAAAGTTATTGTATGGGGCTTTGGTGCCATGGGGTCAGGCATGGCAAAAATGATTCTAAACAAAGAAGGTTTTGATATCGTTGGCGTATGTGATTTATATGAGGGATATGTCGGCAAAAGTATGTTTGATATTCTTGATGTTGAAAACACTCAAGATCATGATGTTGTGATTTCAAATGATATTGACCAAATATTAAGTGAAAACGAGGTTGACATTGTGCTCCTAGCAACTGATTCTTTTACCGAAGGAGCTTTTCCTAAGATAAAGAAAATTGTTGAAAAAGGCATCAATGTAATTTCTACTGCTGAAGAAATGGCTTATCCACTTGCAAATGAACCGGAACTGACAAAAGAAATGGATGCATTGGCTAAGAAACATAAGGTCACCATTTTAGGAACTGGTGTTAATCCAGGTATGATGATGGATTTATTGGCAGTATGTATCTCTGGCGTCATGGAAGATGTCAAAAATATGGAAATATCAAGAATCAATTCTTTATCTCCCTTTGGTAAAACAGTCATGGAAGAACAAGGTGTTGGCTTAAGTCTTGATGAATTTAATAAACGATTAGAAGCTGGAGAAATGGCTGGTCATGTAGGTTTTAAAGAATCTGTCTACATGATTGCTCACGCTTTAGGTTTGGAAGTTTCTGAATTTGAACAAAGCATGAAAGCAATTGTAACTGATATTGACCGTAAATCTCCACATGGATTTGCTGCTAAAGGTGATGTTTGCGGTGTAGAAATGTCAGCTAAAGCAACTTTAAGTAATGGGAAGATAATACATATGTATCACCCCCAACAAATTGAACCTGAAATGGTCGGTGTTTCTACTGGTGACTACATTAAAATTGAAGGCAAACCTGAGATTAATTTATCCAATGTCCCTGAAGTTGAAGGCGGCATTGGTACCATTGCAATTTGTGTTAATATGATTCCTTTAGTCATCAATGCAAAACCAGGACTAAAAACCATGATTGACTTACCGGTTCCAAGAGCCATCATGGGTGATGTTCGAAATCTGCTTGATGAGGAGTGATGAGTTTGATTAAAAAAAATACTTGGGTTCAAATAAAGAAAACCATCTTAGAACCTAAAGAGAGAACTGGGAATATTCCTGAAGAAACAAAAAAGGTTCCTCTTCTTATGTGGGTTAAAGGCTATCTATTAGATGATGGTCATATTGGAGACCAGGTTAAAATCAAAACATTAACTGGCCGATTTGAAAGTGGTGAATTGCTTGAAGCAAATCCTGCTTATATGCATACTTATGGTCAATTTGTTCCTGAGATACTGACCATTGATAAATTATTAAAAGACACCCTTTTTGGGGGTGAAGACAATGAATAATTCTTATGAAGCAGTGATGTCAAGAAAAAATGAAATCATGAGAAAATCTGTTGGTATCAACTATGACCAATATGAACATGACTATCTCAGCTTTGATTTTGAAAAAATGATGGATGATTGTGGTTTTGAACTTGATGAAATTAGGAAAATTCAAGCAGAAAGTGGTGTTGGACAAACACCACTAAAAGAATGTAAAAATATTACAGCCCTTGCCAGAAAAGTATCGAAACCTGGTTATGGGGCAAGAATTTTTATTAAAGATGAAGCCTTAAATGACTCCGGTAGTTTTAAAGCAAGGCGTGCAAGCATCTCTTGTTACCAAGCAAAAAAAATGGGTTACAAGGGTGTCATCGCTGCCACAAGTGGAAACTATGGGGCCGCTGTCGCTTCTCAAGCTGCAAAGTATGGTTTAAAATGCATCATTGTCCAAGAATGCTATGATTCAGAAGGTGTTGGACAACCTGAAATCATTGAAAAGGCAAGAGCATGTGAAGCTTATGGTGCTGAAGTTGTTCAATTAAGTGTTGGACCAGAACTTTTCTATAAGTTTTTACTTTTATTAGAAGAAACAGGTTATTTTAATGCATCTTTATACACACCTTATGGCATTAAAGGCATTGAATCACTTGGTGCTGAATTGGTTGAAGATAGCATTAAGTTAACAGGCAAAGCACCAGACATGGTTGTCGTGACCAATGCAGGTGGCGGTAATTTAACCGGAACTGCGAGAGGCATTAAGCAAGTCACCGATAAGAAAATAGAAATCGTTGGCTCTAGTGTCAATCTTAAAGGCTTGCATATGGCAAGTGATACTGATTTTAATAAGAAATCATTCACTACAGGACATACTGGTTTTGGCATCCCTTTTATTATGAATCCAGACCGATCAGATGTGCCTCGTTCTGCTGCTAGGGCCTTAAGATATATTGATCGCTATGTTACAGTCAACCAAGGTGAAGTTTTCTTTATGACAGAAGCGCTGTCGATATTAGAAGGCATTGAACGTGGACCGGCAGGAAATACTTCTTTGGCTGCTGCTTTTTCTTTGGCCCAAGAATTAACTGAAGATAAGGTCATCATCGTTCAAGAAACTGAATATACGAGTGCAGGAAAACATCATCAAGCACAATTAGCATTCGCTAGAGACAATGGCATATGCATTTATTTTGGCAATCCACAAGATGAAATCCCAGGGAGATCCATTGTATTTCCAAAAGAAATTTCATTATTAAAAGCCATTGATTTAAATTTAGAAGATATAAAAAGAAAGTATATCGACAACCATGTTAAAGGTTTAAAACGAATTTCAAAAAAAGACTTAGAATTTTTAATCCAAGAAACAAACACATCAAGCAAATTCGTCAAAGACCTTTTAGCACAAGAAAATATAGAAGTGGAGGCATCATATGAATAAACGAGCAACACGACCAGACGATTATGAAAAACGTCGTCAACATATAAAAGATTTAACCGATGAACAACTTAAAGAAAAATTCTGGGACTTGGCTGATCAAACAGTCAACCCATTGATTGAATTAGCCTATAAAAACACTAGCCCTGCCATTGAAAGATCTGTGGTCTTAAGAATGGGCTTTTCTAGTATTGAAGCTAAAGACATTGTAGAAAAAACAATTAAACACGGTTTGATTTCAAAAGGGGCTGGACATGTGATTTATCGTCTTTCTCAATTGGAAAACATGACCATAAGAGTTGCTGGCTTAGCTTTGATTGATAATCAAGGTTGGGACAAAGTCAAGAAAAGTTTTGGGGTGTCATCATGAAAACAAATGAGAAATTAAACATCCGTGAGATACTCAAAGACTTAGACAAATATGAACCAAGAAGACGTGGTTGGACATGGAGAGAACACGTTGAGAACTTAGAAATGGAAGGCAATTATTATTCTGATGCATCTAAACCATTAAAAAATTCTATTCCACTGCCAGCCGCTAAATATTTTAAAAATATCGATCCACAACCCATCCAAGTCATTACTTCTGAAATAGCATCAGGTCGTTTTGAAGATGATATTCGTAGAATGAGAATGGCTGCCTGGCACGGGGCAGATCATTTAATGGTTATCCGTACTGCAGGCCAATCACATTTTGATGGTCTCATTGAAGGCACACCTCAAGGCATTGGCGGCGTTGCTATTACAAGAAAACAAGTCAGAGCTCAAAGAAAAGCTTTAGATATCATTGAAGATGAAGTGGGTCGTCCGATTAACTATCATTCATATGTATCTGGTGTTGCTGGTCCTGATATTGCTGTGATGTTTGCTGAAGAAGGCGTAAATGGCGCCCACCAAGACCCTCAATATAATGTGTTATATCGTAATATAAATATGGTCCGCTCTTTTGTAGATGCAGCGGAATCTAAAAAAGTTATGGCTTGGGGAGATATTTTACAAATTGATGGTGCCCATAATGCCAATGCAACCGCCATGGTCGCTTGGAAAGTCATGCCAGAACTGATGGTCCAACATGCCATCAATTCATTATTCTCAGTCAAGGCTGGCATAAAAAAAGAAAACATTGCTTTATCTACGGTACCACCAACAGCAGTACCTGCACCGGACTTAAAAATCAATTTACCTTATGCAAAAGCATTAAGAGACTTCTTCTCTGATTATAAAATGCGTGCACAAATGAATACAAAATACATGGAATCTTCAACAAGAGAAGCCACTGTAACTCATGTTTTAAACATGATGATTTCTAAGTTCACGTCTGCTGATATACAATCAACCATTACCCCTGATGAAGGCCGTAATGTTCCATGGCACATGTATAATGTTGAGGCTTGCGACACTGCAAAACAAGCTTTAATCGGTATGGATGGACTCATGGACATGATTGAACTTAAAAAGATAGGTTATTTACCAAGAGTGGTCAGAGAATTAAAAGAGAGAGCCGTTTTATTCTTTGAAGAATTACTAAAAGACGGTGGCTATTTCCAAGCTGTTGAAGATGGTTTTTTCATTGATTCGGGTATTTATCCTGAAAGAAATGGCGATGGTATTTCTAGAGAAATTAATGGCGGCATTGGTGCTGGCACAGTTTATGAAAGAGACGAAGACTACTTCGCCCCTGTTACAGCCCATTTCGGATACAATAACACCAAGCAATATGGTTTAAAAGAAGGCCAATCACCTGCTTCTTTAATTGGGGGTTCGACATTTGAAGATCGTGCAAAAATACAATATATTGATGAATTAGACCCAGTTGACAATGTGAATACTAGACTAGAAGAAAAAGAAAAATACATTGATTCTAAACTTATAAAACCTGAAGTAGAATGGTTGGCTGATGGGGTTATCGTCATTGATGTTACCCTACCAACTTCTCCAAGATACGCAGAAGCTGCTGCTTTAAAGATTGCAGAAAATATGAATTTAATGGAAGCTGAAGTCATTCATAGGGAAGTTTTACATCAAGCTGAAGCAACGAGAGTTCAAGTCAAAGGTAAAGTTGATTTTGATATCAATCTTGATGAACTTACATTGCCTGAAGAACCTGACATTTTATCCGATAAAGAAATCAAAGAGTTCTTAGAAGATAGAGAAATTAAAATTGTGGCTGGGACAGTTGGAGAAGATGAACATTCTGTTGGTTTAAGAGAAATCATTGATATTAAACATGGCGGCATTGAAAAATACGGTATTGATTGTCTTTACTTAGGAACATCAGTTCCGATTTCTAAATTAGTTGATGCTGCAATAGAAACCAATGCAGATGCTATTTTAATGTCGACCATCATTTCCCATGACGAGATTCATTACAAAAACATGAAAAAAGCCCATGAGTACGCTCTTGAAAAAGGCGTAAGAGACCAATTCTTAATCATTGCAGGCGGAACTCAAGTAAGTCCTGAGACCGCTAGAAAACAAGGTGTTGACCAAGGTTTTGCTAGAGGAACCAAGGGCCAACATGTTGCTTCATTCATTGTAAAAAAATTAAAGGAAAAATAGAATGAAAATTGATGCTTTAGTAGCTGAAATTGGATCAACAACGACAGTTGTCAATGCTTTTGACGGGTTGGATACACTTCATCCGCGTTTTTTAGGCAGCGGATATTATCCCACAACTGTACTTGATGGTGATGTTAAGCTCGGTTTGATGGGTGCTATTGAAGATTTAAAAAAACAATTGAAAACAGACAGCCTAGAGGCAAAAGAAACTTTTGCCAGTTCTAGTGCTGCTGGTGGATTAAAAATGAGTGTCCATGGCCTTGTCTATGATATGACAGTTAAAGCCGCTAAAGAAGCAGCCCTTGGCGCTGGTGCTAACATCAAAATGATTACTTCTGGATTGCTTGATGACTATCAAATTGAAGAAATCAAAGCATTGAATTTAAATATTATTATGATTGCTGGTGGGGTTGATTATGGTGAAAGACATACTGCCATTGAAAATGCTAAAAAAATTGCCAAGTTAAAATTGGATATACCCATCATCTATGCCGGTAACATTCAAAATCAAAATATAATCAAAACCATCTTTAAAGAAAATTCACAAGACAAATATCTTTATATTTCTGATAATGTTTATCCTAAAATTGATGATCTACAAGTGGATAAAACAAGAAAAATTATCCAAGAGGTTTTCCACCAACATATCATTCAAGCACCTGGTATGGAAAAAGTGAAAACACTCATTGACCAAGACATCATCCCAACGCCTGGCGCTGTTATGGAGGCTTCGAAATTACTCCAAGCTGAAATGGGTGATTTAATAACCGTTGATATTGGTGGTGCAACCACTGATATTCATTCAGTTACTAAGGGCTCTGAAGCCATTGAAAAGATACTCATCGCCCCAGAACCTATGGCCAAAAGAACAGTTGAAGGTGATTTGGGTGTTTATATTAATAAAGATAACTTAGTTGAAATGATCAGCAAAGAAAAACTCTGTGATGAACTTAATCTAAGCTTGTCAGAACTTAATGACATTTTAAGTGATTACCAAGTAATCCCTAATCAAAGACAATATCCGCTAACGGAAAGGTTAACTTTGGAAGCATTTAGGCGTGCCCTTGATAGACATAGTGGTCGCTTGATAAAAATGTTTAATGGTGGTGGAAAAGTCATTTACGCCGAAGGCAAGGATTTAACCAAAGTCAAACATGTAATCGCAACTGGAGGCGCCTTGACTCGATTAAAAAATAAGTGTACCATTTTAAAAACTGTTTTGAATCAAAGAAATGAATTCATTTTAAGTCCTCCAAAAAATACTGAAATTTGGATTGACGAAAACTATATCATGGCTTCTATTGGTGTTTTATCAAGAAAACACCCAAAAGCTGCATTAAAGATTCTAAAACACAGTTTGGAGATGAAAAGATGTATCCAAGAATAATTATCAACACCAAAAATATCCTTGAGAATTCTAAGAAAATGGTCGCTATGGCAAAAGAAAATCATATTGATTATGTGATGGCCATTGTCAAAGTTTTTTCAGGTCACTTAAACTTCATTGAAAATCTGTCTCATACAGGCATCACTCATATTGGTGATTCTAGGATTCAAAACTTAAAAAAAATGAAAACCATCAATCTACCAAAGGTTTTGGTTAGAATTCCAATGATATCCGAAGCGAGAGACGTGGTTAAGTATAGTGATATTTCTTTAAATTCAGAATTAGAAACCATTAAAAAACTAAATACAGAAGCTAAGAAAGTAAATAAAAAACACCAAATTATTTTGATGTTTGATTTAGGTGACTTAAGGGAAGGTTATTATCATTCTCAAGATTATTTAAAAGATATCGAGTCGATATTAGACTTAGAAAATATTCATTTACTTGGTATTGGTACCAACCTGACTTGTTACGGAGGCTTAGTGCCTGGTAAAGAAATATTACAAAGACTTGTAAGCATAAAGGATAAAATTGAATCTCATTTTGATATTCAATTAGATATTATTTCTGGTGGTAATTCTTCAACGGTGACTTTTTTCAATAAAAATGAAATCCCTGAAGAAATCAATAGCTTAAGACTTGGTGAATCTATCTTTTTTGGAAAAGAAACCTCATACTCTACCAATATTGATGGTTTAAATCACCAGAACTTTGTCCTTGAAGCAGAAATCATTGAATGTAAATTGAAACCAAGTTTTCCTGAAGGTCAAACAACCATCAACTCTTTTGGAGAAAAAGTAACCATTGAAGACAAAGGCATCATGAAAAGAGCCATTTGTGCCATTGGTAAACAAGATGTCATTTTAGCCAATATTAATCCCTTAGATTCTTCAGTTAAAGTGATTGGGGGTTCTTCTGACCATTTAATACTAGATGTCAGCAATACAGATTACAAAGTTGGAGACATCATTGGTTTTAATGTCAATTATCCAGGTCTTTTACATTTAATGAATTCTGATTATGTCTATAAGATTTTCCAATAAAAAAAGCCAATTAAATTGGCTTAGGCATTTTTAATATAAATCACTGTATCTTCTTTTTTGACATCAAAATCTTTCATCTTTTCAAAAAATTCAACTGGTCTCATATTTTTACCATAGTTTCTTGGATGAAAACCAGGGTATTTCTTTTGAATAAGCTGAGCTATTAGACTCCAATAAGCCCAACCATCATCTTCTGTATTAGAGTTAATCATATTTTTTAACTCTTGTTTAATTTTTCTTAAAGGTGTGATTGATGTTTTATTGGCTTCTGGTTGAAAAACATCGGTTGTCGTTTTTACAGCTTTTCGTTTTGCAGGTTTCTCTTCAATATCATAAGAAGATAACATTTTATCTAAATAAGAAAACGTTTCACATGAGTTCACCAATGAAATTGGGGTTTTGGACTCACCCATACCAAAAACAAACATATTATCTTCTCTTAAACGGGTGACTAATTTGGTGAAATCACTATCACTTGAGACAATACAAAAACTATTGACCTTGCCTGAATATAAAATATCCATGGCATCAATAATCAGGGTAAAGTCAGAAGAATTCTTTCCTGAAGTGTATGCATATTGCTGTACTGGGGTTAATCCAAACTCATTCATTTTTTGTTTCCAAGGATTGAGTTGTGGTGTTGTCCAGTCCCCATATACCCTTCGATAATTAATTTTTCCGTATTTGTTCGCCTCATCAATAATGATTTCAATATAACTTGGAGATATATTTTCTGCATCTATTAATAATGCTATATTTTTATCTTTTATTTCCATAAAGTCACCTCATCCATAACCATTATAACAAATTTATCGAGAAGATAAATAAAATATATAAAAAAATTACAGAAAGGAGACGTATAGATAAGTTTCTATACGATCAAAATGATTAAAAATAAGATTTTACTAGACTGGATTGAAGAAATTAAAAATTTATGTCAGCCTAAAGACATTGTGATTTGGGAGGGTACTGATGAACAATATCAAGAAGTTGCTGATGAGCAAGTTGCTTTAGGAAAAGCCATCAGAGTGAACCCTTCTTTAAGACCAAATTCTTTATTATATAGGTCACATCCAAGCGATGTGGCTAGGGTTGAAAAGCGAACCTTTATCTCAACAAAAAAACAAGAAAATGCCGGACCCACCAACAATTGGATTTCAAGTGACCAACTTAAACCAATCATGCTAGACTTATTCAAAGGTTCAATGAAAGGGAGGACCATGTATGTCATTCCCTTTTCTATGGGACCTGTAGGTCTAGAAATGTCAAAATTAGGTGTCGAAATTAGTGACAGTGCCTATGTTGCCTTAAATATGCAAATAATGACGAGGACGGGACGAGAGGTCATTGATTTACTGAATGAAGGCAAAACCTTTGTAAAATGTTTGCATTCAGTAGGCTACCCATTAGAAGCCGGTATGAAAGATCCTGAATGGCCTTGTGCTCCTATTGATCAAAAATACATCTCACACTTCCCTGAAGAAGAAATGATTTGGTCCTATGGTTCAGGCTATGGCGGTAATGCTTTGTTAGGGAAAAAATGCTTGGCTTTAAGAATCGCAAGTTCTATGGCCCAAAAAGAAGGTTGGCTTGCAGAACACATGTTGATTTTAAAATTAACCAGTCCAGAAAATAAAGTAAAATATTTGGCCGGTGCTTTTCCAAGTGCATGTGGTAAAACAAACTTGGCCATGATTAATCCAAGTCTGGAGGGATGGAAAGCTGAAACTTTAGGTGACGATATTGCTTGGATGCATATTAAAGAGGATGGGCAAATGTATGCCATTAATCCTGAAGCTGGTTTTTTTGGGGTCGCTCCAGGCACATCAGAAAAATCAAATCCCAACGCCATCGCTGCCGTATCAAAAAACACCATCTTTACCAATGTTGCTTTAACAGATGATGGGGATGTTTGGTGGGAAGCTTTAACCCAAGAAGTTCCAAACCACTTGATTGATTGGCGTGGCAATGACTGGTATAAAGGCGATCCAGGTAGACCAGACCATCCCAATGCAAGATTCACTTCACCATTAACCAATTGTCCGATTTTAGCTGAAAATTATCAAGAACCTGTACCAATCTCTGCCATATTATTTGGTGGTAGACGTCCTTCAACAATCCCTTTGGTTCATCAAAGTTTTGATTTTGATCACGGCATCTTCTTAGGCTCTATCATGGGATCTGAGATTACCGCTGCGACCATTGATGAAAATATTGGAAAAGTAAGACGCGATCCCTTTGCCATGTTGCCATTTATCGGTTATAACATCAGTGATTATATCAACCATTGGCAATCGATGAAAGCCAAAACCAAAGAGTCTTTACTTCCAAAAATATTTTATGTTAATTGGTTTAGAAAAGATGAAAGTGGTTATTTATGGCCAGGATTTGGAGACAATATTAGGGTCCTTAAATGGATTTTAGAACGAACAGAAAACCAAGAAAATTATCAGGAAACACCCATTGGTTACTTGCCTAGTTTAGATTATTTTGATTTATCTAACCTCAATATTGAACAAGAAAAAGTCAATGAATTACTTAAGGTTGATAAAACTGTTTGGCAGGAGGAAATTAAGTCAATAGAAAACTATTTCCAGATTTACGGAAACCGTCTACCTAAAGTCTTAAAGGACCAATTAGAAGGCTTAAAAAAACGATTTATTTAAGTGATAAAAGCAACAGAAATTTCTGTTGCTTTTTTTAAATCATCTTATTAGATAATAATCTTAAAATCGTGTATAATATCATTTGTTTATATTGAAAGGGCAGATAACATGAAGAAAACCTTTATCATCTTAATCTTAATCTATTTTTTCCAAGGCATGGTCCACAACTTTGGTCATCCAGTCACACCAGCATTCGTTACCAACTCAGGCATTCCTGATTATATGTTTGGTGTTTTTTATTCGACCATGAGTGCTGGATTGGTATTTGGCGCACCCATATGGGGGATCATTGCCGATCGAGGTAATAAAAAAACAGCCATGATTATAGGTTTAGTCCTTTATAGTTTGGGTCAAATCGGTTTTGGATATTCTGGTGATATGTATTGGATGGTTTTCTTTAGGTTTATGAGTGGTTTTGGAGCCAGTGCAACCGTTACATTATTCATCTCTCATACAATTGAGATTTCTAAGCCTGAGAATCGTGCCAAACATCTGGCTTGGATGGCAGCTTCTCTTGCTTTAGGACGAAGCGTTGGTTATTGGATAGGTGGTTTTATGAGCTCTAATGAGACCCTAGTCTCATTATTAGGCACAGGAGAAACATCTTTAGAAAGGGTCTTCCTTATCCAAGCCTTTGTGAATTTAATTCACGCTGTCAATATTTATTTGTTTATTAAAGAAGTCAAACGAGATGTTTTAGTGAATAAAAAACCAAATATCTTTCAAAGCTTTAAAAATATCAAAGATATCAATAAAACTGTCCTTATCTTTTTAATTTCACTGATCTTCATGTCCATTGCTTTTACAAATTTAAGCAAGTACCTTGATGTCTTCTTTAATGAACAAGGCTATGGTACTGGCGATATTGGTAATTATAACCTAGTCATAGGCATTGTCGGTATTTTAACCAGCATTTTTATCGTTCCATTGGTGTCCAAGTTAAGAAAAAACTTAAGGGTTTTACAGGTGATTCAAGTGACCAGTATTATCGCCGTACTCTATGTTTTTAGGGCCAATAACTTTATTCTTGCTGTATATTCTGTATTAATGATATACATCATTGGTCATGCAATTTTTATCCCCTTGGAACAAAACTTTATTGCCAACCAGGCAAAAGCTGGTTTGTATTCAACCACCATGGGCATTAGACAATCTTTCTTTTCAATTGGTATGGTCATAGGCCCACTTATTGGTGGTTTCTTATTTGATAAAAAACCAGTTTATGTATTTGATTTTAGTGCCTTAATGATGGCCATTGGATTTATTTTATTAATCCTTGTG
This sequence comes from Candidatus Izemoplasmatales bacterium, assembly GCA_046542225.1. GTDB lineage: Bacteria > Bacillota_I > Bacilli_A > Izemoplasmatales > Hujiaoplasmataceae > Hujiaoplasma. The sequence continues at coordinate 3,219 of JBKHBS010000029.1, read as the reverse complement.
AATATAAGAATTAAAAAAGATGAAATGACGCCATCACAAGTTAAATAATTATGCTTTTTTTAAAATATTTGCTAAAATATAATAAAGAGGTGATATTATGTCAGTTTACAAATACAGTATTCAGAATATCAAAGGTGAGGATGTCTCATTAGAAAAATACAAAGGCAAAGTATTGCTTATTGTTAATACTGCAACAAAATGTGGTTACACACCACAATATGAAGGTCTTGAAGCATTGTATGAAAAATATAAGGACAAGGGATTTGAAATTATTGACTTGCCTTGTAATCAATTCATGTCTCAAGCACCTGGCACCAATAAGGAGCTGGCAGAATTCTGTAAATTGAAATACGGTACAAAATTTGAAACTTTCGCAAAGGTTAAAGTCAATGGTAAAGATACAATTAAATTATACAAATATTTAAAAAATGTAAAACCTTATGATGAAATACCTGGCGAGGAAGGCGAAAAACCAACCATTAAGAATAAATTAACTGGTTCCAAAATAAAGTGGAATTTCACTAAATTCTTAATTGATAGAAATGGTGAAGTTTATGGCCGATATAGTTCACGTATTATTCCAGAAAAATTAGAACCTGTCATCGAAAAATTACTATAAAATAAAAAGCGTAGAATTTATTTTCTACGCTTTTTTCTTTATAATAGGTATTTTACTTCTTTACCTTCCATATATAGCTTTAAATTTTCTAAAGTCAAATCAAAGAGTCTTTTGACCATATACTCGCTTGAGGATGCATTATGGGGACTTATGAACACATTGTCTAGGTCCCAAAGTTTAGAATCTTTAGGAAGGGGTTCTGGATCTGTCACATCCAATGCAGCACCTCTAATTAGATTGTTTTCTAAGACATCAATCAAATCGTCTTGAACAATAACTTGGCCTCTTGCAACATTAATTAATAAAGCATTCTTTTTCATAAGCAATAATTTTTCTTTATCAATCATATGCTTTGTTTCATCATTTAAGGGCATGGCTAAAATTAGGTAGTCTGAATTCTTTATAACTTCTTCTAACCCATCTTCACCGGTGAAAATTTGATTAAAGTATTCTACAGGCTGATTAATTCTTCGATGTCCTAAAATGGCTTTTGGCGAGAAAGATTGTAAACGTTTAGCGGTTTCTTGTCCAATAGAACCTGTTCCAATAATACCGATGGTTGATTTATATATTTCAGGATCTTTCCATATAGGTTGCCAAGTCTTGGTTTTCATGTTTTCAACAAAGTCTTTTATATTCCTATTAAAGTAAAGTATTTTAGAAATGATATCTTCAGCAATGGTGATCGAAAAAATATCTCTGGCATTAGAGACCAATAATCCTTTTGATTTCAATCCTTGAACATCTACATTGTCAAAGCCAGCCATGTATAATTGAATCCATTTTAGATTTTTATATTGATCAATATCAACAGACTCAAGTAAGGCATTTAATCCAAAAAAGACTTCGATGTCTTTATGTTTATCAAAATCATGAACGAACTCAACTTGTGGAAACATGTCTATTAATATTTGGTACTCATCTTTTGGTATAAATTTTTTATCTATAAATATTTTCAAAATAGGTCTCTCCTTTATCCGTAAAGTTTCCTTACAAAAAATTGAACAAATTTTTCTGGTAAAAGTTTATTCAATACTCTAATGGTTTTGTAAGATAATCCGACCGTCGTTCTTAAAGGGATTCTTTTCTTTCGAATTAATTTTTCGATTTTTTTTGCAATTTTTTTGGGATGCATTCCGTTTTCTTCATCTTTTGCCATCCGGTTGAGTGATCGTTTTGCCCGTTCTGTATATAAATCATTTTCAACCTGGTAAGGTTGCAATCGATTTTTTGTAAATCCTGTTTTAATATCACCCGGTAAAATAGCACAGACTTTAATTTTAAATGGTTTGACTTCTATTGCCAAGGCTTTTGTAAAGGCATCTATACTCGCTTTTGTCATTGAATAAAAGGCTTGGAAAGGTAAGGCAATATCAGACGCTACAGAAGAAATATTAATGATTTTGGGTTCTTTTGATAACCTTAACAAGGGTAATATGTTTTTGGTCACTAAAAAGTGACCAAAGACATTAATATTATAAATATGTTTAACTTCTTCTAAAGGTGTGTTTTCAATGGCTCCAGATATTCCCATACCTGCAGAGTTAAGAAGAACATCAATATGTCCGTATTTCTTTTCGATTAATTGTTTGATTTCCTTCACTTTATCTTCATCAGTAATGTCACAGAGGAAATAATCAAAACCATATTCAAATTTAGGATATGTTCTAGAAATCCCAATCACTTGATAGCCTAAGGCATGTAAGTATTGGGCAGTTTCAAAACCAATCCCACTCGATGCCCCTGATACTAAAACAATTTTATTCATTTTCCTCTAATACCCTTAATAATTCATCTTCATCTTCAGGTAAATTATTTAATACTCCAGCAATGATTTCAATGGCTTCATCCATGAGTTCAAAAGTATGGGTGCTTGTGTAACTTGTTCTGATCAAGCATTCACCTTCAGGTGTTGCTGGTGGAACAACAGGGTTGACATAAACGCCTCGTTCATATAATAATTTACAAGCAACCATGGTTCTTAAGACACTAAATGTATAAATTGGAATGATTGGAACAATCGAATGATCAATAATTTTTAATCCTTTATTGGTTAGACCTTTTCTTACATAATCAGCGATTTCAAGTAATTTTTTTGGTCTTTCAGGCTCAGCTTTTAGAATTCTTAAAGCTTCCAAAGCCGTTCTTGCATTTGAAGGGGTGATTGCTGCACAAAAGATAAAAGGTCTTGATTTGTGCTTCACATAATTAATGACTTCTTCACTCGCAACCATATAACCACCTAAAGAGGCCAATGATTTTGAGAAAGTTCCCATGATGATGTCCACATCATCTTCTAAACCAAAGTATTCAGCAGTACCTCGACCATTTTTACCAAGGACACCTAGACCATGGGCATCATCCACCATGACTCTGGCATCATATTTTTTTGCTAAACGAACAATTTCAGGTAACTTTGCGATATCACCTGTCATTGAAAAAACACCATCAGTCACTATTAATTTACCAGCTTCAGGATCAGCTTCAGCCAATCTCTTTTCTAAGTCTTCCATGTCACTGTGTTTATATCTCACAAGTTTTGCAAAAGATAATCTTGCCCCATCATATATACTTGCATGGTTTTCTCTATCACAAAAAAT
>JBKHBS010000028.1:0-18969 GCA_046542225.1 Candidatus Izemoplasmatales bacterium | reverse complement strand
ATTTTTATAATGAATTTTGCTTAGCAAAGACAATTTAAATGTATAAAAACTTTGATGCGCAAATGTTAATTTAATGTAAATTATGGCTTATTTAACATTGTTTCTCAAATATTATGATATGATAATCATATCTTATATAAGGATATTATATTTAATATAAAAGGAGAAAATGATGTTAAAAGTATTGTTTGTGTGTGTTCATAATAGTGCTAGAAGTCAAATGGGTGAAGCTTTCTTAAATAAATTAGGTAAAGGTTATTTTATTGCTGAAAGTGCAGGTATAGAAAAAGGTGAACTAAATCCTTATGTCGTAGAAGTCATGAATGAAGTTGGTTATGATATCAGTCATAAGCAAACCAATAAAGTTTTTGATTTTTTTAAAGAAGGAAGAAGTTATACATATGTCATAAAGGTATGCGATGAAATAAACGGACAAAAATGTCCAATATTTAGAGGGGCACTTAATGATATATATTGGAATATAAAAGATCCATCTGATTTTAAGGGTACAAGAGAAGAAATACTAAATAAAACAAGAGAAGTCAGGGATCAAATTAAAGAAAAGGTAGAAAAATTTATTGAAGAATATATAGACTATGCAAAATTAAAAAGTTAAATTTACACCAATCATTAAACCATCAAAATGATGGTTTTTTTATTAATCTAGATTATTATATTCATTAATAAATTTAATAATTTTGTTGTTTTATCATTGTATTTATTATATAATAAAATGAATTAAAATTTAGATCTTATAATTTTTTAATGACTGGAGTAAAAAATGATAAATAAAACAATATATTTATCCCCTAAAGATCAGATAGCTTTTGATGGTAAGAAATTATATAGAAGGGCTTCAAGAGGGATTATCATTAAAGATGATTTAATTCTAATGGTTTATTCGAAAGTTAATAAAGATTATAAATTTCCCGGTGGTGGGGTTGAAACAGATGAAACCGTAGAGGACGCACTAAAGAGAGAGGTTCTAGAAGAAGTAGGTGGTAAAGTGACAAACATCATATCTCAATTTGCTTTATTAACAACCATCAACAAAGAAACTATTAATAAGGCATATGACTATTTTCATATGGACTCATATTATTTCATATGTGAGATTGAAAAAGATTTGCTAGAACAAAATTTAAGTGTCTATGAAAATGAATTATCTTTTATCCCTAAATGGGTAAGTATAGAAGAAGCCATTCAAACCAATGAATTAGTTCTTAAGGGTAATCATATACCCCGTTGGACTTTTCGTGAAACAGAGGTATTGAAAATGTTAAGGAAACATTTTTTATAAAAAGTTTTTTATTAAATGACATATAAGCCGTTTTATTTTACTTTTTAATGTTATATAATGATATATAATAACAACAAAAAATAAAAGGGAGACAATAAAATTATGGTAAATGAAAATAATAGTACTGATGAGTTACTATTTGATGAAGGTTCAAAAGTAGAAATGGAAAACAATCACACAAGTCAAAAGGAAAATATTAATCCCTACCGAAAAGCCATGATGAAATATGCAAGAAATAGGGAAAGTATTATCTTCTTACTACTACACCTAATACCTATGGTCATAAGTTGGATATCATTAGGGATAATCATTGGTGCAGATTTGACTGTTGAACAAGCTGGGCAGATTTACAACTTGAATTGGTTGAAAGTATTTTTAATATTGGGAATCATTATAACGACTATCGTTCCAATGGCCTTATTAATCGCTTATATTGGAAATTTAAAACATGATATAGATAAAATATTATTAGGATTAAAAACCCTAAATACATACTTTAAAGTAATTTTTTGGTTAATAATTTTATTAGCAGTTTTTTTTGGAATGGCTTTATTGGTTTTTTTATTTAGAAACTTTCTTATAGCATTCATTTTGGGTGTAATTGGAGGTTTGTATTTTTGGCTTTATATCAAATTTATCCAACTAATCATTGATTTTATAAATGAGTGTAAATATACGATAAAGTTAGAAGACAGTGATGCGAGAATAAGGCCACGACCAATGAAATTTAAAAATATTTTAATCATCCTGAGTTTAATAGCAATCATAACTTTATTTATAAATGGTTTTTCTTTTGATGTGGAATTGCCATTTACAAACCCGTCAACGTATCAGGCATTTAGATTGGGAAATATATTGGCCTTTATTATTTCTGTCATATATATCATTAGGTTATTGTTCTCCATATATTTGATTCAGGATTTAGATCGTTTCTTAATTATTACAAAACGAAAAATGCAAAAAGCTAGTGAATCTGAGTAGTATTTGCATTAACTTATAATATTTGGTCTTTTACTTCACTTTAATATAGAAAAAAGATGATATTTCACTTGAAATATCATCTTTTATTTTTTCTATATAAATATCAAAGTCCTCTATCCCTGACAATTAACCAGAAAATACTGTAGAAACCAGATTTTTTGATTTGTAGTCGTTTAGGAAAATGGATAGGTTAGTTTATATTAATCTGATTCAACTTCATATAGATAACCATTTTTACCTGATGATTTAACCTTATACATTAACTTATCTGCTTTTTTTGCTAAATCATTTGATTCAGTTGCTTTCATGACACCCATAGAAATCTTTAAGTGATCATCAGACTCAGGTAACTTAATTTTTTTTATTTGATTAAATATGATATCAATCAATTCTTTAACTTCCTCTGTAGAAGCGACCAAAAGTCCTACAAACTCATCACCACCGAGGCGGTAAAAACGCATTTTTTCAGTCTCTAAGATTTTAAGCAAATGGCCGAACTCAATTAACAACTGATTGCCGATGATATGACCATATTGGTCATTGATTTTTTTGAAGTCATCAATGTCAATGTACATGACATGAAAACCAGGATCAAGGTAAACCTTTCCATAATGATAATCAAAAGTATATTTATTATAAAGAGTTGTTAAGGAATCGATATGTGTTTTCCTGAAGGTTTCTTCTTCCTGATTGTGTAATTCAGTAACATCTTTTATTGTAACAACTAAAATATGAGCTAATTTAGGCGATGGGAATATATCAAATCGCAACCACCTTCTATTTTCTTTAAATCGAATAGGAAAACTAACTTCTAAAGCTTTAGAATAATTGTTGAATTGATGATAAATTTCTTGGAAGTATTCATTCTTTCCGTTAATAAAGGCATATTTATTATCAAAATCAAAGACATCAAAAAACTCTGATAGTTTAATAGATTCTTTGTCTTCAAAACCAAGCTGTCTTAAATTACCTGAAATAACAAAAAGTTCTAAGTCTTTGGATTTGGATGAATCTGTATATAAGATGACTTTATTTGGACAAGACAATAAAACGTCATTAACAACGTCTAAATTATATTCCTTATTAAGTTTTTCAGAAATATCTTTAAAGTACTTGTTCTTCATAAAAAGCACCCTCTTTATATAAGCAATAAAAATAAAAAAAATCAAAACCACTTATAAGCATATTTAAAATATTGAATATAAATGTATATCTTAGTCAGGTAGCTGGCTATCTCAAAGAGACCCTCTAGTTTTCCGTCCCCGGATTGCTCCGGGTTTGGCTTTATCAAACCAATAAACATAATATACTATTTTAAATAGTTATATGGTTTTGATTATATTTAATTCTATCAAGAAAATATTTTTATGTAAAGCCTTTGCACTTAAATTGATACACTTAATTGACTTTTATTTGAATGCTCATGATGTATTCGTGATTTTCTAACTCAAATGGCTGATTTTCAAGGAATGTCGGGTGATAGTCATCTTCTTTTAATGATAGGTATAAATGAGATAAGGCAATGCCCATGTCAATGGCTTGTATATCCAATTTTAACTTATTGCCATATCCCTTATTCCGTTTAAGGTATAAATGGAAAATATCGTCCATAAGAAGGATACGCCATGGTTGTTTATTAGAAGCGCTTGGTCCGACTTGAACAGCCTTTAGATATTGAGCATAAGGATGGTTTTCTTCAATTGGTGTGAAGTCACTGTCTTTAAAAAATAAGTCAGAGAAGTCCTTACGTTTATCAGCTTTGGCAAAGCCGCGAATGATTTTTTCTCTAATGGATTGATTGGCTGGATAACCTACAGGTGAAACGGCCGCAATGATTTCATTGTCTTTACTTTCAATATCAAAATCATCTCTATTAAAGGTGCCTCCTAACCAGACAGTTCCTAAATCTGCCTTGGTTAATTCAAGAATCACTTGTTCAAATAGAAAACCAAAGTCAATCATACCTTGGCTGGTATTTTCAACAACACCACCGATAAAGGCCGGTGGGTTTTTAACAAAGCCATAAGTGCCAATCTTTCCACCACTTTTGATTTTGTTATCCACATAGAAAAACTTCACTTGATGATTGAAAGGACCTTGGTTTTTTTCAATAGAATCTAAAATCTTTTTAACCTTAGCCTTATCTGTATCTGATAAAGGCTTTTTTTCATAACTTCTTATCGATGTTCGCTTTTGAATGGCTTTAATCATAGTATCCTCCTGATTTTATTTGAATGAATCTATATTATTATTATATGATATTGTACTTATAATTCAAATTGATGCCATTTAATATTTATAAGTATAATCTAAAATATGGTAATATAGGATAGAAAAACAAGAAATAATATGATATATTCGAAGTGAATTAAGTGTCTTATTGTGACGAGGAGGATTTTATGGAGAGTTACCAAAAAAGTTTGTTGGTTATGAATGAATTATTTGGCAAAGATTATCAATTTGCCTTAGCCACAACCCACGGAAATATTCCATCGGTTAGGTTTATTGATGCTTATTATGAAAATGAAAGTTTTTATATTGTAACCCATCGGAAGTCACAAAAAGTTAAAGAGATACATAATAATAGTCATGTTTCATTAACCAATCGTTTGTATAAGTTTAATGGTCAAGCCTATGATATTGGCCACCCTTTGGATAAAAAAAACAAAAGCATACGGGAGCGATTGATTAAGGTTTTTCAAGCTTGGTATTTTGAACATAATAATGAAGACGATGAACATATGTGCTATATAGAAATTAAGTTGGCAGATGGTTTCTTCTATAAAGATGGAACCGCTTATCAAGTTGATTTTAAGAATCAATTGGTGAAAACATTTCCTTTTAATTTTGACATTGTGCCGATTTCTTAATGAAATGTTTTTAGAATGATTTGAACAAATAGAAGAATATAAGGAGATTCCGGGATATTCAGGATGGTTAGAAGTTAGAGAAATTCATGATGGCTGGGTTAATGATAAAAATATTCTCAATTAAATCGCCTTATATTTGAGATATTTTTTTTTATTTTTAAAGCGTGAAAAATTTGTTATAATAGAGTCTGAGGTGTTTATGAAAATATTAATTGATGCGGATGCAAGTCCTGTAAGAAAAATTACAAGTGAACTTGCAAAAGAATATAATATTGATTTGGTGATTGTATGTAATGTACATCATATGATTCAAACTGACTATGGTAGGGTTGTTACAGTAGATGCTGGTTCTGATGTCGCCGATCACGAAATTGTAAGATTAACAAATAAAGGTGACTTGGTCATTACCCAAGATTATGGGTTGGCCAGTTTGATTTTATTAAAAGGAGCTTATGCCTTGCATCAAGATGGGTGGTTTTATACCGCTGATAATATAGACACTTTATTACTACAAAGGCATCTGAGTCAAAAGATGAGAAAGGCGAGAAAAAGAAATGGACATATTAAAAAAAGAACAGAAAGTGACAATGAAAAGTTTAGAAAAACATTAGAACGTTTCTTACAAGAGACAAGACAAGAGGAGTGAGCATGATGGGTTTGAAAGTAATTAATTTTCCCAATAAAAAAGATTTTGTGCCAGAATATTATGAGATTAGAGATTTTTTAATTAAATTAAAAGATACTGAATATACATTTTCTAGATGGGATTGGATGATCACACATAGTATGACAAAGGCCGAAGATTTATCGAAAATTGGCATATGGAAAGATGATTCAGAGGTGGTTGGTCTTGTAATATTTGATATTATTCCAGACACTGTTTTTATAAGAACATTAGATAATTATGAATATTTAAAAGCAGAAATGCTTGAATATGCAAAGAAACATTATATATATGAAAATTCTTTAAGCATCCAAATACAAGATGATGACTATGAACTTCAGAGTTTGGCTGCTAAAGAAGGTTTGTTGGCGACAGGTGAAAAAGAAGCGACTTCTGTATTATATACAGAGGAAACTTCTGTGGATTATGATTTGCCTAAACAATTTAAAGTTGTGACTTTAAAAGAAGCACCAAGTCCTTATCAATATTTTCGCTTATTTTGGCGAGGCTTTAATCATGAATTAAAGGGCGAAGGTCCATACAAACATAGTGATGAAAAAGAAGAAGAAGGCAAGCAAGCCATTCATCGACCAAATAACAATTTAGAACATAAAATCATCATTCAAAACGAAGCCGGTGATCATGTTGCTTTTTGTGGTTTATGGTATGATGAGTCACTTGATTATGCTGTGGTAGAACCACTTGCCACAGACCCTGATTATCGTCGGTTAGGCTTGGCACAAGCAGCAATGTTTGAGGGTATTCAAAGGGTTAAAAAAGCTGGGGCAAAAAGAATTGTGGTAAACACTGATAAGCAATTTTATTATAATAGAGGCTTTAGACCATTTAAAACACAAACAATTTGGAAAAAGACAATTTTATAAGGAACTAAAAAAAAGAGGTTAATCAATTTATAAAGTGATTAACCTCTTTTATATTCTATTATTTAGAATGTAACGTTATCGAATTCAGGGAAGAGCTTTCTTCCTTTGTTTAATTCTTTTATTTTTTTCATATCGTCATCTGTAAGTGAAAAATCAAAAATATCAAAGTTTTCTTTAATGCGTTTTACGTGAACACTTTTAGGGATCACAACGATGTCTCGTTCTGTTAACCATTTAATTGCAATTTGAGCAATGGTTTTATTGTATTTTTTTGCAATTTCTTTCATGGTATCATTTTCTAGTAAGTCATCAATGTGGTGAGACATTAATGGTGCATATGCTTCTAGTTGTATGCCCTTACTTTCACAGAAATTTCTTAAGAATTCGTTTTGTAGACGAATATGTGTTTCGACTTGATTGACCATAGGCTTGACTTTAGCATTGTCTAATAAATGTTGTAAATGATGAACATTATAATTAGAAACACCAATGGCTTTGACTTTACCCATTTCGTAAAGTGTTTCAAAGGCTCTCCAAGTGTCCAAAGAGTTCTCGTAACCTTTAAACCAATGGATTAAATAAAGGTCTACATACTCTAAGCCTAATTTCTCTAAAGACTCGTTAAAAGCCTTAATTGTCGATTGGTAGCCTTGTTCAGTGTTCCACAATTTTGTTGTGACAAATATATCTTCTCTTTTTACATCTGAATCTTTAATGGCTTTTCCAACGGCCTCTTCATTGCCATAGACTGCAGCGGTATCAATATGTCTATAGCCAGTTTCTAAAGCGGTCAAGACAGCTTTATAAGCTTCGTCTTCTTCACTTCTAAATGTTCCTAGACCAATAATTGGCATGAGTTTGTCATTGTTTAATTTTAATGTTTTCATATTCTTTCACCTCATTTTTTATTATAACATGATTATTTTTTTTGTTAAAATGATAAGTTTTAGAGAATTTTTACTTTTGATATGTAATATGCTAATAAAAAGGAGAAGATTATGAAGAAATTTTTTTGTTTTATTATTTTAATGGCTGCTTTTATTTATAGCCTCAATCATTTAGTTTTGGCCGGTCAAATTAATTATTTGCCTGGGGGAAAGAATTATATCTCTATGGATAATTTCGAATATCACATGGAAGATTCACCTGTACTTTATTCAATTGATGATATTATGGTCAAACCAGACACTGATTATGTTTTTTCCATTGAAGCTGCTTTAGACAGTCCCATGGTAGAGGTGTTTATTACTTATATGGATAACACTGAATTCATTGATGAAATCTATTTTACCGGTTATGATTTTTCATCAACAACCATTGACTCAACCACTTACCAATATTATCAGTTTTCAACCGATGTAGATACGAATTATATTCGTTTAGAAATTAGAGGTTTGGATGCAATGAGTAAAGAAGAAGCCTCTATCATTCAAATTGAAGAAGGTTTAACACCTACAGGTTATGAAGACCATATTCAAGGCACAATGATTGATACAACATCACCATATTTTCAAAGTTCAGGTACGATTATTTCTTATGTTGATAAGCCGATTACGGCATTGGAAGTTCAAGATTCATTGATGGCTTATGATACCGTTGATGGTGATGTTTCCGAAAATATTGTTTTGGTGAATGATGGCTACAGTGCTTCAATGAATACCTTAGGGACATATTCAATGATTTTTAGTGTCTCTGATTCTAGTGGTAATTCAACTGAGGTTGAAGTCTTTGTTGAGGTTGTGGATGTACTAGAACCTGTCTTTTCTGATGTCAGCCAATTACAAGTACTTTATCCCAATGTCATGACTGAAGAGGACATTTTATCAGAATTATCGGCCAGCGATAATTATGATGGTGATATCTCACATTTAATTAATCTTGTTAGTGACGATTATTCATTAAATGCTAGTATTGTAGGGTCTTATGACATGGAATTTAGTGTTGTAGATAGTTCTGGAAATGAAGCCATACATGATTTAGTAATCAATGTAGTTGATCATGAATCGCCCGTTATTACAGGCGAGTCTACAATCCATGTGGGCTATAATCAGTATTATTCTGAATCCACCATCATTTCCGGTTTAAGTGTTTCAGACAATTATGATCAAAGTATTGCCTTGGTTGTAGAAAGCAATTCTTATAAGGATAATGCCAAAGAAATTGGAGAATACAGCGTTGTTATTTCAGCCACAGATTCCTCAGGCAATCGAACAGAGAAAACTATAGCCATCCATGTCATAGATGCTATAGGACCTATGATATATTTTGACCTGGCAGTGATTCAAGTCTATTCAGACCAGGTAATGACTTTACCAGAGTTTGCTGAATTACTTACCAAGACAAATGAACTTGAAAGCGGGAGAGATTATCTAATTACAGTTAAATATGATTCCTATACAAAACATGCCAATACACCAGGAACATACCATCTTAAATTACTATTTGAAGACGAGTTTGGTGAAAAAATCAATAAAGATTTAGAAGTTAAGGTCGTTGATCAAGTCATCGATGATATCTATATGGCTCCAGAAGATATAGAGATAGGTTTTTTTGAAAAATATATCAATATGATTACACTGGGTACCAGTGGTTTTATCTTAATTGCAAGTAATGTGGTATGGTTTTTAATTCATAGAAAACGTATAATTTAATTGACAACTTTTGGTCCATGAGTTATTATTATATCAATAAGGGAGTAGCTGGCCAAAGTGCGATTAAATCAACATCTTGGTTATATACCTGGTTTAATTTTAACAGCAAGACTTATGCACTTTTTTGTGTATAAGTCTGTTTTTTCTAAGAAAGGAATGAAGATATGGAATCATACAGTCAATCGAAAAAAGAACTTTTAGAATCATTAGATGTGAATCCAAAAAAAGGATTAACAAGCGAGGAAGTAAGTAAACGACAGGAAAGACACGGTAAGAATCAATTAAGAGAATCTAAGAAAAAATCATTATTGATGATGTTTCTTGATCAATTTAAAGATTTCTTAGTCATCATCTTAATCATCGCAGCTGCCGTATCAGTCATCGTTGGTATTTTAGAAGGAGAAGGCTTAATTGATGGATTTATCATTATTGCCATTGTCTTATTAAATGCAGTACTTGGTGTTAACCAAGAACAAAAAGCCAATAATGCTCTTGCTGCTTTAAAGAAAATGAGTTCTCCACATGCCAAGGTAATTCGTGATGGGAAAACAATCGAGATTTCTTCAGAGGAATTAACCGTAGGCGATATCGTTTTATTAGAAACAGGGGATTTTATCGCTGCTGATATTCGATTATTAGAATCAACCAATTTGAAAACAGATGAGTCGTCATTAACGGGTGAATCGACACCGGTTGAAAAAGATGCATCTGTTGACTTAAAAGAGCCAACGGCCTTAGCAGAAAGAGAAAATTCTGTTTATATGTCAACCCTTGTGACTTATGGTAAAGGAAAAGGGATTGTCACTGCTGTTGGAATGGAAACTGAAATTGGTAAGATAGCAACCATGTTAGATGCAGTTGAAGAGGGCAAAACGCCTTTACAAAAAACCATCGATCAGTTTGCTAAAGTATTGGGTATTGTCATTATCATCATTTCAGTGATTGTATTCTTTTTAGGATTTATTCAAAATAATTTAGTATTTGAATTGGATTTATTCTTAGTATCAGTCGCCTTGGCTGTTGCAGCAATTCCAGAAGGTTTAACTGCTGTTATTACAGTCGTATTGGCCTTAGGAATGCAACGGATGGTTAAAAGAAATGCAATTATTAAAAACTTATCAACTGTTGAAACCTTAGGGCAATCAACAGTTATTTGTTCAGATAAAACAGGTACATTAACCCAAAATGAAATGACTGTAAGAAAGGTTTATGATTTAAATGATGTTTATGAAATTACTGGCAATGGTTATGAAACCAAAGGGGATATATTATTAAATGATAAATCTGTTGAACCGACTGGTAATTTAGAAAAAATATTACAAATATCTTTATTGTGTAATGATTCAAAAATACAAAGCGCAAATAAAGTATTGGGGGACCCAACAGAAGGTGCTTTACTAGTGCTCGCTGCTAAGGGGGGATACCCTTTAGAGGATTTAGAAGAAAAATATCCACAATTAAATGAGTACACTTTTGATTCAACAAGAAAAATGATGACATCCATTAATAAAGTTGATGGAAAGAACCTTGTTTTAACAAAAGGTGCCAGTGACCAATTAATAAAAAAATGTAATCGCATCTCAATCAATGGTGAGGTTAGAAAGATTACTAAGAAAGACATTGATACAGTCTTAAAGCAAAATGAAGAATTTTCTGCTCAAGCTTACCGTGTTTTAGGATTTGCTTATCGTGAGACAGACCAACCGAAATCAATGGATTTAGAAGAAGATTTGATTTTTGTAGGTTTAGTGGCCATGATTGATCCACCAAGACCAGAAGCCAAAGATGCCATTGCAAAATGTCATACGGCTGGTATCCGGGTCATGATGATTACAGGTGATCATATTATAACGGCTAAAGCGATTGCTAAAGAATTGAATATATTAGAAGAAGGTGGACTTGCCTTGTCAGGTGAGGACACAAGAAATATGTCAGATGAAGAGTTTGAAGAAGCCATATTAAAATGTGATGTTTTTGCTAGAAGCACACCAGCAGATAAGATTAGAATTGTTGAAGTGCTCCAAAGAAATGGTGAAGTTGTTGCCATGACTGGAGATGGGGTTAATGATTCACCAGCCTTAAAACAAGCTGATATTGGTGTGGCGATGGGCATCACAGGTACAGAGGTTTCCAAAGAAGCTGCCAATATGATTCTGACCGACGATAACTTTACATCAATTGTTTCAGCTGTTGAAGAAGGAAGAACTATTTATAGTAACATTAGAAAGTTCACTGTCTTTTTAGTATCATGTAATATTGGTGAAATCTTACTAATTTTATTAGCCATGATATTTGCACCATTCTTTAATGGTTTATTGCCGTTAATGGCCATTCATTTACTATGGATTAACTTAATGACTGATTCTTTCCCTGCTTTTGCATTGGGTATGGAAAAAGCTGAAGGCAATACTATGGAAAGAGCGCCTCGTGATACCAAGGAAAGATTATTAAACAATGAGACCTTAGTAAAAGTATTAATTCAAGGTACTGGATTGATGTTGGCTGGTTTAACAGCATTCAAACTTGGTTTAGTGATTGAAAACGCATCAGAAACACAAGCCATTACCATGGCATTTGTAACGGTTGTTTTTGGTGAATTATTTAGGGCGTTCTCAGCAAGGTCTGAAACGAAATTCTTATATCAATTTAATCCTTTCTCTAATAAGTTTTTAAATTATTCAGTCTTTGTTTCACTAGGTCTTGTCTTGTTACTGGTATACATACCATTCACTGCAAGTATCTTTAGTTTAGAACCATTAACTGTTTTAGAATTATTAATTGCAATGGGATTAGGTTTCGTTCCAATGTTATTTGGTGAGTTGACAAAAATTGTCCAACGAAGCACATATTAAGACCATATTTTATCAATCTATTGAAATAATAAAGTAAATAAAGTAAAATTATAGTAAGAATGGTGGTGGTTTTATGGATAAGCATCTCATAAACCAAATTAAATTGGCTAAAAATGAAAAAGTCTATTATGACTTTAATAAATTAAGAGGTAAAAAAAATGATTGTCGTATGGTATTGACGACGAATCGATTGATTATCTATAATGATGGTATTTATTACCAAAAGAAACGTAAGATAAGACGCAAAGGCATCAATGAAATCCAAAGAAATTCCATCACACATATCGAATACTATATTGAATATTTAAATTCTACCTATATAGGTAAATTAATTGGTTTTATTATATTAATCGCTGGTCTAGTCTTGGCATCTTTAAATTTCACAGGGTCAACGCTTTTACCAGAACTATCATACTATGCATTCCAAATTGCTGGTAAATATGTCTTAATCAATGATTTAATATATTATGGTTTGGCATTGATTCTAGTTTCGATAGGGTTGATGACAATATTTAATGCAAAGAAAACACTATTTTTTAAAGTGATATCTGGACATATGGATGATTATACACTCCAATTAAGGAAAAATAAGTATAATGAAGAGGCCATTAAACGAATTTCAACAAAATTATATGTATAAACTTTAAAAAAGCGCTTAACAGCGCTTTTTTTTAATATATAAAATCTTTGTCAATTTATTATGCTTTTCATGATATAATAAAAATAATATTGGACAAAGAGGTGGAATATGAAGTTAGATGTTAAAAAGATATTTTTTGTAGGACTTGCATTCCTAATGATTTCAATGTTTTGGCAAACCTATGATGCAATTGTAACGAAAATACTGATTGATAAATTTGGTTTAAATCAAATGTGGTCAGGATTGGTCATGGCTTTAGATAATGTGCTTGCTTTATTTTTGATACCTGTTTTTGGTGCCTTATCTGATAAAACAAAACATAAAAAAGGAAGAAGAACCCCTTTTATTATTGTTGGTACTGTGATTGCAGCTTTTGCCTTTATGGCCTTAACTTTTTCTGATAATATTCAAAAAAGTAAAATTGAAGCCGAGTCAGAAATTATTGAAGATTATGATTTAATCTATCGTAATGATTCTAATAATCCTGATACACAACTTAATAACTGGAAAAGTATTCATCAAAACATTGAAGATGAATGGGAAAGTTTAAGAAATGATGGAACAATCTCTTCTGAAAAATACAATGATTATGAAAATGAAATCATCATCCCTATGCAAAACATTTTAAGTGATGATGAAATCACTGACAATGAAAGTACTGAACTTAAACAATTGTTTGATGACCATGCCAATGAGAGAGCGTGGATTATTACATCAAATTCTCCGTCGACATTCATCTTGTTTGTTCTTACATTATTTGTTGCCTTGTTGGCAATGTCTGCTTTTAGATCACCAGCAGTTGCTTTAATGCCTGATGTGACCATCAAACCTTTGAGATCTAAAGCAAATGCCATCATCAATTTAATGGGTTCATTAGGAGCCCTTGTTGCTCTTGGTTCTATCATGCTCTTTGGATTAGACCAATTTTCTTATGTGGATTACACCCCAGCTTTCATCACCATTGGTATTTTAATGCTTTTGATACTGGGCATATTCGTTTGGAGAGTTAAAGAACCTGAGTTGGTAGCTGAAAAAGTATCCAGCGAAGTAAAGTTTGATTTGGTTGAAGAAGAAGTCGATGATGTGGATTTAACTGAAGAAGAACTGAGTTTATCAAAGAGCAAAAAAGTTGCACTTGTATTAATACTTGCTTCTGTTACTTTATGGTTCTTTGGTTACAATGCAATTACAACGAAGTTATCTGATTATGCACCAAAGGTCTTGGAAATGGGTTATGCCATTCCTATATATATTGCCCATGGTTCTGCTTTAATTGCATTCATCCCAATTGGTATACTTGCAACAAGAGTGGGCCGTAAAAAAACAATCTTAGCTGGTATTATCCTTTTGACTTTATGTTTTGGATCGGTTTATTTCTTAACACCAGATACATCATTTATTATGTATATCATTTTTGGTTTAACAGGCATTGCTTGGGCAACCATCAATGTGAATTCTTATCCAATGGTTGTCGAACTGGCAAAAGGATCTAATGTAGGTAAATACACAGGTTATTATTATACTTTCTCAATGGGTGCACAAATCATAACGCCAGTATTTTCTGGTTTCCTAATGGATCAATTTGGACGGATTATTCTATTCCCGTATGCAGCAACCTTTGTAGCTATTGCTTTTATCACCATGTTCTTCGTAAAACATGGGGATACAAAAATCACTAAAAAATCATCACTGATTGAGAATTTTGACGTAGATATGGACTGATACTATGAATTATAGTAAAGAACTTAACCTATTAAAAAATGTTGTACACACAATCTTTGATAAAACTTTAGACACCATCATTCAAACACATTCAAAAGGTATACAAGACATTGTGACATCAACAGATTTGTTTATAGAAAAAAAACTCGTGGAAGCCATAAAGAAAAACTTTCCAGAAGATTTTTTTCATACAGAAGAATATCATCATAAAACACATTTAAAAGACAGAACTTGGTTGATTGATCCTATTGATGGGACAAGCAATTATGCTAGGAAGTTAGATTTATTTGTTGTTCAGATTGCCTTATATGATAAGGGTGATATTGTTTTATCCTATATCTATGCACCCTTATTTAAACAATCATTTTATGCAATAAAAAATCAAGGCGCATACTTAAATGACGAAAGATATGAGGTAGGTCATTCTAAGTCAGAAACTTTTATGATTTCAATGGTTGGCTTAACCCATGACAATGAAAGCAAGGAATACTACAATAAAATTATTGATTATGGTGTAAATCATCGGTTTAAGCTTAGAATGTTAGGGTCTATTGGTTTAGAACTTGCCTTGGCTTCATATGGTATTTTTGATTTATTTTATACCAATGAAAGCAATTATTGGGACATCTTTCCTGGCTTATTGCTTCTAAGAGAAGCTGGTGCTATATTGTTAAATGAACAAGGCAAAACTTACCAAATAAATGATAAGAACTTATTTGTCTGTAAAAACGAAAAGGTTAAAGATATTTTAATCAATCATATATTATAAAAAAATAAAACCAATCAATTTTTTAATTTGATTGGTTTTTTTAATTTGATTTATCTTCTATTTCTGGTCTAAAGAACTCGAATACAGCATTATCATAGTACTTTTTGACCATGTTAAACTCTAGGTTGTTTCTTGCTGTGTAAGATATGACGCAAATACCAGCATTATGTAATCTTGTTGCGTATTTATTAGGTAAATCTCGAATACCATAATTGATAAAATCAGGTTTGGTGTAGCGATTAAAGGTCATTCGTTTCATCAATAGTTTGATGATTGGATTCATTTTCTCAGCGTCTTTAAAATATTCGGCAATTTGGCCCCTTATGACATCAGGTTGGTTTTTTCTAAACCATTGAACAATCCAAGGACTAAAAGAATGAATGGCATATTCGCCTTGATAGTTGGCCATGGCTTTGACAAAAGATTGGCAAAGCAAACGGTTATTGCCTCTTGTTTTAAGTTCAATGAGTAAGGGAACTTTTCCATTTACAAGTTTTAATACGTCTGTTAATAGGGGGATTTTTTCATTGGTATTTAAAATGTGAAAATCCTTAATTTCATCATAGTTGACGTCCGATAGTTTGATGTCGACTTTACATAATTTCATTAAGTTTATGTCATGAAAGACAACCACTTGACCATCCTTAGTGACGTTTACATCTAGTTCAATTGAATAATTGTAATCAATGGCCTTTTTGAAAGCAAGTAATGAGTTTTCAGGAATCGATTTATCCAATGAATGAAACCCTCTATGGGCTATATAATTGTTTTTAATCCATGTTAAATCCTTCATAGATTCCTCCAAAAAGATCTTTGTCTCATACATTATAACATTTATTTAAAAAAAATAAATAATTATAAAAAGACTCTCATAAAATATCTGATTATGTGGTAGAAATAAATGGCCGATTTATGATATAATGACCTAGAAAGAGGTGGACTATGAATAATTTTATTTTTCATTCGCCAACGAAGTTTGTATTCGGAAAAGATACAGAAAAAGAAGTTGGTCAATTATTAAAATCTTACAATGCAACAAAGGTATTAATTCATTATGGAACAGGTTCTATCAAGAGATCTGGTTTGTTTGACAGGGTCGTAAAATCAATCAATGACGCTGGAATAGACTTTGTTGAACTTGGGGGTGTTGTTCCAAATCCAAGAGATACTTTGGTTTATGAAGGTATCGAATTATGTAAAAAAGAGAATGTTGATTTTGTTTTAGCTGTGGGTGGCGGTTCTGCCATTGATTCAGCAAAAGCAATCGCTGCTGGTGCAAAATATGATGGAGATTTCTGGGATTTTTATGCCAGAAAAGTTGAAATCAAAGATGCTTTAGACATTGGTGTTATTTTAACCATACCGGCCGCAGGTAGTGAGGGTTCTGCAAGTGCTGTGATTACAAAAACAGATGGTTTATTAAAAAGAGGTTTATATACACCATTCTATAGACCAAAATTTTCTATTATAAATCCTGAATTAACTTATACCTTACCAAGTTATCAAACATCAGCTGGAGTGGTTGATATGATGGGCCATATTTTTGAAAGATATTTAACAAATAGTGACAATACTTTATTCATTGATCGATTGGCTGAAGACACATTGGTTTCTATTATTGAATCAGCTATAAAATTAATGGATGAACCAACCAACTACAATGCTAGGGCTGTGATTTGTTGGGCAGGAACCATTGCTCATAACGGATTCTTTGGCGTTGGACGTCAAGAAGATTGGGCAAGTCATGGTTTAGAGCATGAATTAAGTGCTCTATATGACGTGACTCATGGTGCTGGATTGTCTGTTATATACCCAGCCTATATGAAGTATACACTTGATGTGGATATTGAAAGATATAAACGATTTGCTATTAAGGTCTTTGGTGTTGATCCAACGGATAAAACCGATGAACAAATTGCTTTAGAAGGTATTTCTGAATTAGAATCTTTCTATGAAGAAATTGGTATGCCAACACGTTTTGAAGGTATAGACGCTAAAGAAGAAGACATTGATAAATTGGTCAATAAATTAGAAGAAAATACTGGTGGAACATTTGGTAACTTCAAAAAATTAACAATGGAAGACGCTAAGAAAATCTATAAATTAGCGTGCTCTTAAATAAGGTTTCATTATGGATGTTTTTTTGCCATTGTTACTGAATTTGCGTGATGTACCAACAAGCACAATTATAATTGCCTTCTTGGTTACATTATTCGCAGGTCTAGCAACCGGTATAGGTTCAATTCTAGCCTTTTATCGTAAAAAAACCGATGCAAAATTTTTATCAGCAGCACTTGGGTTTTCTGCGGGAGTTATGATTTATGTTTCTTTTATAGAAATATTTCCAAAAGCCGTCGATTCCCTAGGAGGCGACAAAAAAGCTTACCTTATAACAACAATCGCTTTCTTTGTAGGTATCGCACTTATTGGCTTAATTGACAAATTGGTGCCGAGTGAAGAAAATCCCCATGAGGTGAAAGACGTTACTGATTTACATAATCCAACAACAAAAGCTTCGCTGATGAGAATGGGATTATTTTCTGCATTAGCCATTGCCATCCATAATTTTCCCGAAGGATTGGCTACTTTTATGGCAACCATTGAATCACCTACCTTAGGTATTTCAATTGGGATTGCCATTGCCATACATAATATTCCTGAAGGTATCGCTGTGTCAGTGCCTATATATTATGCAACAGGAGACAAAAAGAAAGCTTTGAAATATTCTTTTCTTTCAGGTTTTTCTGAACCAATAGGTGCCGTTGTAGGTTATTTCTTATTGGTGCTTATTTTTGGTAATAGTCAAGGCGTTATGGGTGTTGTTTTTGCTGGCGTGGCAGGGATTATGGTTTATATATCCTTAGATGAATTATTGCCAACTGCAGAAAAATATGGAGAACATCATCTTGCCATATACGGACTCATTGCTGGTATGATTGTAATGGCTTCAAGTTTAGTTTTGTTAGCTTAAAAAAAATTCTTTAAAACCACCAAATATATGGTGGTTTTTTACTTTGTAAAATAATAAATGTTAATGGTTTACAAATTTAGAATTCTTTTGATATACTAAGAATGGATTTGCATAATAAGGAGAATAAAAATGCTTAAATATTTTAAACTAGCACCAATCTTTCGTGACAATATGATGATACAAGCCAACAAAGCAATTCGTGTTTATGGTAAGTGTAAAAAGCATATTGATATCACAGTTAAGTTGCTAGATCAAGAAGTGACCATTAGGACAACAAAAGAAACATTTGTTATCGAACTTAAACCAGAAAAACCTTTAGATAAAAGTTTTTCTTTCTCAGTCACGAGTAGAAAACAAAAAGAAACATTAAAAAATGTTCTCATTGGCGATGTATTCTTGTTTATTGGTGGAAAGAACCTATCACAAACCTTAAGTGCAAGTTCTAAAGAAGAGGACTACCAAGATGGACAGATACGTTTATTCGATTTTCAAAAGGATAAAGATTGGTTAGTTTCTGGCAAAGATTCTTTAAATAATTTAAGTGTATTCTCATATTTGTATGCTAAAAACTTACACAAAGAATTAAAACAACCCATCGGCATTGTAACTTACAGTAAGGAAGATGAAAATATTTTTTCATGGGCCAATAAAGAGACCATTACAAG
>JBKHBS010000027.1:0-19041 GCA_046542225.1 Candidatus Izemoplasmatales bacterium | reverse complement strand
TTGAGGGGGTAGTATCCAACTGGATGTGTGAGTTCGACTCTCATCAGCCGCACCATTTATTAAAGATTTAATTTTATAGACAAAAACATCTTATTTTTAGATGTTTTTTTAATTTTAATAACCTTATTTCAAATAAATATGATATTATAATTATTATTAATATATATATAATTTTGAGAGGAGATTTAAAATTGAAAAAAGATCGTTACATCTACAAAGAACAAGCAGCAGAAAATATGAAGGGAAAATATTCTGTCGTCATTCCGATAATACTTATTTTTGGAATTATCCAATCACTTATGTCAGGAATCACAGAAAGTTTTAGGCCCCAGTATGAGATTGATTGGGAAACCTATACAAGAACTTTAGTCGATAATGGTAATTCAGGACTGGCATTTTTATTCAGTGTTATCAGTTTCATCATAGCTGCAATCATTATTTACTCAACGACTAAAATGTTTATACAAACAGCAAAAGATGAAAAACCAGTTATTGAAGAAATTCTTTTGGTTGGTGTCAAAGAAAAACCATCAAGATCAGTTATTCTACATTTTTTAGTTTCTTTGTTTGTTTTTTTATGGGCTTTATTACTCATCATTCCTGGAATCATAAAAGCATATGCATATTCAATGAGTTTTTATTTATTGATTCAAGAGCCTGAATTAAACTCATCTGAAGCAATTGAAAAGTCTAAAGACCTTACAAGAGGCTATAAAATGGATTTGTTTTTATTAGACTTAAGTTATTTAGGATGGTATATTTTGGGTCTATTCACATTGGGTATTTTATGGCTATGGATTATTCCTAAACATGGTACTGCCAAAATCTTATATTTTGATGAAATCTATGGAAAACAAGAAGATAAAATAATTAATGACGAAAATGAAGCTTTTATTGGTATGAAATAAATCATTATTTTATAATTAGTATTCGAGTAGCTTTCTTCACAAGGGATACAGTTTAATTAATGGCATTACTCATCAGTAATGCCATTTTATTTTGCACTTATAGATTGACTTTTATTATATCCTTAAAGGTTTGGTTAAAGGAGAATCTATATAATCTAAATCTTTACTTTATCAAATCTTAAGTAAAAAATTATTTGACCTAAAATTTTAATTACTAGGCCTATATTTTTACAATAAAACATGATAAAATTAATGAAGACGTCATTGGAAAGTTGGATAGTTATTTATGTATAAAAATTCGAACAATCTATTAAAAACAATGGATATATTGATTATTTCTGTTATCGTTATTCAATTTGTTATTTTCTTATTAAATTATGAAACCGCACTTGTTGTGACCTTGTTCGCAGGACTGCAATTTATGGCCTTGATTACTTACTTTATTTATATTGTTAAAATGAGGGCTGGTTTTGAAACGATTGTCAATCAAGAAAATAAGTTTTTTAAACAACAATTTAAAGAAATTAAATATAATTATGATCATTTATCTTATGATGTGACAGAGTATTTTGATAGGCAAAGAGACATTACCAATATCAGAAATATGTTTAAAAATTCTAGGATGATCTATCGAAAGCGTTTTTCACTTGATCATCAGCAAACTTTGGGTTTTGATTTAATTTTAATCACCAATAAAGGCATTTTTATATTTGATTTTTATGAAGCCGCTTTTGTTTTAAAAGGCGATTATCAAAAAGACATCATTAAAATTCAGTATTCTAAGAACAATGAGCTTGAGGTATTCAATCCTTTGTCAAAACTTCATCCCGTTTATAAAACTTTAAAAGAGACTTTAAAGATAGAAGATGAAGATATGATTAAAAGAATGCTTATTTTAAATGATGCAAGTTTAGTGACAGGCTTGGAAACACTTGATAAAAACCAAGGCATTACAAAAAACGCCGATCTAAAGATTAAAATAAGAACCTTAATGGACCAAAGTATGATAAACTTAACACTGGAAGAAATAGAAGATTATCATGAAATTTTAGATGAAAAAATTGCTGGGTAAACCAGTGATTTTTATTTGAGAAAAAAGGAGATGAGATAATGACTAGATTTTTTGGCGATAAAGCCTTTTATAAACGCGTATTAATCATTGCAATGCCAATTGTCATTCAACAGTTGATTACCTCATCTGTTCAATTGGTTGACAATCTAATGGTTGGTTCATTAGGTGAACTTGCCATTGGTGCAGTTTCGGTTGTGAATCAACTTTATTTTGTTGTGATTATTGTGACCTTTGGGGCTATGGGCGGTGCCGGTATTTTTTCTGCGCAATTTTTTGGTTCCAAACAGTATTCTAAACTCAAAGAAACCTTTAGATTTAAGTTATTGATTTCACTGGTTTTGTCAACGACAGCGATTTTGATATTCACTATTTTTGGCGAGTTTTTCATCAGTCTTTTTACGGATAATCCGACCACAATTCGATGGGGTATGGATTACCTTAATATTGCTAAATGGGTGATGATACCCTTAACATTTTCATCAGCTATTTCATCAACATTTAGAGAAATAGGTATTACAAAACCTTTATTAAAGATTTCTACTACAGCAATTCTATTAAATGTCCTTTTAAACTATTTGCTTATCTTTGGTCATTTTGGCTTTCCAAAATTGGGGATTGAAGGCGCTGCGATAGCAACCCTAGTCTCAAGGACCTTAGAATTTATCTTATTATATATCTTATTGGTATTTAGAGGTAAAGTCTTTAATACCAGTTTCCTTAAGATGTTTAAAATTGATGGTATTTTATTCAAAGTAATTATTATCACAGCCATTCCTTTGGTTATCAATGAATTTTTATTTTCTTTTGGACAAACCTTCTTTATGCAATCTTATGCAACAAGAGGTGATAATGCCCTAGCCGCCATTAATATCACCAATGCCATATCTCAACTAGTCTTTATCACTTTTGGAGGCATTGGGACGGCTGTAGCTGTTTTTGTCGGTAATACCATGGGTGAGAATAAACTAAAAGAAGCCAAGGAAAATTCAATGAAAATTATAATTTTTGCGGTGATGTTTGCCTTTATTTTAGGTTTTATCTTATTCATATTGAGTTTCTTTGTTTTAGATTTATATGATATATCCAGTGAAACTGAGTTTATTGCTAAATTTAACATTAGAATTAACGCCTTTATGATTCCAGTGATTTCACTTTACATGGTCCTTTATTTCACCTTAAGGTCTGGTGGCGACACAAAATCTACAATGATTATGGATTCAGGTTATATTTGGGTGGTTCAAGTTCCTATTATTTATGTTTTATCTCGATTTACAAAACTACCCGTTATATTCTTATATTTAATCATTCAATCCCTAGAGCTACCAAAAGTACTTTTGGCTTACTCAAGGTATAAAAAAGAGTATTGGTTAAGGAATCTTGCGATTGAGAATGATGCAAATGCCAAGCGTTTAATGATTAAACAAAGTATTGAACATCTTGACAATTAAGATAAAGTTATCTATAATATATTTAATAAGACAATGAAGAGGATAATGACTTGTTTATCTTTTTAGAGAGTTAGTGGTTGGTGAAAACTAATAAGAAGACAAATCTATCTACCTTGGAGTTAAGATTAATCATCTTCGTATTTCTGCGTTAAAGAATAAGTGCTAGTTTCTAGAACTAAGGTGGTACCGCGGTTAATTCGTCCTTTACGTCAGTAAAGGACTATTTTTTTTAAAAAAGGAGCGTTAAAATGATCAACCAGGAATTAATTCTAAATCAACCAGAAATGGTGAAAAAAGCTTTATTAAAAAAGGGTGTCGATGTCAATTTTGATGGTTTTATTGATATGCGCAACAAGCGTGTATCTTTAATCCAAGAAATCGAAAAAATAAGAGCCAAGAGAAACCAATTGTCCAAAGAAATTGGTGCTTATAAAAGAGAGAAAAAAGATACAAGTGATTTATTTAAGGAAATAGAAGCTTTAAAAGGCTCTATTACAGACCAAGAAGAAAATCTTAAAGAGATAGAAACTTTAATGGAGAAATTTTTATTAAAACTTCCAAATCTTCCTGATGAAGATTTATTGGCTGGAGACAAAGAAAACAATCAAGTGATTTTTACACATTTAGAAAAACCATCTTTTGATTTTAAAGTCAAAGACCATGTTGAGTTAGCGACGAATTTAAACATTATTGATTATGAAAGAGCTGCTAAAATTAGTGGAAAAGGCACATGGATTTATACGTCTATCGGTGCAAGACTAGAATGGGCATTAATCAATTTCTTCATTGACCAACACCATAAAGACAAGTATGAATTTATGTTGTTGCCGCATATTTTGAATTATCAAAGTGGTTTGACTGCAGGTCAATTTCCTAAATTCGAAGATGATGTTTTTTGGTTAGATGGTGAAGAAAAGCAAAAATTTTTGATTCCTACATCAGAAACGGCCTTAATCAACATTCATAGAAATGAAATCCTTGATTTAAAAGAATTGCCGAGAAAGTATTTCTCTTATTCACCTTGTTATCGGAAAGAAGCTGGATCTTATCGTTCTGAAGAACGAGGTATGATAAGGGGTTATCAGTTTAATAAAGTTGAAATGTTACAATTTACCTTGCCTGAAGATTCAGATGCAGCCTTTGATGAAATGCTTAGTAAAGCCAAGTCTTTAATGAACCAATTGGGTTTACATTATCAAGTTTCTAAGTTGGCAGCCGGTGACATTTCATTTGCCATGAGCAGAACCTTTGATTTAGAAGTTTACCTACCAAGCATTGATATTTATAAAGAAGTTTCTTCAGTTTCAAATTCTAGAGATTTTCAAGCAAGAAGAGGCATGATACGTTATCGTAAAGCAGATGGTAGTGTGGATTATTGTCACACTTTAAATGGATCAGGTCTTGCGACATCTAGATTGGTTCCAGCAATTTTAGAACAAAACCAACAAGCAGATGGGTCAGTAAAAATCCCTGATGTTTTAGTGCCTTATATGGGTGGTATAAAAGAAATTAGGTGAGTTTATGATTGATCGAGTCAAGGCTTTAATTCATTTAGATAACTTAATTCATAATTTTAATTTACTTAAAAGTGTTCACCAAGAAAAACGCGTCATGGCTGTTGTAAAGGCAGATGCTTACGGACACGGCGCCAAAGAAGTCGCTAAACATCTTGAGGAAAATGGATGTGATTTTTTTGCTGTGACAGATTTGCTTGAAGCCATTGAGTTAAGAGATGCTGGTATTGAATCAGATATATTAATATTCGGAAAAACATCCCCTGAAAACATCAAAGACTTACAAAATTATAATTTAATTCAAACGGTTGATTCTTATGAATATGCCAAGCAATTAAATGACAAAAAAGTTCAAATCAAGATACATGTCATTATCGATACAGGCATGAGCCGTTTTGGGATTTATTGCCATAAGGAAAAAGATTTGATTCAAGCAGCAAAAGAAGTGGTTGATATTCTCTCTTTAAAACATTTAAAGCAAGAAGGCATCTATACACATTTTGCGGTTGCTGATGAAGATAGACAAGATTTTACCGATCAACAAATGCATATGTTTGATCAATTAATTAAACATCTTGAAGACCAAGGTTTCACTCTTGGTTTGAAACATTGTTCTAACAGTGCAGGAACCCTCAAAATTCCTAGTGGTATATATGATATGGTGAGGGTGGGAATTGCCATGTATGGCTATCCACCAGTAAAGACCAATTTAGATTTTTTACCAGTCATGGATGTTTATGCTAGGGTCATTGCCCTAAGAGATATTGATGTTGGACAAGGCGTTTCTTATGGCCTGACTTATACTGCTGAAAAACCAATGCGGATTGCTTCTATAGCCATTGGTTATGCTGATGGATACAATCGATTGTTTTCCAATCAAGACTATTTTGTTCATCAAACTAAAAAACTCAATATTGTCGGAAGGGTTTGTATGGGAGTAACCATGGTTGATGCCAGTGAAGTAGAGATTCAAGTTGGTGATTTTGTTCAAGTCTTTGGGCAAAACAAATCCCTTGATGAAATGGCTGAAAAAATCAATACCATTACTTATGAACTATTAACCAATATGTCTAAAAAAAGAGTTGTTTTTGAATATATTAAAGCATAAAAAAAAGACTTTGAAGTTTAATTTCAAAGTCTTTTATAATTATATTATTTTTTAATCATTTTTAAAAAGTATTTGTGAATGGTTAAATCATCTGTCAATTCTGGATGAAAAGCAGTGACAAATTGATTGTTTTGTCTAGCAGCCACAATTTTATCGTCAACGATGGCTAAAACTTCAACGTCATCATTTTTAGTTTCAACAATATATGGTGCTCTAATGAAAACGAATGGTGTGTCTTTTTGACCATTAAAATCACCTTCGGTTTGGAAAGAACCCAATTGTCTTCCGTAAGCATTTTTCTTTGCTTCTATATCCATGGTTTGTAAATAGTCGCTTTTGTAGTTGTCAACTTCTTTAGCAAGCAACAATAATCCTGCACAAGTTCCAAAAGTCGGCAAACCATCATTGATCATTTTCTTTAATGGTTCAACCATTTCTTGATCTTTCAAAACTCTGTACATAGTGGTTGATTCACCACCTGGTAAGACAATGCCATCCATTGGTTTGTCTAAATGTTTTCTGTTTCTAATTTGAAATGTCTCTACACCTAGTTTTTCTAGCATTTTTTGGTGTTCGATGAAAGCACCTTGTAGAGCAAGTACACCAATAACCACTTATTGGCCTCTTTCACTCATTAAAAGGTCAATTTCATTTTCGTTGATACCGACCATGGCTTCACCTAAGTCTTCTGATAATTTGGCTAAAACCTTAGGATCATCGAAGTTTGTGACGGCTTTAACGATAGCATTTGCACGTTTTGCTGGATCACCTGATTTGAAAATACCAGAACCAACAAAGACACCTTCAGCACCTAATTGCATCATAAGTGCAGCGTCAGCAGGTGTTGCAACACCACCAGCAGCAAAGTTCACCACAGGTAATTTACCATTGTCTTTAACATATTTTAATAGATCATATGGTACTTGTAAGTTTTTAGCTTCATTAAACAATTCATCTTCAGATAAAGAGGTCATACGACGCATTTCTGATTGAATCATTCTCATGTGAACGACAGCTTGAATAACATCACCAGTACCTGGTTCACCTTTGGTCCTAATCATAGATGCACCTTCTTCAATACGTCTTAAGGCTTCACCTAAGTTTTTAGCACCGCAAACAAACGGGGCTTTGAATTTTGTTTTATCAATGTGATAAGTGTCATCTGCAGGAGACAATACTTCTGATTCATCAATGTAATCAATTTCTAATGCTTCTAATATTTGCGCTTCTACAAAATGACCGATTCTTACTTTTGCCATTACCGGAATGGTCACGGCTTCTTGGATTTCTTTGATGAGTTTTGGATCACTCATTCTTGAAACACCACCAGCAGCTCTAATATCCGCAGGGATTCTTTCTAAAGCCATAACTGCACATGCACCAGCCTCTTCAGCAATCTTTGCTTGTTCGGCATTTGTTACGTCCATAATGACGCCACCTTTTAACATTTGTGCCAATTCTTTGTTTAACTCATATCTTTTATTCATTGTAAATCCTCCTAAAAATATTGACTTATTTGTCTATTTCATTTATATTATAACTGAAACTGGTATTGTTTAAATACTCAGTTTTAAGATATTTTATAAGGTCAGTAGGTGGTTCTATGATAACATTTTATTTTGATTTTAACAAGGAAATACCCTTGTATGAACAACTATATAGATACTTAAAAACGTCCATTGAAAAAAATGAGTTGGTGGCCAATGAAAAGTTACCTTCTAAAAGAAAATTAGCCACACATTTAAAGATTAGTGAAACCACAGTTGAGACGGCTTACTTACAGTTATTGGCTGAAGGTTATATAAAATCTATACCTAGAGTCGGCTACTTTGTTTGTGAAAATCTGAATTTTCCCAAGAAGAAAAAAAACAAGCAAAAGATTAAAGCAAGAGAAGTGAAAACTTATGCCTTTGACTTTAAAACCAACCAAGTCGATGTGTCGCATTTTCCTTATCGACAATTTGCTAAAATTGAAAGAGACATCATCTTGGACCGTTTGCCTGAAAACATCAACAAGGTTGATTATTTTGGCCTCTATTCATTAAGAGAGAAAATAGCGGATATATTATTCGCTTATCGGGGCATTGAAGCCTCGCCTGAACAAATTGTTGTTGGTAGTGGTTCAGAACATTTAATCAGCTTATTGGTCCTATTGCTTGGACGAGATAAACATATTTATACAGAAGAACCCTCTTATTTAAAAAATTATTTACTCTATAAAGAATATGGGGCCAATGTGGACGTTTGTTCCCTAGATGAGTTTGGGATTTCTATTGATGAAATTAATAAATCAAATGCTGATGTCGTCCATGTGACTCCCACCCACCAATACCCAACAGGGATCATTACCCCAGTGTCAAGGCGGATTGAACTGTTGCACTGGGCAAATGAAGCAGAAGAAAGGTATATTGTTGAGGATGATTATGATAGCGAGTTTAGGTTTTCAGGCAATCCCATTCCTGCCTTAAAGGTTATGGATGAATTTGATAAAGTCATCTACATGAATTCCTTTTCTAAGTCAATTTCTCCAGGCTTTAGAGTCAGTTTTATGGTCTTACCCAATAAATTGGTAAAACGATACCAAGATTCCTTTTCCTATTTTTCTTGTTCGGTTCCAATCATGACCCAATTGTCTTTAGAAAAATTTATAGAAGAAGGTGTCTTTGAAAAACATTTAAACCGTATGAAAATACTGTATAAAAATAAAAGAGATGCCTTAATCCAAGCCCTTCATAATACCTTTGGTGATTCAATTCAGATTAAGGGGTCCGATGCTGGCCTACACTTCTTAATTGAAGTAAAGACAAACATGAGTGAAGAAGAATTAATTGAACGAGCCAAATCAGTCGGTATCAGGGTATATGGTTTGAGCGAATACTTTATTCATAAAAGTAAGACATATGCTTACCCAACCTTGATATTCGGTTATTCTCATTTAAGCCCAGAAGATTTTCTAGAATCAAGCCAACGGTTAAAAAAAGTTTGGAAAGAAATTTAATTGATTTTTTTTAAAAAAATGATGGTCTCTGTAAGCGCTTTATGATAAAATTAAAAAATATAGAGGTGGTGGATTGATGAGGGTAAAAGAACATCCAATTTTAAACTTTAATCATCAAAAAGAAATTCATTTCACTTATAACGGTCAACCATTGATTGGTTATGAAGGCGATACAATTGCGGCGGCTTTATATGACAATGGTGTGCGCCATTTTTCTGATAGTGTGGTTCATAAACGTCCACGCGGTTTTTACTGTGCTATTGGTAATTGTGGCTCTTGTTATATGCGGGTCAATGGTGTTGAAAATGTTAAGACATGTATGACTTTACTAGAAGAAGGTATGTTGGTCATATCTGAAGTGAGTGAGGAAAAAGATGATTAATCGTGATTTGGTCATAATTGGCGGGGGTCCTGCTGGGTTAAGTGCTGCTAAAGTTGCATTAGATGCTGGTATGAAGGTCACATTAATTGAAAGGTTTAATCAATTAGGTGGACAATTGATTAAACAAACGCATAAGTTTTTTGGTTCAAAATTGCAATATGCTAAAACAAGAGGTTTTGATATTGCTAATATTTTATTGAATGATTTGAATGGCTTTAGTGAAGATCAATTAGAAATTTTATTGGATGCCACTTGTGTTGGCTTATATCCAGACAAAGTATTGACGGTTTATCAATATGGTCGTTATATGAAATACAAGGCCAAATCCGTCATTGTAGCCACAGGTGCCAGTGAAAAAGTATTGGCTTTTGAAAACAATGATTTGCCAGGTATTTACGGGGCTGGTGCAATCCAAACAATCATGAATATATACGGTATCAAACCAGGCGAAGATGTCGTGATGGTTGGTAGTGGAAATATTGGTTTGATTGTTGCTTACCAATTGATTCAAGCAGGGGTTAAGGTAAAAGCTGTCTTAGAGGCCGCTTCTTATATTGGTGGTTATATGGTTCATGCTTCCAAGTTGAAGCGTCTAGGTGTGGATATATTAACCAATACCACTGTAAAAAAAGCAATTGGCAATAAAAAATTAGAAAAAATCTTAACTGTTAAGTTAGATGATAATTGGCAAGAAATTCCGGGTTCAGAATTGGAAATGGACACTGATGTTTTGTGTATTTCTGTTGGGCTTTCACCCTTGCATCAGTTGATGTCAATGGCCGGTGCTCAAATGTTAGACATTGGTGAACTTGGGGGTCTTGTTCCAAAGAAAACGTGTGATTATGAAACCACAGTTAAAAATGTTTACGCCTGCGGTGATGTCACTGGTATAGAAGAAGCGTCTTCAGCCATGGTTGAAGGTAGAATTTGCGGACTGATGGCCGCAAATCATTTGGGTTTTAAACATCCTAATGCAGAAAAATTAGAAGACGATTTAAACAATCAATTATGTGTATTAAGGCAAGGGCCATGTGGAGAGAAAATAAGATGTGGTCTTAAAAAAGTAGGTGAGATTGATGTTTAGGAAAACCGGTGTGCCCACAGAAGAAATGATCAAATCAAGGTTCCCTAAGGATAAAAAAGTCCTTTTTAGACCCAAGGCAATCATAGAATGTTATGATGAAATACCTTGTAATCCATGTGAAACGGTTTGTCCTTTTAATGCGATTACCATTGGGGAAGACATCAACGCCATACCACAAATTGATTTCGATAAATGCACGGGCTGTGGAATCTGTGTCCATTCATGTCCTGGCCTTGCAATTGTTGTGGCCATGATTAAAAATGGTAAGGCATATTTTAAAGTCCCTTATGAGTTATTGCCTTTGCCTAAAGTTGACGAAAAATGGTTGGCTGTGAATAGAAAAGGCGAGGTCATCAGTGAGTGTAAAATTGAAAATGTCATGAAAGCAAAAGCTTCAACCAATGATACGACCCTTGTAACTGTTTCCTTAGAACAGCCTTATTTGTATGATTTTATTACCATAAGGAGGCCACATGAATAAAAAAGATATTATTATCTGTAGATGTGAAGATGTCAGTCTTGCAGATATTCATGAAGCCTTAGACATGGGTTATCGTGATTTTGAATCTATTAAAAGAATATTAAGGGTCGGTATGGGTCCTTGTCAGGGTCAATCTTGTGCACACCTTGTCAAAAATGAAATTGCCAGATATAATAAGGTAAGGCCCGAGACTGTTAAAATCCATAAAACAAGACCACTGGTGAGTGGTGTGGTTTTAAAAGATATTGCGGAGAGTGATGATGATGAGTAAAGCAGAAATAGTCATCATAGGTGCTGGAATTTCAGGCTTAAGCATTGCCTATAATTTGGCTAAAAAAGGAATGAAAGATATCGTTGTTGTGGATAAAAGCCATTTTTTAGCTGGAGCAACAGCTAGGTGCGGGGCCGGTGTTAGACAACAATGGGCAACTGAATTAAATTGTTTATTGGCTAAGAAGTCTATTGAGTTCTTTGCACATGCCAATGAAACTCTCAATTATCATAGGGATATTGAGTTTAAACAAGGTGGCTACTTAATTCTTTCAACATCTGAAGCTGAGGACATACAATTTGAAAAGAATGTTAAGTTACAAAACTCATTGGGTATACCAACCAAACATCTAAGTAAAGAGGAAGCTTTAAAGATTGTTCCACATTTGAATCCAGATTCATTTTCAACGGCGACTTTTTGTGAAACAGATGGACATGTAAACCCATTCTTAATGAGTGAAGCCTATTACTTAGAGGCAAAGCGATTGGGTGTTGAATTCTATTTCTTTAATGAAGTGAAGGATATTCTTACAAAGAATGGTAAAATTACCAAGGTTGTGACTGAAAAAATGGAAATTGAAACTCAAAAAGTTGTTGATGCAGCGGGTGGTTATGCACAGGAAATCGGGGCCATGGTTGGTATTGATATACCTGTATATTCTGAAAACCATGAAATTTTGGTGACTGAGAGAGCCGCACAAATGCTTGAACCAATGGTGATGAGTTTTTCAAAAAATATTTATTGCCAACAAGTCCCACATGGATCAATACTAATGGGAAGAAACAATCCAAATGCCTTGCATAATCATGATGTGTCATCAAGTTGGAAATTTTTAGATGAAATGGCAAAAACGGTCAATCATATTTTACCTGAAGTTGCCAAACAACGTGTGATAAGAACTTGGGGTGGATCTTATAATATTTCCCCAGATTTTCAACCGATTATATCAGATTCAAGTCTTGATGGATTTTATATCGCTTGTGGATATTCTGGGCACGGATTTATGTTTGCCCCAATCACAGGTGAGTTGTTAACAGAGATTATTTTAGGCGAACCATTAGAGTATTATGCTAAGAGTTTACATATGGATCGCTTTAAAAATATGGATAATATAGATAGAGAACATTCAGTAGTATAGTAAAGGAGAGGAGTATTTATGGCAATTTATAGTTATCGTAGAGAACCATTAACAGATTTTACAGACGCAAACAACCGTTTGCAATACGAAGAAGGTATTAAAAGAGTAAAAGGATATTTAGGCAAAAAATATCCGCTGATTATCAATGGTGAGAAAATTTACACAGATCACTTTATGAAATCTTTAAATCCTTCAAATCATGAAGAAGTTATCGGTGAGATAGCTCAAGCAGGGATTGAAGAAGCAAAATTGGCAATGGAAGCTGCATTATCATCTTTTGAGTACTGGAAAAAAGTCAGTCCAAAAGTAAGAGCGGACGTCTTGTTTAAAGGTGCTAATATTTTAAGACGAAAGAAACATGAGATTTCAGCTTTAATGACGCTTGAAGCAGGTAAGCCTTGGGCAGAAGCAGACGCAGATACAGCTGAAGCAATTGACTTCTTAGAGTATTATGGTCGTCAAATGTTAGAAATGACTGAAATTGACAAAAAAGTATTGAGTCGAAGAAATGTTGAAAGAAATGAATACAAGTATATTCCGCTTGGTGTAGGGGCAATCATCACACCATGGAATTTCCCAATGGCGATTTTGGCAGGAATGACTTCTGCAGCGATTGTGACAGGAAATACTGTATTGTTGAAACCAGCTTCAACAACCCAAGTCATTGCTTATAAGTTCTTAGAAATCATGGAAGAAGCAGGGTTACCAAATGGTGTGATTAACTTTATACCAGGAAAAGGCTCTGAGATTGGTGATTTCATTGTTAAACATCCAAAAACACGTTTTGTATCATTTACAGGTTCTAGGGATGTGGGTATTAAAATTTATGAAAATGCAGCACAAGTGAGAGAAGGACAAATCTGGTTAAAGAGAGTTATTGCTGAAATGGGCGGTAAAGATGCTATCTTAGTGGACAATCAAATTGATCCAGATATGGCTGCAGAAGCAATCGTTCAGTCTGCTTTTGGTTTTTCTGGACAAAAATGTTCGGCTTGTTCAAGAGCCATTATTCATGAAGATGTATATGATGATGTTGTTAAGTTGATTAAAGAAAAAACAGAAAAACTTAAGGTTGGTCAATCAGAAAAATACGAAAACAACATGGGACCAGTCAATGATATCTTAGCCTTTAATAAAATATCTGAATACATTGAAATTGGTAAAAAATCAGGTAAATTATTAACTGGTGGTACAACCAATAAAGAGAGAGGTTACTTTATTGATCCAACCGTATTTATTGATATGGATCCGAAATCACAATTGATGCAAGAAGAAGTCTTTGGGCCGGTTTTAGGTGTGACCAAGGTTAAGACTTTCGAAGAAGGATTAGAAGTTGTTAATGGCACAGATTATGGTTTAACAGGCGCATGTATTTCTAATAACAGAATGCATTTAGAGATGGCAAGAGAAGATTTCCATGTTGGAAACTTATACTTGAATCGCAAGTGTACAGGCGCTATTGTTGGATACCAACCATTTGGTGGTTTCAATATGAGTGGTACTGATTCAAAAGCTGGTGGACCAGATTACTTAGTATTACATATGCAAGGTAAGTCAATCACAGAACAGTTATAATAGAATCTTGACAGTCTTTTGATTTTACGGTAAGATATAAAAGAACTTATTGAAAGGAAGTGATGTGTATGAAAGCAAATCATTTAAATCATAACCATGTATTAAAAATTTTATATACGTCAACTTTTAGCAAATAAGGCTTTAATATGTTTTTTAAAGGACCCTTTTGCGGTCCTTTTTCTTTGCTGAAATTTGACAGAAAGGAAGCAAATTAATGCAAAGTAATTTATTAAAGGCTCAAGTTGTCATTGTCGAAAGAGAACGATATTTTCTTGAAAGTGAAAAAGGTCTCATTCAAGCCAAGGTCAGTGGGCGTTATCATTATACACATGTTCATAAGGCCGAATATCCTCAAGTGGGAGACTGGGTTAATTATCGTTTGGAGATCGGCGACTTGGCAATCATTGAAAGCGTAGATGAAAGGCGTTCTGTCTTAGATAGGGCTGATGTTGGTTCAAAACAAGAAAAACAAATATTAGCGGTCAATATCGATAAAGTCTTCATCTGTATTTCAGCAAATAAAGATTTCAATCTAACTAAATTACGTCATTTTCTTTTATTAACATCAAAACCAGAACTCAAACCAGTCATTTTATTGACAAAAAGAGATTTAAGTGACCAATTGGAATCTTATATAGACCAAATCAAAGAAATCACAGATGTTGATGTATACCCCATCAGTGTTTATTACTCAGAAGACATTGAAGGTTTAAAAGAACTTATAGAGAATCAAACCGTCGTTTTGATTGGGGCCAGTGGGGTAGGAAAGTCAACGTTGATCAACCACCTTTTAGATGAAGAGAAACTAAAAACCGCTGATATTCGTGACACTGATGGCCAAGGCAGACATACAACCGTCCATAGAGAACTCATTAGAATCAATGAAACAACTGCGGTTATAGACACACCAGGCATTAGAATTATCGGGTCTTACATCATTCCAGAAAATGAATTTGAAGATATTATATCACTGGGCGAGGGATGCTATTTCTCTGATTGCAAACATGATGGTGAACCTGGGTGTATGGTTGAAAAAGCAATTCACGAGGGTGTTTTAGACCCAGGCCGTTTTGAAATGTATTTAAAAACATTAAAAAGAAATGCCTATTTTAAGCGAAGAGAAGCCCAAAAGAAACATAAAAAATAATACCAAATTCTTTTTGGTATTTTTTTTAAATGCATTTAGTTTGAATTCGAAATACTTTTGTGAGATAATATATTTACAAAGGAGTTGATGCGCATGAAAACATTTAAAGCAACAGCTAAGAAACTAAAAGAAGGTATGCAAGTAGAAGTAGAAGCAAATGGTTTTAAAATGCTATTTGATGAACCTGAACAAATGGGTGGAACGAATAAAGCAGTGAATCCAATGAGTGCAGCCCTATCAGTGATGGGTGCTTGCCAAACAATCGTGGCATTTATGTTTGCCAAACAAAAAGGAATCGATTTAGAAGATTTGTTTGTGGAAATAGAAGGCGATATGGATATGCAAGCCTTAATCCAACAAAATGGAAATAGAACTGGTTTTCAAGAAATTAGATATAAAATGCATTTTAAATCAAGTGCCAGTGAAGAAATTTTACAAGAGTTTTCTGATTTTATAGAAAAAAATTGCCCGGTTAGTGATACTTTTAACCAAGGTGCTAATTTGGTTAATGAAGGTATAGTAAAGGAGTAAATGATGGAATTTTTAAAAGCTTTAAAAGAAAGGCATTCACAGTATGCCCTATCAAACGAGATTGATATTGAACAAACAGAATTAGAAGATTTCTTAAAAGAAATTTTATTATATACCCCATCAGCATTTAACTCACAAAGCCAGAGAATGATGGTTTTGGTGGGTGAAAAACATGAACATTTATGGAATCAATTGATAGAACTTATGAAAGGCATTGTTAAGCCATCTCAATTTGAAAAAACAAAAGCAAAGCTGAATGGCTTTAAGGCTGCTTATGGTACCATTCTTTTCTTTGATGATATGGCCATCATCCGTGATTTACAAGAACAATATCCTTTATATAAAGATAATTTTAGTAAATGGTCAGTTGAACAAAACGGTATGTTACAATCCAATGTATGGGTTGGGTTAAGCACCAAAAATATTGGGGCTTCATTGCAACACTACAATGAATTGATTGAAGAATACATTAAAGAAGCTTATGATATCCCACAAAAATGGGAATTAAGAGCGCAAATGCCATTTGGAAAAATAGAAGATCCTGCTAAAGAAAAAGAACATATGGATCTTGATCAAAGATTTATCGTTAAAAAATAATCATATATGAAAAGTGTCTTAGAAAATTCTAAGACGCTTTTTTTAAATAGGAATCATTTTTATTTAAATATATGATTTTTTTCAATAAACATTGTATAATAAAAAATGAGGTGATATGAATGTGTGGACGATTTACAATCACTAAGAATAAAGAAGTCGTCATTGATTTTTTAAAGGAAAATTTTAATATTTCTAATGTCGAAGGTATGGATGTGCCTCGTTATAATGTTGGGCCTGGCCAAGATGTGATTTCTGTGATTTATGATGGGGAAAGATACCGGGCTGGTTTAATCGCTTGGGATTATAAAATTAATATAAAAGGTCAGTATACTCAATTAATCAATGCTAGAAGTGAAACAGTCCATGAAAAGTATGCCTTTAAAAAAGCTTTTAAAAACAAACGATGTTTAATATTATCAGATGGTTTTTATGAGTGGGATCAAGAAAGCAAACAACCATATCGATTCATTCTAAAAACGAATGAAATGTTTTTTTATGCTGGTATTTATGATCAATTTTTAATTGACAATCAAAAATCTTTCGGTGCATTGATTTTAACAACCAAAGCCAATCAATTGGTTTCCAATCATCACAGTAGAATGCCTGTCATCTTAGATGTAAACCAAGCCAAAGCTTTCTTAAGGGAAGATATTGATTTGCCTAGTTTACAAGCTTTACTTGTACCATTCTCAGAATCGAAAATGCATGCTTATCCTGTGGATACAAAGGTCAATAAAATGAGTTTTGATTCGCCAGAGCTCATAAAAAAAACGACTAAAGATTAGTCGTTTAATTCTAGCAAGTATGTTGTACTTGTGTCTGATTCATCAATTTTATTGAAGCCCATTTTCTCTAAGTATTTATCTTGCTTGACACTTTCTGAAAAAGTGATGAGTTTCTTATAACCCTTGGTTAAGAAAATATTTTTATTTTTTTCATAGATATATTTTCCTGCTTTAAAGTCTCTAAACATAGGGATGACATAATCTAATTCAACCTTTAGGGTTTCTTCATCATATTTATTTGCAACAAATAATCCTACTGGCATGATGTCTCTTAGTATGTAAAAGTTATACTCAGAGTTTTTGAAATCGACATCAATATGATTGTAGATTTTTAACATGTCATCTTTGTTGTGCTCAATAAAATAATCGATATATTCATTATTTTGTTGGATTTTTAAAATATTAAAATATGATTTAGATTGATATATTTTAATTAGGTAATAGATGTTTGCGGCTGCGGTAAATGAATTTAATACGGCAACTGGATAAGTTTTTGTAAGTATTGCATAAACAACAAAAGTTGTTGAACCGAATAAATTAATCCATCTTAATTTTTTTGTTGATGACATGATTAATGAAATCAGAATTAATATTGAGGCTGTATAACCTATAGCTTCAATCCACCATTGCATAATATCACTCCTTTAATTTGCTTGATGACCTTTGATATTATATCATAAATTAAAAATAATGAAACATATTTTACTTTGTATTATTAATTACAAGTAGGGGGACAAAATAATGAACCATTTGATTAAAAACAAACAACCTTTATTGGATAAATTTGGACATTTATCTGAACCAGGTTATTCAACCAAAGAAATCTTTGAATACAATCCAGAGATGATTGCGGCCAGTAAATGGCGTGTTAAAGAATGGGATTACTATGCTGTGTTATCTAAAGATTATGGCTTTTCTTTTACAGTTGCTGATTTAGGGTATTTGGGCTTGGTCAGTGCAAACTTTTTTAATTTTAAAGATCAAACTCAAATGAGTAAAACAAAAAAAGTTTTATTTCCATTTGGAAAACTTGGTTTGCCTAAATCAATCCATCAAGGGGATATTGTTTTTGATAAAAAAGGTTTTTCCTTTAGGTTTTTAAATAAAGATAATAAAAAACGTTTAATTGTTGAAATCAATAATTTTGGTAAACGCGGAGAAAATTTACGTGCAGATTTAAGTTTGATTAAGATGAATGACGACCATATGACAATTGCGACTCCTTGGGAAGATAATTCTAAAGCATTTTATTATAATCAAAAATTAAACTGTATCCCTGTTGAAGGCCAAGCTTATATCAATGGTGAACGATATGATTTTAATAAAGAAAAAGATTTTGCCGTTTTGGATTGGGGTCGTGGGGTATGGACTTATAAAAACACTTGGTTTTGGAGCAATGCTTCAGGGCTAGTGGATGGTAAACGCTTTGGTTTTAATATTGGTTATGGGTTTGGGGATACCTCTAAGGCCAGTGAAAACATGGTTTTTTATGATGGTAAAGCACATAAGTTAGATTTGGTTAGATTTGAGTTTAATCCTGATGATTTTATGGATACTTGGTATTTCACTTCAAATGATAAAAGATTTGAACTTGAAATGACGCCTATACTTGATAGGGTAGATAATACGAACCTACTGATTATTAAAAATAAAGGCCACCAAGTCTTTGGAATTTTTAATGGTCAAGTTGTTTTGGACGATGGAAAAAAATTGAAAATTGAAAACTTATTAGGCTTTGCCGAAGTAATTACTAACCATTATTAAAAAACATTTGCGAAAATTTTCCTAAAGTCGTATAATATTATTTACTGACTAACAAATAGGAGGATTATGATGATTAAAAAGTTTTTACTTGTTTTTTTGATGGGTTTTTCAATTATTGCTTTTATGAGTTGTACAGGTTTACCAACAACTGATACAAGTTTGACTGAATTACCGACTACGGAGACACCAACTGAGGATACTACTACAGAGGGAACAACAGAAGATCCAACAACAGAAG
>JBKHBS010000026.1:0-19507 GCA_046542225.1 Candidatus Izemoplasmatales bacterium | reverse complement strand
ATAGTAATGATTAACAACTCTTCGTAACCACTTTTTTTCATTTCTTCGTACATTTCTAAAATTCTGCCTGTACTCGTTTGGGCAGTTGAAATGTCTAAATCAGGATTATCGTTTAACCTATTATAAAATTGATCACTACTAATTTCAACAAAATCTTCAAATTCTTCTCTTTCAATAATTAAATGTGACCTAAAAATTCTAATGTCTTTATCTCTTTCTAAATAATCAATGCCTGAATTTCCATCTACTGCAATTCCTATTTTTTTCATCTCATAACCTTCCTTTGATTTTCAAATATTTTGAAGTTCAAAACATATTTTATCATAGGAAGTTTCTTTAATCAAGAAAAAGATTTTTAAAAAAGTTTAAAGCCAAAAATAAGCCTTAAACTTAATTGTTTTAATAAGATATAAATGGATTGGTATCCACCTTTGATTCAATAAATTCTACATCAGAAAAGACATCATTAAGTTCTTCAACTATGGCTGGAACAAATATCTTTTCAGCGTGATGACCAATATCAATAATGGTCAAACCTAAAGCAATGGCATCTAATGCGGTATGATATGTCACATCACCAGTCAAATAAACATCGCAACCGGCTTTTTTTGCTTCATACATATGTTTTGAACCAGAGCCGCCAGACACTCCAATGGTTTTAATCCGTTTATCTGTTCGACCAATGACTTTAACCGAATCAAGTTTTAAAGTTGCTTTAATATTTTTAATAAAGTCTTCAAAACCTATTTCTTCAATCTCACCATATCGGCCAATTTCATCTTCTAAATCCAACATTCTTGGAGATTGAATATTTAAGGCATTGGCTAAAACATCATTCATGCCGCCCTCTGCCAAATCGTAATTGGTGTGGGCTGAATAAACTGTAATATTGTGTTTTATTAAATTTTTAATAATCCATCCCTTAGGAGAATCAAAAACAATTCTATCCATAGGTGTGAACATTAGTGGGTGATGTGTGAGTATCATATTGGCCTTGATATCAATGGCTTCTTTAACGACATCTTTGGTTAAATCTAAACTCACCAAGACTTTTTTTGCCTTCATATTCAAAGTTCCAACTTGAAGGCCGACGTTATCCCAGTCGTAAGCTAAATCCCTTGGATATTTTGATTCAAAATAACGGATAATTTCGACTAAGTTCATGCAAGAGCCTCCTTTAGGAATTGAATACGTTTTTTTAGTTTTTCCAATGTTTCTTGGTTGGTAGTTTCTTCAATAGCAGAAGACAACTGTTCAATCATCAACTGAATTCTCTCTTTAAAGACATCAGACTTTTCTTTTAATATAATTGGACCAAATTCTCTTTCTAATTCTGATAAATTCATCTTTCCATGTTCGCAAACAATGATTTGATAATATTTATCATTCTCTTTTAAAAATACCTCATCCACAATTTTCCACTTGTTCTCTTCTAAAAATTGACGAACAATTTTACTTTGAGAGTTGGGTTGGAGAACCATTCTTTTAACATTATATAAATAGGCGTCAGATAAAATCTTAACGATTAAGGGACCGCCCATGCCTAAAACCGTAACAACATCAACATCATTTTCTAAGTTAAGATAAGATAGACCCTCTGCCAAAACTGTTTTGATTTGACCATATAAACGATGGTCGTTAATATTTTTTTTGGCTGATATAAGGGGATGATGTTTATTATCTGAGGCGATGGCTTTTTCAATATATTCTTGTTCTATGGCATAGATAGGTAATAATGCATGATCAGTACCACAATCAGCGAGATAATGATAACCCTTAAGAAATTCACTAGCGATTCTTAAGCGTTCAGAAATCATTTGTAATGTCCATCCTTAAAATC
Source organism: Candidatus Izemoplasmatales bacterium (assembly GCA_046542225.1). GTDB lineage: Bacteria > Bacillota_I > Bacilli_A > Izemoplasmatales > Hujiaoplasmataceae > Hujiaoplasma. Next base: position 17,667 of record JBKHBS010000026.1, on the reverse strand, counting down.
TTTTAATTTCTTAGAACGATTTGGCGTTCTTAATTTCTTAATGGCTTTTGATTCAATTTGACGAATACGTTCTCTTGTCACATTGAATTCCTTACCAACTTCTTCTAGGGTTCTTGGTTTGCCATCCAGTAAACCAAATCGCATTCTTAACACTTTTTCTTCTCTATCAGTTAAGGTCGCTAGAGCAGCATTCAATTCACGTTTCAACATTTCTTTTGTTGTAAATTCATAAGGATTTAATATATCATTATCTGGAATAAAATCTCCTAAACTTGAATCTTCCTCTTCACCGACTGGTGATTCTAAAGAAATAGGTTCTTGAGCTGTTTTTTGAATGGCTTGTACACGATCAGCTGTAATGCCCATTTCGGCAGCAACTTCTTCAGGTGTTGGTTCTCTTTTTAATTTTTGAGTTAATGTTCTTTGGGTTCTGACCATTTTATTAATGGTTTCAACCATATGGACAGGTATACGAATGGTTCTGGCTTGGTCAGCGATGGCTCTTGTGATTGCCTGACGAATCCACCAAGTGGCGTAGGTAGAAAACTTAAAACCCTTGGTATAATCAAATTTACCAACAGCTTTAATCAAACCCATATTACCTTCTTGAATTAAATCTAAGAATTGAAGGCCTCTAGAAACATATCGTTTGGCAATGTTAACAACCAACCTTAAATTGGCTTCAACTAACTTCTTTCTAGCAAAATCTCCTTTTCTAAAAACTTCTTCAAATTCAAACATTTCTTCACTACTGATTGGAATGCCTTCTTTACGTCTATACTCGTAAATTTCTCTAACTTTTTTATCACGATCAACTAGGGTTGCTAGTTCATATTCTTCTTCACTTGTTAGGAGGTCAACTCGTCCGATTTCTTTTAAATACATACGGACAGGATCATCAACTTTTATCGACACAGAAGAATCAAAAACCTTCTCTTTCATCAATCGATCATTGGTTTCTTTTGAAAAATCACGAATTTCTTTAATTTCTGTTTCAGAAATCAAGTCATCGGATAAATCATCTAAGCTCACATGATCCTCAGTGTCGTTGTTTTTTACATAATCGAAAAATTCGCTAGGCAACATACCCCTTTGGGCCAGTGATGCTACAATGTCTTCAAAATCATCACTTTCTTTATCAACATATTCAAAAATCTCTGCGACAGTCAGAGCATTTCTTTCATTGAAAATTGAAAGTAACTTACTTAATATTTGTTTTTTTGTCATTCCTTCTCCTCCTAATTATTTCACAAGATTTTCTCTTTTCATCCAACAATATCTTGTATTTTGGAAATTTCTCCATTTGGTTATTGTTGGCTAATTTCATTAATTCTTGTCGAATCTCTTCAATTTCAACAAGCAAAGATTCATAAATTAATGTATCGATTAATTCCTTTAATTCTATTTCGCTATAATTATAATTATCCTTTAGCAAGAGTTGCTCCAATGATTCAAAACCTTCTTCACTTAAATCTGTTTTCAAGTTGTATAAAGCAACCTCACGATTCGATAAAAATATCTCTCTCATGGTGACTAAAATTTCAAAACGCAGACCCTTCAAAAACTTAAAATTATCAAAATCCTCTTCAATAATTTCCCGGTAGTCATCGCTATGTAAGTAATAATTAATTAATTTTTCTTCTGCGCTTACCCTAGCTTTAGACACTTTTGATACCGGCATTTTTTGTTTAGCCTTGTCGATTTGTTGGTATTTTCTTTGATTCAATAAATAACGTTGATAATCTTGTTGAATGACATCAACATCTAATCCAATCTTCTCAGCGAATTTTTGCAAATAAATCATCGTAATTGTTTTAGAGGCAGATTGGACTAAAAATTTAAATAAACTTTTTTTTGCAGTTTCTATTTCAGTACTTGTTTGAATACCTTTGTTGATAATCATTTCAAAAACAAAATCGAATTTATCGATAAGTTGTTGGTTCAATTGATTTCTAAATTTTGCTTGAGAATGTTTTTTTATGTAGTCATCTGGATCTAAACCATCAGGCATTAAAGCTATTTGAACATTTAAATTAACATTTTCTAATATCTTTAAAGCTCGGTATGTGGCTTGTTTACCTGCATCATCGCCATCGTAACAAATAACGACATTATCCGTGTATTTTTTTATCTTTTTCGCTTGTTCTGTTGTTAACTCAGTCCCCATGGTACAAACTGATTCTTCTATACCAGCTATTGAGGCTTGAATAACATCTATGAATCCTTCCATTAAAACCATTCTTTTTTTCTGATTTATATATGGTAATGCTTTTTCTAAGTTATATAAGACCTCGCCCTTATTGAAAATCTTGGTGGCTTGAGTATTGACATACTTTGGAATATCTTTATCATTGGTTAAACTTCTTCCGCTAAAACCAATAACTTTTCCTTGTTCATTATGAATAGGAAACATAATCCTATCTCTAAAGACATCATAATATTTCCCTGATTCATTACGATTTACAAGCCCTGCTTCAACAAGTTCGAACTCTTGAAAATTTTCCAGCAAATTTTTTAATAATAGATTATTTCTTGCTGGGGCATAACCAATATTATATTCATTGAGAACATGTTTGCTTAATCCTCTATTTTCTAAATATTCAAGTGCTTGTTTTCCACTATCTAAATTTAAAAGATGTAAATTAAAGAAATTTTTAGCAAGTTTATTAACTTCATACAATTTATTATAATTGTAACGCCTAACGTCATTTTCATTTTCTTCTAAATCAATGTTATATTTATCCGCTAAAAACCTTACTGCTTCAATGTAATCTAAATGTTTATATTCCTGTATAAATTTAATTGAATTTCCGCCTTTATGACAGCCAAAACAATTAAATATCTGTTTTTCCTTACTGACATGAAATGAAGGTGTTTTTTCATTATGAAATGGACATAAGCCTTTCATACCTTTACCTGATGGTTGTAGTGAAACATATTCACTAATAACATCAACAATATCAGCAGCTTGATTTACTTGATCAATCTTATCTTTACTGATGTTAGCCATCACACACCCTGCTTTCTAAAATAATTTATTGAAGTACTCTGTTAAATCCTTGATATGGACACGGACTTGTTCCATGGTATCTCTATCCCTAACAGTCACGGTTTGATCTTCTTCAGTTTGATTGTCTATGGTGACACAAAAAGGCGTTCCAATTGCATCGGCCCTTCTATATCTTCTACCAATGTTTCCTGACTCATCATAAAATGCTGTGAAGTTTTCTAATAGAATGTCATAAACTTCTTCAGCTTTCTCACTATGATATTTCTTAACAAGTGGTAAGACATTCATTTGATATGGTGCCAGATTTCTTGGTAATCTTAACAATGTTCTGGTCGAACCATCTTCAAGCGTTTCTTCTTCAAGTGTATCGATTAAAATGGCCAAAAACAATCTCTCAACCCCTAAACTTGGTTCAATTACATATGGCAAATAACTTTTATTTGTCTGAGGATCTAAATATTCTAAGTTTTCTCCTGAGTGTTCTTGATGTCTTCTTAAATCATAATCTGTTCTTGAAGCAATGCCCCATAATTCATCAAATCCCCATGGATACTTAAATAAAATATCTGTTGTCGCATTTGAATAGAAAGATAACTTATCCTTTGGGTGGTCATAGAATTGTACATGTTCATCTTTTAAACCACACTCAAGTAAAAAATTCTTAGAAAAATCTTTCCAAAACTTAAACCATTCTAATTCTGTCCCTGGCTGACAAAAAAACTCTAATTCCATTTGTTCAAATTCTCTTGTTCTAAAGATAAAATTACCTGGTGTAATTTCATTCCTAAAAGACTTTCCAATTTGTCCAATACCAAAAGGCACTTTTTTTCTAGAAGTACGTTGGATATTTTTAAAATTCAAGAAAATTCCCTGAGCTGTCTCAGGCCTTAAATATATATCATCATTGCTATCAGATGTAACCCCCTGTTGGGTTTTGAACATAAGATTAAATTCTCTAATCTCAGTGTAGTTTAAATTCCCACAATGAGGACAATTGATTTTATTTTCAACAATATAATCATACATATGTTGATAAGACCATCCATCAGCATCCACTTTTCCTTTGGTCGCAGATGAAATCAAATTATCTGCTCTGTATCTTGTTTTGCATTCTTTACAATCCATTAAGGGGTCTTTAAATCCTTCTAAATGTCCTGTGGCTTCCCAAGTTTTAGGATTTAATAAAATTGATGAATCAACCCCAACATTTAGTTTGTTTTGACTGACGAACTTTTTCCACCATAGTAGTTTAATATTATTTTTTAAATGGACACCTAAAGGACCATAATCCCATGTATTGGCCAAGCCACCATAGATTTCAGATCCTTGATATACAAAACCATACCTTTTAGCATAAGCATTCATTTGTTCTAAAGTGTATTCCAAAGTAATTTCCTCCAATTTTCCGCATAAATTCTCAGTTTAATTATAAATTAAATATAGTAAATTGTCAAATAAGTCAGTGGCAGGTAAAATCCTAAGATAGAGACCTATTTAAGCTTCTTACATAAGATTTAATGACTCTAAAATCCATTCAATATCAGATATGGATAAATCCTCTAAATCATTAAAAAAATCATCATATGTTTTATCATCTAAAACATATGGCGCTTCACTGTCATAAGCATCGAAATTAATGTATATTTCATCTAATAAATCAATGTATTCCACATATACATTTTCAACAAGTAATCCATTTTGATCTGTAAGGTCAAATGCAAAAATAACTTGAACATATTTTTGTTTATAATACATGATTAATTCGATGTATTCATTTTCTTCTCCTAACAAGTAGTAGGCATCGCCCCTATAATCATAGTCATTGAGGGCTTGATAAAAATCTTGATTGACCTCATCCATTTCAAGGCTTTCAATCATTATAACAATTTTTTTACTTGTTAATCTTGAAGATGATGTACAACTTAAACTAGTTAAAGTTGTTAAAAAAATGATGAAAAATAAATATATTTTTTTCATATAATCACCTACTGTATCTCATATCCAAGTGATTCTATAATCCATTGGATATCTTCTATTCTAATGCTACTGAATTTTTTTAGAGTATCAGTATAGGTTAAGCCTTCAAAAAGCAAACCATTTTCTTCTTCTGATTCTATGGATAGAAATTGTTCCTTAGCAAAGTTATAGTAATTCATTTGAATGGATTCAATCCTTACTTTTTCTCCAACAAAACCATCCCATTCAATTAATAATTCTGAATAAATATCATCTCTTAGTAAAATCAGTTTAAAATTATGGTCGCTGGCTCTTGTGTAACTAGAAAAACCACCATAATAAAAATCTTCAGGCATACTGACAACTTCAAACTCAACCTCTTCATGAGCATTGTAAATTTCTAAAACAGATTCACGTCCATCCTCAGCCGGTGATTGACAAGCACTCAATAATGATATAGCTATCAATATAAATGTAAAATATATTTTTTTCATAGGCTTACCCCTTTAATATCCAATCAAATCTTTTAACAACTTTCTTGAACGGCTTTTATAGTTTAAATGATATTCATAATATTCATCAATAATCTTTCTTAAAGTTATTATATCTTCTTCTTCATATTCTAAGTCGATAGGATTTGATAGGTCGTAATAATAAAGCGTCAGCAATAAGTGCATGGCTGATGCATTGTAAGAACTATTTTGCCTATGCTTGGCACAAATCATCCCACCATCTTGAACAGAAAAATTTAAAGCTTCCTTTGAGTCACAAAAGACACAATGCTTTAATAAAGGCTGGACACCCAATAAATATAAAAGCTTTAATTCCGCCATCATAATGTAGACTTCGTAATTATTTTTTTCTATGATTTTATCAATGATTTTTAAAATAAATAAATAAAATTTTTCATGGTCATGTTCATGATGTGAAAAATAATAAACCAATTCCATGAAATGAAGTGCATAAGTATATTTGGTGACATCTTCAGATATTTCAGCATGATAATGAATCACTTCACCATCTCTTAAGGTCTTCATTTCTCTACCTGAAACATGTAATTTAACATGAGAAAAGACCCTGACTAAATTCAAGTAAGGACTCTTGACTTTATTTGAACCATGTACAAGAACTGAAACCAAGCCATGTATGGTATATACATAGATGATTTTAGAACTTTCTTTATAGTTCATTTGCTTTAAAACAATACCTTCTATTACTTCCAAATTATCACCTAGTTCGTTTCTTTAAAACCATAATTTTTCAAATAATACTCTTTATTTCGCCAATCCTCTTCAACCTTACAGAATAACTCTAAATAAACTTTTCTTTTTAAAAAATCCTGTATATCTTTTCTAGCTGACACGCCAATTCTTTTTATCATCGACCCATTCTTACCAATAATGATCCCTTTTTGAGATTTTCTCTCAACAACTATCACAGCACGTATTTCAGTAATCTTATCTTTTTGTTTATAGTCTTCTAAATAGACCATGACAGAATGCGGGACTTCTTGATGTGTAAAATCTAAGACTTTTTCTCTAATAAACTCTTGAATGATAAAGGTCTCCGGTCGGTCAGAAATTTCACCATCCGGATAGAATTTAGGACCTGGTTCTAACTGATTCTTAATGTCTTTTAACAATAAATCTACATTGTCGCCCCTTAATGCAGAAATTCCAAAGACACCTTCAAAATCATAAGCTTTTTTATATTCATCAATCGATTCTTCTAAACGTTCAAAATCCGTGATGGTGTCTAATTTATTAATGATTAAAAAGACAGGTGTTTTGATGCCCTTAATTTGTTTTAAAATTTCTATGTTATAGGGTTTCACGTCATCATAAGCATTGACTAAGAACAAAACCAAATCGACAGTTTTTACAGTTGATAAAGCCGCTGAAGAAATATATTGACCTAGTTTTGTTTTTCCTGAATGAATGCCTGGTGTATCTAAAAAGATAATTTGTGACTCATCATCATTATAAATACCCGAAAAAACATTTCGGGTTGTTTGTGGTTTGTTTGAAGTAATTGCTAATTTTTGTTTTAATACTTTATTTAAGAAAGTTGATTTTCCAACATTGGGTTCACCAATAATTGTAACGAAGCCAGATTTAAACATTAAAGATCCTCTTTTGAAAAACCAAGTGGTAACAAATCTTTATTTTTTACAGTTCTCATTTCGCCTTTACTGTTGGCCATAATGACGTCTGAATCACTTTCCATCAACTCACTTAAGACTTGACGACATGCCCCGCACGGTGAAACAAAATAATCCTTGTCTGTGTAAACCATAATTGAATCAATATCTTCTTTTCTAATCCCTTTAGCATAAGCACTAAATATAGCGGTTCTTTCCGCGCAATTCGATAAACCATATGATGCGTTTTCAACATTAATGCCTGTTAAAGTATCACCGTTTTTAAGTTTTAGAACAGCAGCGACCCTAAAATTAGAATAGGGTACATATGCATTCTTAATAACCTCTTGTGCTTGTTTAAACATTTCTTCTTTCATAGTTAGGACCTCCTATATTTTGTTTTTTCCATAATTTTGTCTTGTAATGAAAACATCTCTAATTCATCCTCTTCATTTAAATGATCATAACCCATACAATGTAAAAAACCATGTAAGGTTAGAAAAGCCAATTCTCTTTCAAATGAATGTCCGTATGTCTTGGCTTGAGACTTAGTTTTATCTATTGATATAAAGACATCACCAATTTCGTCTTCCATTTCAAGGTTTTCAAAACTCAATACATCTGTTGCTTTGTCTAAACCTCTAAATTGGTGATTTAATTGATGAATGGTATCATTGTCTGTTAATATTATATTGATAATCATATCTTTTTCAAGTTCTAAATAATCATAGGCTGTGGCAAGAATATCTTTGATGATGGGTTCATATGATGCGTCATCATTATATTGATTTACAATATTTACATCAATCATTTTCAAACCTCTCAATAATATTTTGAACCAATGGGTGTCTAACTACATCTGTTCTGTCAAAATCAATGATTTTTACTGAATGAATGTGATTTAAGATTTCCTTTGCCTTGATTAAACCTGAAGTTTGATAAGTTGGCAAATCGATTTGAGTAATATCTCCAGTCACAATCATTTTAGAACCAAAGCCTAGTCTCGTTAAAAATAATTTCATTTGATTGACAGTTGTGTTCTGAGCTTCATCCAGTATCACGAAAGCACTGTCTAATGTTCGACCACGCATAAATGCCAAAGGTGCAACTTCAATGATTTGCTTTTCCAGTAAATCTAGACTCTCTTTAGGACCTAAAACTTCATAGATTGCATCATACAAAGGTCTCAAATAAGGGTCAACTTTTTCTTTTAAGTCTCCTGGTAAAAAACCTAGTTTTTCTCCAGCTTCTACAGCAGGTCTTGTCAGAATGATTCTTCTTACCTTATTTGCCTTTAAATACTTAATGGCCATGAGAACAGCCAAATATGTTTTACCGGTTCCTGCTGGGCCAATTCCAAAGGTTAAGGTATTTGACTCAATGGCTTCTATATATTTTTTTTGATTAAAGGTTTTGGGAAAAATGGGTCTGCCAGAAAAAGATTTTATAATTTCTTTTCTCGACAAAAACAGTGAAACCACTTCATTTTCAGGCTCTTTGTCCAATAAATGGTATATATAAATTAAATCTCTCTCATTAAAAGCAACATTGTTATTAACAAGTTCAATTAAAACATTAATGATTTTTTTAACAGCCTCTATTTTACTAGGGTCATCACTTTCAACAACCAATTCTGAATGATTGGAATATATATTAACGTCTAAAAGATCAGCCAATAAAGAAATATTTTTGTCATTCACGCCCAAAAGGTCAATCAAATTATCAAGTTTAATATTGATGTCTATTTTTTTAGTCAATACAGCACACTCCTTTTATATATATTATAACATTTTTTTATCTATAGAGAAAAAATTAATGACAATTCAAATGAATTGTCATTATTTTCTTGTGTAAGAGTCTTAAAAAAGACTGTTATTTTTGTTTGTTTTTATTTTTTTTATGTTTTTTTGTAACACTTGGTTTTTCGTAATATTCCTTTTTACGGGCTTGAGCAAGATTCCCCGCACGAGAAACGTCACGTTTAAAACGACGAAGTGCATCTTCGATAGATTCGTTCTCTCTCACGACAGTTTTAGCCATTGCTTTCACCCCTTTTCTTTACCATTAGTTATTATACTAAATATTAATTAAAAAGTAAACTTTTTTATTTTGAATATTCTAAATTAATGGTAACTATGTTAAAATGAGTCTATCATAACAAGTTTAAGGAGAATTCAAAAATGAAACTATATCAGTTTTTTGCTCTAAGTTCGGACTGGATTATTTTAGGCATCACGATTGGTGTCGCCATTTTAATCATCATCTTAAGCATCCATTTTTATAATAAGAATGTGAACGTTAGAAAATATAAACGAAAACTTAAATATATTAATAAAATTAAAGAAAAAAAGTACAACGCAAATGTTTTTATCGATCAAATCTACAATAACTATGTAACCGATGACACAAACACCTACGAGTCTTTAAAGAAGAAGGGTAAGAAGAAAGTAAAAAAATATATCAAATTTTATCAAAAAGCCCTTGATGACTTAGTTCAGGCAAAAAGCAATATTTCTCCAAATAAAAAGCAAAATAAACTTGTCTTTATTTTTAAAGATAAAGCCAGTAAAAACATCGGTAAGTTTTATATTTCACAAAAGTTCAGAAAACTTAGAAAACAAGTGGACAAACATCAATTGTTGTTTGATATGATTGCTTATTTATACGAACTCCCTCAATATATCGACAATAAAAAAGCTTACCATTTAGAGAACCATGATAATCAAAACGTGATCACTTATCAAATCGTTGAAGAGATAAAGAAATAACATCCACTTGAGGATGTTATTTTTTTATCCTTCCAATCATATTCGGAAAATCAATACCTTCTAAAATGACATCGACTTCTTTGGCAAGTATATTGTCTTTGTTCCTAATCTTAACGGTCAAGTAATCTTTAGAATGACCTATCCAAAACCCATCCTTCTCTTGTTCAATAATGATGGATTTTGTTTTACCCAATTGTGACTTCATGTATTGATTCATTAGTTCATTGCTTAAGTCAATTAAACGGTGGACACGCGCTTTTTTAACCTTGCCATTGACTTGGTCCTTCATTTTATCTGCGGGTGTTCCTTGACGCCGTGAATAAGGGAAAACGTGGAGTTCCTGAAAGTTTATATCCTTAATAAAATCATAAGTTTCCTCGAATTCTGCTTCAGTTTCTCCGGGAAAACCAACAATAACATCTGTGGTAATGGTCATATTGTCAAAGATCTGTCTTATGTCTTGAATTTTTGCTTTAAATTCAGCTTTATTATATTTACGGTTCATGGATTTAAGAATTCTTTCACTGCCGCTTTGTAAAGGTATGTGTAAGTGGTTGACCACTTTTTTTGAATGACGAATAACATTTAAGACTTCTTCATCTAACTCTGTGATTTCTATAGAAGAAATTCTAATTCTTTTTAAGCCATCTATTTTTTCTAAATCCTTTAATAAACCCGCAAAACTATAGTCACTTAAGTCTTCTCCATATCCGCCTGTATGAATGCCCGTTAAGACAATTTCAATGTGGCCTTTAGAAACCAAATGCTTTACTTCATTTAATATGATGTCTTTTGTTTTAGAACGGATTCTTCCCCTCGTGAAGGGAATAATACAATATGTACAAAAGTTATTACAACCATCTTGAATTTTCAAAAAAGCTCTTTTATGGTTTTGGAAATCATTAATTTCTAAGTTTTCAAAACTTTCGTCTTTTTCAAGTTTTTCTGACTTGTCTAAGGTTTTACCCGTTTCAAGATATTCATTTAAATAATCGATGATTTTATGCCTATTCTTTGTTCCGAGAACAATCTTGACGCCAGGAATTTCAAGCATGGCTTGAGCTTTTAATTGTGAAAGACAACCCATAACAATAATGATGGCATCTGGATTGATTGTGATGGGTCTTCTAATAATTTGTTTTGATTTTCTTTCTCCTGAGTTTGTAACCATACAAGAATTTATAATATAAACGTCACTATAGTCATCATAGTCTACAACATCATAACCCTTTTCCATAAACAATTCCATAATGGCTTCAGTTTCATAGGCGTTAACTTTACAACCCAATGTATAAAATGCGACTTTCATTCTAATCTCCCAACATGTATCTAAAAATTGATGTGATGTATATGGCTGCTGTTTCAGCCCGTAAAATGGTATTGCCTAAAGATATGGTCTCAAAACCTTTATCCACCAATGTTTTAATTTCTTTTTCAGTAAAACCACCTTCTGGACCAATCAAAACCAAACTATAATCATCTCTTTTGATTTTGCTTAAGTATGACTTTAATGCTTGCTTATCTTTTCTCGCATAAGCCACAAATAAGTGATCAAAGTTTTCTAAGTCAAGTGACTCTATGGTTTGCAAATCATAAATCTTTGGTAGTGTGGTTCTCTCCGATTGTTCAGAACTTTCTTTAGCCAACAAAGTAAATCTTTCTTTTTTCTTTTGAAAATCTTTAATTTTAACAACAGATCGGTCAGTTTCAATGGGAATAAAGCCTGAAACACCAAGTTCGGTCGCTTTTTTTATAGCCATTTCAAAATTATCCTTTTTGGTTAGACTTAAACCCAATACCAAATTAAAATCATTTTTACTGGAATCCATAGCCTTAATAATTTCTAGGACCACTTCTTGAGGGTCAAAACCAGTGATTTTGCATAGATAAACATGACCATCATATGTATTAACGATGACCTCGTCATTGACTTTTTTTCTCATCACATTTTTTATATGATGGAAATCTCCGTCTGTAATTTTCACAGTCTGATCATGGATTTGTGATTGATTAATAAAATATCTTTGCATCTCTTCACCTCTTTGACAATATACAACTAATTATCATATCACAAAAGTATATTTTCTAAAAATAAAAGACCAAATTTTTGGTCTTTTATGAATCGTGTTTGTTCATTTGCATGGTTCTTGCTTTTTTCCCATCTCTAAGGGTAATGATTGTAGTGTCAGTAAACTTTTGTAAAATCTCCATTTTTTGCGGTGGGGTTGATAGCATAATTTGAACCGGTAATTTTTGAATGAATCTCATCATCGCTTTAATTCTCGATGAATCCATCTTATCAAAGACCTCGTCAAATAATATCAATCCAATAGACTCTTGATTTACTTTCCTAGAGGCTTGTTCAAAGACACGCACAAATGACGCTAAAGTAGCCACATAGAATGGTACTTGTGTCTCTCCACCAGACTTTTCTTTAAAGACTTTTGAATAATTTATTTTATCACCAGATGTATTGGTGATTAAAATATCATAATCCATATAAGTCCGGTAATCCGTAAATTTATTGACGGTTCCTTTAGAATTTAAATCTTCAGACGCTAAGTTTATAAAGAGTTCTTCTAATTGCCTTTGATATTTCATCTCAAAATCATAATTGAAGATTTCTTCACCTGATTTTATGGCTTCATCTGACAAGACCATATCGTAGTAGTCACCGTATTCTTTACTCTTAGGGAAGATAAATTCATAACTGTCTTCACCAAAACGAATGTTTTCTAGGGTTTCATTAATCTTTTTGATTTCTTCTTGAGCTGAAACAATATAGTTTCTTAATTTAGACATGAAGTCTTCTTTAAATAATTTTTCCGCAACTTCTCTCGCTTCTCTTACTTTAGATTCATACTTAACCAATTCAGATTTGACAAGTTTGTTGCGTTCATCGATATATTCATCAATATATTTTAAACCAAACTGATAACTTAAATTGTATTTTTGAGTATACTGTATTTGCTTGGTTCTTAAAGAATCTTCTAAGTGATGAATGTTGTTTAATTCTCTTGTGATTTTTTCTGTATAATTTTCTAAGATGTCCTGAATGTTTTGTTGGCTTGCTTCTTCTTTAAATAAAGATTCAGCTTTTTCTCTTAATCCAGGGTTGTCTTCTGTCTGTTGATTAATGGTCTTGTTGACATCATTTAGGTTCGTTTCATATTCCAATAAACGATCATGAATATTACTTTCTCTATTATTGAGGGAACCATTTTTTTCATAAGCCTTTTGCCGGCTTGCATTGTAAGTTCTTATTTCCTCTCTAATATTCTCATATTCAACCCGTAAATCTTTCAAGCTTTCTTGAGGTAAATTGCGTTTTTTCTCTGCTAAATTTTTTCTTTTTTCTTTTAACAAATCAAGAGAATAATAATTCTTCAGCATAGAGATATATTGACTTAAATTCAATTTTTTGATTAGGGTATTTTCCTCACTGATATTAGACATAGCATTGTTGATTCGTTGATGGTGTAAGCTTAATTCTTTGGCTTTCTTTCGCCAAGTTTCTAATTGGGCTGTTTTAGCATTTTTACCTATAAAAGGTTTGTCTTTAAGTTTAAATAAAGATCGGACCGTAAATGAACGATAGACCATACCGCTTAAAGTAATACCCTGTGAGTAATTTTCTAGTTCACTAACTTCATTAACCATGATTAAGTTTCCACATGTCATATTGATAAAGTGTTTGGCATCTTTATTATCTGATTCAATGATGGAAGCCAATGAATTTGATCTAAATTGATCAAATTTTTGAATTTTCTTGGTATTCACCAAACCAATCCCATAAATATTCATTGCATCTTTCACTTGATTATAAACGCTTAATGCTAAATCAAAATATCTCGGTTCAACAATAAGATTAAATCGTTGTCTGCCTAAATAATCTTCAATGGTATCTTGCCACTTAGGGTCAGTGACTTCTATTAATTCACAAAGTATATGAACGTTAATATCCACATTATATTGTTGCTTAACCCCATCAATGATTGCGCTTTGTAGTTTCAGTGTCATAGGGTCGTATTTTAATTTATTGTTTTCTAAGCCTTTTAAAGTTTGATAAACTTCATTGATTTCACTGACCAATTCTTGTTTAACATGTTGTAATTTTCCGAATTCTGACCGGTTTTGATCAGTTACATCATCCAAGTCTTTTTCCAATTGAATGAGTTTTAACTTAGTGGCTTCATAATTCTCATCATCTATGTTGATTAAGTCTATTTTAGACAACTGTTTATAGGCTTTTTGATCATATTCACTGTTTAAGTCTTCAATGACTTCTTTCATAGTTTTTGCCTTATTTGTCGCGTATTGTCTCATCTCTGTTTGTTCATTGATTTTTTTAGTGAGTTCTTTCATTTCTTTGTCATAGATTTCAGATGCTTTAAATGTGTCATTGTTCGATAGCATTGAATACACTTCTTTTGAACGCTCATCTAAGATTTCTAATTGTTCTTCAATCTCTGTGATTAATTTATTATTTTGTTCTTTATCTATAATGACTTTTTCTAATTTTTTATTTTCTTTGTCGATAGATTCTTTAATATTTTCAATTTCTAATAATTTCAAAAAATATTCATAAAATTCTTTTTGAGACAAATTTTCTTTAATTTCTTCATAAGTTTGAGCAATATCATCTAAATCGCTCACCTTTTCTTTAATGATTTTTAAAGTCGCTTCTAAGTCTTTATAAGCACGAATGGATTCTTTAATTGATTCCACATCTAAAACGCGTTCTTCCAATAAATACTTGTAAATAAACTCTTTAACATCAGAAATAGGTTTAAAGGCTAAAGCCTTTGGAAGTAATGAAAAATAATTTTCATTGATAGAACCAAATCTTTTTCTAAAAGAATATTTTGCTTCTTTTCTTGTCAAGTGAACTTTTTGGGCAAGTTTTGTTTTTTTGAAATTAATGGTTGTTAAAATAACACCACTTTCATCTACAAATAACTCTTCGTTAATCTGATTCTCATATTCGTAAAATAAAACTTTTGGTGGCACAATTTCTCCAACAATATCAATGACTGCGCCTACGGTGAAATAATCGTCTTTGACTTCATCATAAAATTCTAAAGCAATATGACCCGTTGTATCGCCTGCACGTAAATATTCTTGATTATCAATGCCCAATTTACACTTTACATAACCTCTTAAATCTCTTTTACTTTTGTCATTGGCTGCTAAGTTAAAAATTTGGTCACCCGCGGTCAATATAAAAGCAATGGCATCTACAATGGTTGATTTACCTGTTGCATTTTGACCAGTGATTAATGTGTTGTTTTTGATTTGGATGGTCTCATTGGCAAAATAATGCCAATTGATTAATCTAACCTTAGTTAATTTCTTCATCTGCATCACTTCCTGTTTTGTTTTCAATGTTGTTAATGATATTATAAACATCATTAATGGTTTGGGTGTTGATGGCCAATAATATTGTTGGGTAGATGATAATCGGTGTAGATGTTTTAGTAATGTCTCCTAAGGTTTCTATTAGATTGTTACGCTTGAATAACCTTAGTATTTTCACCAAATCAGTTTTATTAATTTTCTTTTTTAATTCCAAAGAATCATAATAATCATGAATCTCATCAACTTTAATAACCACATTGTCATTGACTGATGTTTTTACCAAATGCTCATGAAATAAAATCCTTAATATAAGTAAGATGATTGATTCATCTTTTTTGAGTTTCAATAGGTTATTGTTCTCGCGGTGCACCAATTGTACTGCCCCTAATTCTCGATCTAAGACCAATTCAAAATCCATTAAATCGAAGTACTCATCAAAATAATTTTTAAAAGAGATAATAAAGTAATACATTTCCTTATTATCCTCTTTATCTTTTGCAAGGAAACTGTTTGATAAAAGTCGCAAACAGGTTTTGGCAAATAGTTTCTTTTGACCTACATTGAGGTCTTCAAAATTTTCTAGTATCATTTAATTTTCCCCCTTAATGATTTCAAAATCATCGATGATGAACCTTGAATTATTTATTTTTGTGTTTAATGGTTGGATGTAGTAATTCATATCTTCACCAGCATATACCAAGATGTATAGTAATCGTAAAATGGCTTCATCTGACATGTCATTATGAATGATATCACTGGCCTTAATCAGTGAATTTTCTCTAAAATATTCATCCAAATATTTTTGAATGACCTCTTCAGAATAGTGGATTTCAAACTCCTTATAAAACTCATCTCTCAAAGTTTGATCGAAACGATGATCATTTTCTTGTAAAAATTGATTTTCTATGTGTTTATAAATACCCCTTGGTGTGTATAAAGAGACCTTTGATATTTGTTGGTAAGATGCTAATGTAAACATTGGTCTAATGGTATTCATGGCCTTATTGGTTTGATTATCTTTAATCTGTTCAGCGGTAAATTTAAGTATTCTTGATAATTTAGAAATGACATTTTCATCATCAGACAATAAAAACTTAATTTTGGCGATGGTTGTGTTGACATAGACCTTATTTTTATTATCAATTTCATCAATGATATATGAAACCGAATTATAGATATCAATAATATCATCAATTTTTTTATTGACTTTCATCATGGCCATGTCATAATTATTATGTGACTTCACCAAATGTTCCTTGGCCAAGACTTCCATAATAAACTTATCTTCTTGAATCTCTTCAAGTTTACCAATGATATTTGCCCGATATTTATTGATGTTATCCGACGTTTTCAATCGTCTATAGGCTTTATCCATTAACTCAGCTTTATAATTGACAAGATAATTGATTAAATCCTTAATTTCTGAATGGTCAACGATTGTCTTAATATAATATTTTAGCCTTGAGTCAAGTTTTCTTATTTCTCTTACAAAAGCTAAAGTGTTTTTATAAACTTGATCTAAGACCATACCATATTCGCCATAATCACTATTTAATAAAGAATAAGAAGTGTAAATATAACCCCTAAATTCATGACCATCATCTTCTGTATTTTCATAGAAATTATCATTAGAAATTTCATGCAAGGCTTCAATAATGGTGATGGAATAATCTCTAAAATTAATGATTTCTTCATAATTATTATTGACATCAATATCTATCCACTCTGTTTTTTCTAGTCTTCTAATGATTTGGTTGGCCCTGTCTCTATTGGTCCATTCTGTATCATCTTCTTGATCTTCTAATTCTTCTTCTAAAGGATTTAAGTCTAGATAATCTTCTATTGCTTGTCTAGCAATATTTTTATCCATCCCTAATATAGATCCTTGTTCATAGACACGAAAGAGTTCTAAGAGACAATTAACATAAATCGATCTATTTTTACCCGATAATAAATTAAAGAAATTATTAGGTATTACATCAAATACATTCATAGCATCACTTCCTATTCATATCGTTTGTATTTAAATTTACCACTCACAAGAGCGGTTAATGTATTTTCTAAAATTTGCCAATCTTTTCTAAATTGCCTTAATGATTTCTTTCCTGTATCATTTAAGCAATAATAACGACGTAACATGCCTTTTTTATTTTTTTGCTTATAACTAGATATTTTACCATCTTTTGACAATCTTTTTAAGGCAATATATAAGGTGGCTTCATTTAAATTGATTGAATCATCACTAACATCTTCAATAATTTTTGCAATTTCATATCCATAACTGTCGTATTTTTCTAAAATAGACAATATAATATAATCTGTAAAACCCCGAACATGTTCGCTAGAGTTAGCCATTATCATCACCTCCACATAATACTTAAATCATTTATACATAAATCATTTATACTTAATCTGTTTATATTATAATACAATAA
>JBKHBS010000025.1:0-19612 GCA_046542225.1 Candidatus Izemoplasmatales bacterium | reverse complement strand
TTATAAACAGTAATAAAACTGAAAACACACTCATCTTCTTCTTAAGATTCACGACCATTGGCCTCCTAAATATATTAAATATTTTTTTGTCAAACAGAGAAAACTTTTTAAAGAAACATTTAACCTATAAAAATGTATATACACTAATGTCTTATGATAAAAACATAATATCACGGGTTAATCAATCAAACAACGGCACATCTGGCATACTTTTATATATATTTAAATAATATAACTTATATTTTTAGACCATTAACCAATGATAAAACTTTTGTCTCTTAAATAAATAACCAATTGATCATTCACCTTTTCAAAAGATTTAAAAGCATTGACTCTAGCATTCTCTATTTGAATGGTTTGATTAGGACTCGTCTCGCCTGGTAGATATATTATTAAGTAAAGTGATGATTCATAAGATGCTATTGCATAGATCTTATCATTATGAACAATTGTTGATGATAAAAATTTAGCTTGATGACCATCAATTAAGGCTTCAAATTGATATTCATGAATATCTTCATTGATGACTGAATAATAATTATATTTGATATCATTATCAAGGTAATCATCATCTCTTTGATAAGTGATGATTAAATCATTATCTATCATCATAGATCCAGAATAATCATAATATTGTGTATCGTTTATATATTCTACTGTGTTCAATACTTGAGTTTCTAAATCAAAGATGTATAATCTATTGGCTCTATAACCTAAGATAAAAACTTTCTCGTGTCTGATTTCTAGGAATTTAACAGTTTCATTGAATTCAAGTTGTATAGGCTCTTCTTCACCATCGATTTGCTTAAATTCAAAAAAGCTTTTATCTTGAACAGAGATACTTAAAATCCAATATTGTGAAACAATATAATCCTCTTCCACAAAAGCATTCATTGGTAAATAACCTTCTTCTATATCTAATGGTCTTTCATTGGTTTCTACTTGGCTAAAGTCATTGATATCATATATCAAAGCTTGGTTATCATACATTAAATAATCATGTTTACCCATCAATATTTTATCATTATAGGCAAACAAACCACCATTAAAATGAATGTAATAAGGATGCGTTGTTTTAACACCTTCAAATTCTAATATATTTTCTTTAAACTGGTAGTTTTCTAAATCATAAACATCAACAAAATTATCTTGTCTATCTGATTCTAATGTCCATTCGCTTGTCTCAATAAGAATCATTTGATCTAAAACTAAGAAAATTTGTTCATTAAAAGATCTTTGATCACCTTGAACAATATCCATTTCTTGATAAAAGTCTTGGTTGTCTAAATCATAAATATCCATTTTTAAAGTTTCTTCATGTCCAACAAGGGCCGGTAAATATATTTTGTTATAATAAATTTCAAAAACTGGCTTGGCAGATACCCATTTTCTATTGGTTGGATTGATTTCTCTATAATAGTCAGGATTGTCTTTTTGATATATTTGAATTGATTTTATGTTGTCATTGTTAAATGAATCTAGTAAAAATACTAGTATAAAATCTTCGTTGGTTACAACTTTTGGTGTATAGCCATAATCATTGGTGTGATTTAGTGTTCTTGCATATACGGGGTAAATATCATAATCCTTACCAACCTCTAATTCATCTTCTAATATTGACCAAGTTATAAGTTGATATCCTTCTATATCTTCTAGTTCAGGATATTCAATTGTTGATAAATCTGCAGATTCATCATTATCAATTGTTTGAATAAGACTTTGGTTCATATCATAATATTTTATTTGTTTAAGGACTTGATTGTTTCCACAAGCAAGCATTGAAAAACTAAACAATATAAAAAATACAACCATCATTTTCTTTAACAACATCAATACACCCCTCATTTAATTTAATTATAATTAGATATTTTATTTAATACAAGTCAATATCCAATATTGGTTCAATCATTATATTGTTTTTTTGCTAAAAATCTTTTATATTTAAAAAGAAGTTATCACTTTGGGTAATAACTTCTTTTAAATCGCTTATTCTTCTCTTAATCTTCAATCATAATCCTAATGATAACTTTTTTTATAGTGTCTATTTTAGATCTACAAAACACCTAAATATGAATAGATACTTAAACCCCATCATGGATATTATTTTTAAATTAGAAAGCCAAGTACTAATAAAATATAAACTGGCAAGAAACTCTTTTTACCATAAAGATATAAAAGACCTGGAATTAATGCCCAAATTGTAACACCAAGAGCACCCGATGGATGGGAAAGAAAATGAATCATTCCCCAAGTTAACATTAAACCGATGGAACCATAAGGAATATACATATTTTTAAATATAAGTTCTCCTGCTCTTTGGAATAATACCAACATGATAAAAACAAGCATCATTTCTACAAAATAATATAAGACTTGAAAAACAGTCACGATTAATGCATGGTCACCATACATATTTACAAAGCCTAGATACTCAGAATAGACTTGTGGAATTTTTGTATCATTAATCAACATTTGCAAGACAGCTGATATGATTACTGTAGTGATGGCTATCACAATTAAGTAAGCAACCCTTTTTGACCATGTAAAATCGATTAAGTTTTTAAAAATGTTTCTTTTCTTCATCCAATTCACAATGATATAAACACCAATTAACCAAACCAAAATGGTTAATATCCAATGAGCAATTGCCCCATACCAATGGATTGGCCAATTGCCAATTTGACTTAGACTTCTCCCATCAATTATTCTTGATAAAAATAATACACCAAACTCCAAACCTAGAAAACCAAAGGCAATCATTGCATAAAGCAAATAAGATAAAGGTTTTGGTTCATTCACTCGTTTTTTTTCCATTTTTTTAAATTCACTTTCTATATATTTTTATAAATCTTACAATCAATACTTAATATGATTATTTTAAATGTTTGTTAGAATAAATCTCTGTTTATCAATTACTTTAAAAGGTTCTTGATATATATGAACTGAGATTAGAATATTCTTTTATAAGACCCTTAGAAAAGATGTGTTGTTAAATAAGGTTAATGTTTTTTGTCCCAACTGATTCATAGAAATACAAGATATACCACCTGCATTACCTTTAAGATAAGTATCCGGTAACATTTCAGGAGCTATTCCTAACCAAGAACTTATTAAATAACTGATTGCTACACCATGTGAAACAATGACTAAATCCTTTTTAGCATTTACTATATATTTTTGAATAAATGCACTCATTCTATGATATAGGTCTCTTGGCCTTTCAGAGCCTGGCCAATCCTGCTTATCAATCTCTAAGCGGTTGCCTGAATATAATTTGTTTTTATTTGCCCATTTTTTTGTTTTATTGGCCGCTTCACCATTATTAATCTCTCTTAACATTTCCAAAGGAATAATCTCAGTTGAAAACTCATTAGAAATGACTTCTGCAGTCATGTAAGCGCGTTTTAAATCTGATGAGTATAAAAGGAAATCCTTTAAACCTAATGTCTTAAGTTCTTTAGCAACCGCATGAGCTTGTTTCTTACCCAACTGAGTCAAGGGTGTGTCTGTCCAGCCCCCGGTTAAATCATTAACATGGTGTTCTGATTGACAGTGTTGTATGATGTAAATTTTCATAAATATTCTCCTTATCACTTGTTTTTCATTATTGATATTATAGCACAATTGGATAAAATATATCAGTCTAAAAATTATAAAAAAAGCACTGAAACCTTTTAAGGGTTCAGTGCTAAAAAATATTATTTTCTTAAGAATATTTTATAAGCTAGGTAAGCTTCGTAAACATCTGCCTTAGAAACAATTTCCATCGGTGCATGCATATTTAATACAGGGACACCTGCATCAATCACATTCATGTTGTATTCTCCTAGAATATAAGCAATGGTTCCCCCACCACCTTGGTCTACTTTACCAAGTTCACTGGTTTGATAATGAATATCATTAGAATCCATTAGGTTTCTAATCCAAGCAATGTATTCAGGTTCAGCATCATTTGATCCTGATTTTCCTCTTGAACCTGTGTATTTATTAAAGACAACACCGTATCCAAACTTAGCATTGTTCTTTTTATCACTAACATTATCATACAATGGATCTAATGCGGCAGATACATCACTTGATAACATTTTAGAGTTCTTCATGGCACGTTTTAAATCTAAATAATTTGTTTGATTAGATAATGATAACAATTCAGCAACTGTATCTTCAAAGAAAGATGAACTTGCGCCTGTTGCCCCAACACTACCAATTTCTTCTTTGTCTACTAAGATACAACAAGCTGTATAGTCACTTGTTTCAATGTCTAAAACAGCTTTTAAAGATGTATAAGCACAGACCCTATCATCATGGCCATAACCAGCAACCATGCTTCTATCAAAACCAAAATCTCTGGCTTTACCAGCAGGGACGATTTCAAGTTCAGAAGAAATAAAGTCTTCTTCTTCCATGTCATACTTATCTTTTAATAGTTTTAAGACATTGGCTTTCACTGCATTTTTATCTTCATCTTTTAAAGGAATTGAACCAAAAGTTACATCTAGTTTTTCACCTTCAATGACTTCTTTAGCAGATTTTTTCATTTGGTCTGCAGATAAGTGGACCAATAAATCAGAAATACCCAACACAGGATCTGATTCATCTTCACCGATATTTACATTAATAGTGGTTCCGTCTTTTTTACAAACCACACCATGTAAAGATAAAGGAATGGTCACCCATTGGTATTTTTTGATACCCCCATAATAATGGGTATCAAGAAAGGCAAATTCGTCTTTTTCATAAACTGGATTTTGTTTAATATCTAATCTTGGTGAATCAATATGGGCCCCTAAGATTCTTAAGCCTTCCGTTAGAGGTTTTTTACCCATTAAAAACAAAGCAATGTTTTTGTTTTTATTAACCACATAAACTTTGTCTCCTGTCTTTAAAGATTTAAAATCCTCTAAAGGTTTATAACCCTCTGCTTCAGCTATCTTTACAGCTTCATTGACACATAATCTTTCAGTCTTACCGACACTGATAAAATCTTTGTAGCCTTCATTAAAGTCATTGATTTGATTGTTCTTTTCACTTGTTATGGTTTTCCAAATATTTTTTGCGTACATAATTTTTTTATACCCATTATAATTTCTGAGTATACTTCCCTTTCTTTTATTTTTTTACTCTCCATTGAATATAATAATATTTCTATTATTATAAGTCAAGTTATCCAAGGACATCTTTATTTATGATTATCATAAATGGCGTAATTCTTAATCAGAATCACGCCATATCTTTATTGATTTTTTAAGGTTTCTATTGCTTGATCCAATTGTGTGTCTGTGTTTGATTGATAATCATTTAACCAATCATTAATAATCAAGATGGTTTCTTGATCAATATTTCCACTAACAGACAATCCATTTTCTAATTGGATATCTTCAATAGCCACTTTGGTTTCATCATCATAATAACCGTCTGTTCTTACAGAATAGCCCATACCATTTAAAATGGTCTGGATCCGTGATAACCTATCATCTACACTATCGTACTCAATTACTTCATCATATTCTAAATGGATTTTCCACAATGATTCATAGATGTCTCTTTCAGCAATAACATCTGGCATAAGGCCACCACTTCCACCATACTTATCAAGCCAATTTCCAAGTGGACTTAACCATTTACCATATGTGACATTAAGAAAATCACCTGGTTTTTCCTTCATTGCTATTGATTTTTGTATGGTCCCTTTACCAAAGGTTTGTGTACCGACAACCAAGTAACCACCGTGTTCTTGCATTCCAATGGCAAAGACTTCTGAAGCACTTGCTGAACCTTCATTGACTAAAACAACAATTTCATAGGGTTTTTTCTCGTCAATGGTCCCATAGAAGATATTGGTATTATATCCACCAACAAAAGATTCTATTGTCATTATAGGTTTACCATTATCAAGCAGAAATAATTGCATCATTTCTAAAACCACATCTAAATATCCACCACCATTATTTCTTAAATCTATGACAAGGCCTTCAATAGAATCATCTTCTAATGAATGGATGGCGTCTTTAAATAAATCAGCTGTTTGACTACCAAAAGAATTCACTTTTATAAGACCGTACTTATCATCCACAAGATTTGTTTCAATTGAAGGGGTGTTAATCTCCTTATATTCAAGTTCAAACTCAATTATATTTTCAACACCTGGTCTTTCAATCCCTAAACGTATGGTTTCTCCTAAAGAACCATATAATTCACTTACTATTTCAGAAATATTACTTGGTGTCACAAGAACACCATCAATGGACTTAATCACATCATTAATAAAAATCCCTTGATCTTCTGCTGGACTCCCACTATATACACCAGTAACCACCAATTGATTATCTATATTATTGATGGTCAACCCTAAGCCAACATAGGATTCACTTAAACCATCTCTAAATTTTTCAAAATCGTCTGAATCAAAATACCTAGTATAAGGATCATTTAATGATTGAATCATCCCATTTAATGCCCCTATATACAAATCAGTATCTTCAGGCCGAGTCCGGTGTTGACTTTGAAGCAATTCTAATACTTCGTAGAAAACAGCTATATCTTTTTCTGATTCGAGTAATTCTAAACTCGGATAATCATCAATCAAAGCAATCATAAAACTCGTTTCTTTGCCTTCATAATTCACAGTGATTTCATGTATACCCTCTGTAAATAGTTTATTGGTATCAGATTGATTAATCATGTCATAAGTTAAAGGTATTTGATAAGAAACATCATGACTTCTTGTAACATTCAACAATATTTGATTGATATTAAAAGAAGGCAAATGAAAATAAGGATCATATTCACCAACTTCTATTTGTGTGATTGGTAAATCATCCTCAATAATAACTTCAAATGATTTTTCAAAGGATAAATATTCAATGGTTAATTGATAAGTGCCTTCTTGATTTAAAGATGAGATATCTTCTTGTATCATATCTTCACTGATATCAATTAGGCTATAAGCACCATCACTAAATATCAGTTTCAATTGCATGTCATCAAGGGTAAAAGTCTCTGGACTATAAAGATCATTTTTGATGACTTCTACATCAACCAATTCTATCCCTGAGTCTGTCGTGATAGGTTGTTCACTTGTCGTCAGAGAAACACTTTGACCACAGCCCCCTAAAAACATGAATAAAACAATTAATAATCCATACATTAATTTTTTCATTATGTAAACCTCCAAACTTATTAAAAATATTATAGCATAGATCAATATCATTTTATAGAAACAGACGGTTTTTATCTAATTTTCTGAATGCCAAATTAAAAACATAAAAAAATAGAGAATCAAAGGATTCTCTATTTTAATGATTCAATGAATTATTCTACTTGTGTTTCTTCTTGTAAAGGCGATTCAAGCAACATGATAAGTTCTTGTAATTCTTCAATTTCAGTTTGACTTAAATCTCTATAGTCATAATCTATCACAATCATTGCTTGGGTGTATAGATCATCTGGATAAGCACTAATCATTGCTTTTATATCCGCAACATCACTTGATGTAATGTCTAATTCCATTTGAATGGTCTCATCATCTAGCAATGACAATACATCAGTTAGTAGATCATCAATATCCGTTTCAACCAAATCATAGGTATCTACATATAGGTTTGCGAACTCAATTAAGACACCATAATCATGGAGTTCTGGATTTGCTAGTTCTTCATCTACATAATAAATATTATATATTTCTGTAAAGATGTCTGCTATTTCAATTTGATTCATTGTGGCTTGTAAGATGTCTAATTGTTCTGGGCTTGTATTTGAAATGGTATCAAATACCATGTCAATGGCTGTGAGTTGATCTTCTGTATAAGTTGAATAATGGTAATTCTCAATCTCAATGGATGTTTTGGCAAAACTCAAAATGTTATCAATGAATAAAGCATATTCTGTATCAGTCATATCTTGAACTAAAGGATTGATTGTTGTTACTAATGAATCCAATAAATCTAACATTAATTCAGTTTGGTCCATTTCATCCCCACTATCAGTTTGTAAAGTTCCATAGGTATCAAGTGATCCTTCAGTATAAATGGTCACAAGAGCTGGATCTGTTAAAGTAAAGGTGTAATGATCTTCAATACCTTCTTCTAAGGTTCCTGTATTAGATTCAATTAAAACGTCACCTGTACCATAATCGGCATATATATAAATATCATATTCACCCACATCTTCACTTGAAAAACCAAAAACTGATACAAGATAGTCTCCAGGTTCAAGGTCGGTCATAATTAAGAAATTAGAATCATCCCCAGAATCATCGTCACCATAATAAAATTCATTTTCAGTCAAACTTCTCATTTCATAAATTGCTTCTACAAGCCCATAATCATTTGCAATGATTTCATCTAATAAATCATTGAATAAATCATGTGATAATGTTTTTAAGGCCAATAGATCATCAAAATCAATGTTTGCTTTAATGATGGTCATGATATCTGCTTGTTCTGTTTCAGTCAGTCCTTGCATTTCTAAGACAGAAGCAACCATTAAATCAAAAAATATGTCTTCCTTCTCTTCATCTGAATAGACGTCCTCAAGTTCTGAAAGTTCCTCATCATGACTATCTATAAAATCATTGATGAAAGCAATTTGTAGCTTCAAGATTTCAAGTTCATCTTGAGTATCCATTGCAGCTTGCATTTGGTTGATATAATCTGCATCAATTTGCAACAAGGCGTCAAAGAATAATTCCATGGTTATTTGCATTTGCATGGCTGTTTTTTCAGCTGTTATAAATGATTCCATCCTATCATCATCTAACATCACACTTGTAAAAGTCATCATGGTTTGATTGAAAATTGTAAGATCATTTAAGCTTGGCATTTCATCTTTAAAATTCATAACCAAACCATTTTTAACAGATACAGCTAAATTAACTTCAAATGGTCCTTGTGAAGCTGAATCAATAACTGTGTCTAAATCTTCAACCCATTGACTTGTAATTTCATTTTCAACCCTCATCAAATAGTCAATAACAATCATGGCTGATTCAACCACTTCATCAGGATAAGTCTCCACAAACAATAATAAGCGATTTAAATCTTCGATTTCGCTACTATAATCCATCACTTCATTATCTTCACTTATTAAGATTGATGTTTGATTAAAATCAGGATTTTCATTCATGGCCGTCATTGCATCAATTTGGGCTTGAATCATATTTGGCATTTCAACCCTAACCATTGCACTAACCAAGGCTTCCTTATGGTCTAAATCATTTAAAAGTGTATGTAAATCAGGATAAATCTCGCTCATGCTCGCTCCATTTTGCATTTTAGTCATCACTGGTTCCATATTGGTCATCATGGTTTGCATTTCTGAAACAGTCATACCCCTTAAGACCAGTTCAGTCGCAAAGGCTTGATTATCAGTCACATTCATTTCACTTGAGTCCATGAATGTTTGCATATCACTAATCTCGCTCTCTGCATTGGCATTATAAACAATGTCTAAACTCAAATCTGAGTTGCTTGCATCATCTTCTGCCAAAGCCCTAACATTAAAGACCATATAATCTTCTACAATGCTAGAAAAGTCGAATTGGGTGCCTGACACTTCTGCTTGGAAGTTTCCATCCACATAAACACTATAGGCCTCTGCATCAGCCACTTCGTCCCAGTATAAAACCATTCCATCAATACTTAAATTGGTTGGCTCATCTAAGAGTACAGCTGGCTCTGAAGGATCAGTCGTTGGCTCTTCAGTTGTCGGCTCTTCAGTTGTTGGTTCTTCTGTCGTACCATCTTGTGTTGTTGGTTCTTCAGTTGTACCATCTTGTGTCGTTGGTTCTTCAGTTGTTTCATCGCCTGTCGTTGCTTCTTCTGTCGTTGTTATTTCAGTCGTTGGTAAAGTTGTATCTTCTGGCAAAGTGAAGTCACCTTCACCATCACAGGCCATTAAAACAAACATTAATAAAAATGATCCAAAAATCAAAAATAATTTTTTCATTAAAATCTCCTCCATTTTATAAATAATCATTCTATAGTATATAAATATAATTTTTTAAATGATTTGGCAAATAATTAATCTGAAAAAAACTAAAAAAACATGTAAATATATGATTTTTTAATTAAAATATCATTATATTGTAAATTTTTAAATATAAATAAACATTTTATGGTGCTTGATTAATTTTTCTAGCCTAACTTTCTTTAATTAACGAATGTTCATTAAAAGCAAAAAATTATAAATAAGCAAGATAATATAGATATATAGTGATAAGTACTTGCTTTACTTTATATAATACAACTTAATGTTTTTAAATTCAAATATTTTGAACATCAAAATACCTTGACACATGTAAAAAAAGGTGTTAGAATTTAGAAAAATTTGATTTTTTTAAGGAGGAAATAAAATGATTTTTGAAGAGTTAAAAGAACTCATTAGCAATGAACTAGGTGTTAAGGAAGAAGACATCAATATGGATTCTAATTTAGTCGCTGATCTTGGCGCTGATTCACTAGACGCTGTAGAATTAATTATGACCATAGAAGATCAATTCGGTATCACTGTTGATGATAAAGATGCTCAATCTTTACAAACAGTCAGACAAATCGTTGAATATATAGAAAACAATCAATAACGATTTTTTAAAATCGTTTTTAAGAGGTTAACTCATGGATATTAAACAATTTAGAAAAATCGTCAAAGAGTTTGAAAAATCAACCATACACAAGTTAGAGATTATTGAAAAAGACTTCACAGTAAAAATGGAAAAGAATGAAGAAAAACAAGTGCTTGTTGAACCTGTTCAAACAAAAACAATCAGTCCTTCTTCAAGCCCTGAAATACCAAGCCCTAAAGAAAATAACTTCACCAAGGTGAAATCACCACTGGTTGGTACTTATTATCATTCACCATCTCCCGATAATCCAGCCTTTGTTAAGGTCAATCAAACCGTATCTAAAGGTGATGTTTTGTGTATTGTTGAAGCAATGAAAGTCATGAATGAAATTAGATCACCCATCGATGGCGTGATCAAAGATATTAAGATTAAGAATGAAACCATGGTGGAATATGGACAAGTCATCATGGAAATTGAGGCACTATAATGTTCCATAAAATATTAATCGCAAATCGCGGTGAAATTGCCGTTAGGATTATTAGATCATGTATGTATATGGGTATCAAAACAGTTGCGATTTATAGTGAAGTAGACGAGAATTCTTTACATGTTCAACTGGCTGATGAAGCTGTTTGTATTGGCAGTGCTAAAAGCGCTGACTCATATTTAAATATGGAAAACATCATTACCGCAGCCATTAATACTGGTGCAGAAGCCATCCATCCTGGATTTGGCTTTTTAAGCGAGAATGATGTTTTTACTGAATTATGTGAAACAGTTGGCATTACCTTTATTGGCCCAAAAAGTTTAACCATTCGTCAAATGGGTAATAAATCAAAAGCCAGAGAAATGATGATTGAAGCTGGCGTTCCGGTTGTTCCAGGCAGTGACGGTGCTGTTAAAGACATCGAAGACGCAAAGAAAATAGCTGATGATATTGGTTATCCAATATTAATAAAAGCCAGTGCCGGTGGTGGTGGTAGAGGCATGCGGATTGCTTATAATCCCAATGAATTTGAAACTGCCTTTCAGACAGCCAAAACCGAGGCTAAAAACGCTTTTGGTGATGGAACCATGTATTTAGAGAAGTTCCTAGAAAACCCTAAGCACATCGAATTTCAAATGCTATGTGATAAGTATGGCAATACACTTCACTTAGGTGAAAGAGATTGTTCCATTCAAAGACGCAATCAAAAAGTCATTGAGGAAGCACCGAGCTTAATCACCTCGACTTTAAGAAAGAAAATGGCTGAAGCCGCAATCAAGGCTTGCCAACATGTTAAATATGAAAATGCTGGGACCATTGAATTTCTCTTGGCAGATAATGAATTCTTTTTCATTGAAATGAACACGAGGATTCAAGTC
Source organism: Candidatus Izemoplasmatales bacterium (assembly GCA_046542225.1). Taxonomy (GTDB): domain Bacteria; phylum Bacillota_I; class Bacilli_A; order Izemoplasmatales; family Hujiaoplasmataceae; genus Hujiaoplasma. The sequence goes on along the minus strand of JBKHBS010000025.1, from coordinate 7,686 downwards.
GAACATCCCATTACTGAAATGATCACTGGCATTGATATCATTAAAGAACAAATACTGATTGCTTCTGGTGAGAAACTCGCTTACCAACAAAAAGACATTGAATTTAGAGGCCACAGCATCGAGTGTAGACTCAATGCTGAAAACCCTAAAAAACAATTCCAACCAAGTCCTGGTAAAATATCTTTATTCCATATGCCATCAGGTCCTGGCATCAGATTTGATTCTTTTATCTATTCAGGCTCAACCATCCAACCCCACTATGATTCTATGATTGGGAAGTTGATCGTTCATGGCAATAGCCGTGAAGAAGCCATTAAAAAGATGCAGGCTGCCCTTGAGGAATTGGTGATAGAAGGCATCGATACCAACCAATCATTCCTATATTTAATGACCCATCACCCCAAATACATGAAAGGTGATTTTAACACATCTTTTATCGAAATGAATTTGGACATGTTATTGGAGTACAGCGATTATGAATGAAATCAAACAATCCATAAAAAATAGAAAAGTATTAAAACAAAAATTGGATTTAATCCAGAATGATCTTTCTTATCATAAAACCCATAAAATGGATGTGCCCAAAGGACTTTATGAAAAATGTCCGACCTGTGAAAAAACCATTAACAAAAAACTAAACATTCAAAATGATTTTCTTTGTACAGGTTGTGGCCACCACTTTAGAATGCGGGCTGTGGATAGGATTCGACATATTGTTGATAGAAATTCATTTATTGAAAGAGGCATAGGGTATATTACCTTAAACCCTCTTTTTCACCATGACTATGAAGAAAAAATCGCCAAATATAAAAAGACAACCCAATTGGATGAAGCCTATATCTATGGCCACGCAAAAATACATGGAAAATCATGTGTGGTGGGTGTCATGGATTCTTATTTCTTAATGGGTTCTATGGGCAGTGTTGTTGGTGAAAAAGTCACCAAGACTTTTGAATACGCCATTTATAAACGCTTGCCAGTGATTATCTTCACTGCTTCTGGTGGGGCAAGGATGCAAGAAGGTATCTTTTCTCTTATGCAAATGGCCAAGACAAGTGCGGCCGTTGCCAAACATTCCCGCATGGGCCTCTTATACATTTCTGTCTTGACCCATCCGACAACTGGTGGCGTCAATGCCAGTTTTGCATCTTTAGGGGATATCATTTTAGCTGAGCCCGATGCCTTGATTGGTTTTGCTGGCCCAAGGGTCATTGAACAAACCATCAACCAAAAATTACCTGAAGGCTTTCAACGATCAGAATTTTTATTAGAGAAGGGTTTTATTGACCAAGTGGTTAACCGTAAAGACATGAAACAAAGCTTAGCCAAACTATTAACCTTTCATCAGAAGGTGACCTCATGAATATATTAGAAAAAGAAAAGAAACTTAAAGACCTAGAAAAACAAATCGAAGGCTTAGGCAAAGATGGTGCCATCAAAAAAATTAAAGAAGAAATCATTAATTACAAGAAAAATGAAATGACCAAACTCACAGCTTGGGACAAAGTCTTGTTGGCAAGACACCAACAAAGACCTAAAGCTTGTGAGTTTATCGATTATATTTCACCTGATTTTATGGAACTACATGGGGACAGGCAATTTAGAGATGACCCAAGTATTATCGGGGGTATTGGTTCTATTGGTGGTGTTCCTTTCACAATCATCGCCCAACAAAAAGGTGGGACGACTGAAGAGAATATCCAAAGAAATTTTGCCATGCCTCATCCTGAAGGCTACCGTAAGGCCTTACGCTTGATGAAACAAGCCGAAAAATTTAACCGACCAATCCTAACCTTAATCGATACACCAGGTGCTTATCCTGGTATTGGTGCTGAAGAACGTGGTCAAGGCCAAGCCATTGCCAATAACTTATTGGAAATGAGTCAGTTTACAGTTCCCATCATCAGTATTGTCATTGGTGAAGGTGGGAGTGGTGGCGCCTTAGCCATTGGTGTTGCCAATAAAATCATGATGTTAGAAAATGCAATCTTTTCGATTTTAAGTCCAGAAGGCTATGCCAGCATTCTTTGGAAGGATGCTAGTCAAGCGCCCTTGGCCGCTGAGGAAATGAAAATCACTGCCAAGGACTTAAAAGATTTTCAAATCATCGATTCAATCATTCCTGAGCCCCCAGGTGGTGCCCACTTTAATAAAGAAGTGGTCTTTAAAGAAACAAAAACAGCCATCATGGATGCTTATTTAAAATTAAAGGATTTAACAGGTCCTGAACTCTATTACCAACGCAATTATAAAATTAGACAATTTGGATTTTTACAGCGTTTTAATTACGACAACTTAGGAGGCAATGACAGTGACATATACAAAAATATTAGGAACCGGTAGATATGTTCCTAAAACCATTGTGAGTAATGAAGATTTAAAAAAATACGTAGACACATCTGATGAATGGATCTATTCAAGAACTGGTATTAAAGAAAGACACATTTCTACTAGCGAAAGTTCATTAGATTTATCATACCAAGCATCATTAAAAGCCATTGAAAAGGCTCAAATCAATAAAGATGATATTGATTTAATCATTGTGGCCACAGTCACTTCTGATTATGCGTTTCCTGGTGTATCCAACCTCTTACAAGCCAAACTAGGCATTGAAAACATCACGGCCTTTGATATCAACGCTGCTTGTTCTGGTTTTTTATACGCCATGCAAATCGCTGATAAAATGATCAAAAGCAAATCTTTTAAAAAAGCCTTAATTGTCGGTGTGGAGATCTTATCAAGATTGACCGATTGGCGGGACAGAAACACTTGTGTCTTGTTTGGTGATGGGGCTGGTGCCATGGTCATCGGTGAAAGTGAAAAAAATCATATCAAAGATATCATTACCGGTTCACAAGGTGATGAAGATATGCTACTATATTGTAAAAACCCTGATTTAAAATCATTAGACCATAATGAAATCAGTGTTCAAGACCACATCCATATGAAGGGCAATGAAGTTTTTAAATTTGCTTCAAGGATTATGCCAAAAACAATCAATGAACTCATTGAAAGAAACAATATTTCTATGGAAGATATTCAATACATTGTGGCCCATCAAGCCAATTCAAGAATCATTCAAAAAGCCGCAAAAGAATTGAATGTATCCATGGATAAAATGTATGTCAACATCAATAAATATGGAAATACTTCTGCCGCTAGTGTGCCAATTGCCATTGATGAAACCATTGAAAAAGGTTTAATCAAAAGAGGCGATTTATTTGCAACTGTTGCCTTTGGCGGCGGATTAACTTGGGGCGGGGCCCTTATTGAATATTAGGAGATGAATATAATGGATTTAAGAGACTTACTCAATATAAAATACCCAATCATACAAGGTGGTATGGCTAACATCGCTACTTATGAACTTGCTTCTGCCGTTTCTAATGCTGGTGGTTTAGGTTTGGTCGGTTGTGGTGGATGGGATCCTGATAGAGTCAGAGACGAAATCAGAAAAACCCAAGAACGTACAGACAAACCTTTTGGTGTGAACATCATGTTAATGAGTCCACATGCTGAAGCCATCTCTGATATTGTCATTGAAGAAAATGTTAAGATTGTCACCACTGGTGCAGGCAGTCCTGCCAAATACATGAAGAAATGGAAAGAAGCAGGAATTATTGTCATACCTGTTGTACCGAGTGTTGCTTTTGCCATAAGATTAGAAAGATCTGGGGCCGATGCCTTGGTTGTTGAAGGCACTGAAGCAGGTGGCCATATCGGTGAAATATCTACCATGGCCTTAATCCCTCAAGTGGCTGACGCGGTCAATATACCAGTCATTGCAGCTGGTGGAATAGCTGATCATAGAGGTTTAGACGCTGCTTATATCTTAGGGGCTAGGGGTGTTCAAATCGGTACTGTACTTTTAGCCAGCGAAGAATGTCCAATCCACGACAATTATAAACAAATGATTGTTAAAGCCAAAGACACAAGCACAGTTGTGACCGGTAGACAAACCGGTGCCCCTGTCAGAGTCTTAAAAAATCAAATGTCTAGAGAATATCTAGACTTAACGAAATTTGGCACTGCTTCTTTAATGGAATTAGAAACCTTAACCTTAGGGTCTTTAAGAAGGGCTGTCTTTGACGGTGATTTAGACAAAGGTTCTTTCATGGCAGGCCAATCTGCAGGATTGGTTAAGGCCATTAGACCAGTCCAAGAAATATTAAAAGACATCTTTGAAAACAGTCTTGTATATAAAGGTGTGATTGGATGAAACAAATTGCATTGATGTTTTCTGGACAAGGTTCACAATACCATGGTATGGGTAAGGATTTATACGATCATTTTGATTCTGTAAAAGAAGTCTTTAATCAAGCTGAAAAAATAACAGGCTATCCTTTAAAGCAAATCATGTTTACTGAAGATAAAAGACTCCACCAAACAAAGTATACACAAGTGTGTATGTTTACCATCTATCAAGCAGTCCTTACAATACTAAATCAATATCCGATTGATGCAAAATACAGTTTAGGATTAAGTCTTGGTGAATATGGTGCTTATTTACACAATCGTGTTTTTGACTTTGAAAAGGGTTTAAAAATCGTTAAAAACAGGGCCATCTTTATGGATGAAGCTGCTAAAAACAAGCCTGGTAAAATGTGTGCTGTCATGGGTTTCGACCTTGGTTTATTAGAAAAAATCATTCAACAAAGCCAATCATCTGTCACCATTGCCAATTATAATACACCAGGCCAAATCGTCATCAGTGGTCAAGCAGATGCCGTGGATGCCATCAAGGCACTCATTGAAAATGAAGGGGCTAAAAGAGTGATTGATTTAAATACAAGTGGGGCATTTCATTCTTCTTTGATGAATGAAGCGGCCACAAACTTATCCAATTACCTTAAAAACATTCAATTAAATGAACCACAAAACCATCTCTATATTAACTTAACAGGTATGGCTTATCAAAACTCAATTAAAGAAGTGATGGCCTTACAAATCACCCATAGTGTTAAGTTTTATCAGATGATTGAAAACTTAATTGATCAAGGTGTTGACACCTTTATAGAAATCGGTCCTAAAAGAACCCTTTGTAATTTTGTCAAAAGAATAAACCGTCAAGTGACACTTTTAAATATTGAAGACTTAGAATCACTGAAGCATACATTAGACATTTTGGAGGTCAATCATGGAATCGAATCCTAGAAAAACAGTTTTAATCACCGGTGCCTCTAGGGGTATCGGAAAAGCCATTGCTTTAGCTTTTGCTAAAGAAGGTATGAATGTTGTTATTAATTACAACCATTCGAAAGAAAAAGCCAAGTCTTTGGTAGAAGCCATCGAAAATTTAGGGGCTAAAGCCTTAGCCGTTCAAGCCGATGTATCTGATTTTGAACAGGCTAAAACTTTGGTCGATAAAGCCCTTGAGCAGTTTAATGGAATTGATATACTGGTTAATAACTCCGGCATTACAAAAGATAATTTAATGTTAAGGATGAAAGAGGAAGACTTTGATCAAGTCATCAATGTCAACTTAAAAGGGACTTGGAATATGTGCAAACATATGACCAAGCACTTCTTAAAAAACAAAGCGGGTACAATCATTAATATTTCAAGTGTTGTGGGATTAATCGGTAATCCTGGTCAAGTAAATTATGTGGCTTCAAAAGCCGGTATTATCGGACTCACAAAAGCCCTAGCCAAAGAATATGGTTCTCGCAACATCACAGTGAACGCCATTGCTCCAGGCTTTATAGAAACAGAAATGACAGATTCATTATCAGATGAAATTAAAGACTATTACTTAAAACAAATTCCACTAAATCGTTTAGGACAAGTTGAAGACATCGCTGACCTTTGTGTTTTTCTTGCCAGTGATAAAGCAAGGTATATCACAGGACAAACGATCAGTGTTAACGGAGGCATGATTTAATGAAATCTTTAGAAAGACGTCGGGTCGTTGTGACAGGAATTGGCGCAATAACACCAATTGGCAACGATGCTCAATCAACATGGGACAATGCAAAAAATGGCTTTAATGGGATTGGACCCATCACCCATTATGATGCCAGTGGTGATGATGTCACCTTAGCAGCTGAAATCAAAGGTTTTGATTTTCAAGAAAAATTTGGGGCAAAAGAAATTAAAAGAACCGATCGCTTTGCCCAAGTCGCCATGGTTGCGACGGATGAAGCAATTGCTGACTCAGGTTTGGATTTTTCGAAAATAGACACCCATAGGACTGGTATTTATTATGGGAGTGGTATTGGTGGCTTACAAACCATATCTGATCAAAATAACCGGGCAAATGACCGAGGCTTTAATCGAATCAGTCCTTATTTTATTCCCAGTGCCATCATTAATTTAGCCGCAGCCAATGTAGCAATCAAATATGGCATTCTCGGACCAAGCCTTTCGCATGTCACTGCTTGTGCCAGCGGAACCAATACCATTGGTGAAGCCTTTAGGGCAGTTCGTGATGGTTATTTAGACACAGTCATCACCGGTGGCGCTGAAGCCACAGTGATTAAATTAGGAATATGGGGCTTTTCAGTCATGCAAGCCTTACACAAGGGCAAAGACAAAGATAAGGCCAGCATTCCTTTTGATGTTAACCGTAGTGGTTTTGTCATGGGTGAAGGTGCCGCAACCTTAATTTTAGAATCTTATGAACACGCCAAGGCAAGGAATGCTAAAATCTATGGTGAGCTCATCGGTTATGCCACTACTTCTGATGCCCAACATATAACAAGCCCTGACCCTGAAGGTAAAGGCGCAAGAGATTGTATGTTGTTTGCCTTAGAAGACGGTGGTTTAGATGTCACAGATGTTGATTATATTAATGCCCATGGGACATCAACCCAATTAAACGATGAAACAGAGACACTGGCCATTAAGGATGCCTTTAAAGACCATGCTTACAAGCTTAATGTTTCTTCAACAAAATCAATGACAGGCCATCTTTTGGGTGCTTCTGGTGCTGTTGAAGCATTATTTGCATTAATGGCTGTTAAAGATGATTTTGTACCACCAACAATCAATACTGAAAACTTAGACCCCTTGTGTGACTTGAATTACACCTTGGGACAAGGCGTAAAGAAAACAGTAAATGTTTCTTTAAGCAATAGTTTAGGTTTTGGCGGGCATAATGCGACCATCGTTTTCAAAAAGTTTAAGGAGGAAAACCATGGAATTAAATAGCAATCAAATTCAAGAGATCATTCCCCATCGATATCCCTTTTTACTCATTGACCGTATCATTGACATTGAACCAGGCGTCAGTGCAAAAGCCATTAAGAATGTCACAGTCAATGAACATTTCTTTACGGGTCACTTCCCTCAAGAACATGTCATGCCAGGGGTTTTAATCGTTGAAGCATTGGCTCAAACGGGTGCTGTCACTATTTTAACATTAGATGAAAACAAGGAAAAAATCGCTTATTTTGCTGGCATAGATAAATGCAAGTTTAAACAAAAAGTTTTACCAGGAGACCAATTGATTTTAGAATCAAAAGTTATTAATAAAAAAGGCCACTTAGGCATTGCTGAAGGCATTGCCACAGTCAATGGAAAAGTGGTTTGTATTGCAACCTTAAAATTCGCAATTGGCTAAAAAAAATAAGTGCAAGCATTTCTGCTTGCACTTTTAGTTTGCTTATCAATATAAATTAATACAAAATCAGGTCTAAAAGATAAGTGCCAAGAAATAAACTGGTCAAATTTGCAATAATTGCATAA
>JBKHBS010000007.1:0-59445 GCA_046542225.1 Candidatus Izemoplasmatales bacterium | reverse complement strand
AAGCTAGAAAACATCAAAAAACTGTTGAAGTTAAAGAAATTAGAATGACTGCTGTCATTGAAGAGCATGACATTAATACGAAATTAAATCATGCGGAAAAGTTCTTAACCAAAGGCAATAAAGTAAAAGTATCGGTAAGATTACCTTACCGTGCTGGAGAAGCTTTGGTTGAACAAGGTAAAGAAGTTCTAACCAACTTTTACGAATCTTTATCAGAAATTGGCGAATTAGATGGTAATATCGTAAGAAATGGTAGATTTTTATTTATGATGATTAACCCTAAAAATTAGAAGGAGAGACAATTATGCCAAAAATGAAATCACATTCAGGTACTAAAAAAAGATTAAAAAGAACAGGATCTGGGAAACTTTCTAGACCTTCTGCTTTTCAAAATCACTTAATGAGCAATAAAACGCCGAAACAAAATCGTCAGTCAAGAACGAGTGAATCCGTTTCAACTGCAGACTTAAAAAGAATCAAAGATATGGTTCCATATCTATAAATCGAGAGGGAGTGAAGAGAGATGCCTAGAGTAAAAGGAAGTTTCGTTACTAGAAACAGACGTAAAAAGACAATAAAATTAGCCAAAGGTTATTTTGGCGCTAAACATTTATTATACAAAACAGCTAAAGAACAAGTTATGCATTCATTCAAATATGCTTATAGAGATAGAAGAAGAAAGAAACGTGATTTTAGAAAATTATGGATCACTAGAATCAATGCAGCTGCTAGAATGAATGATTTATCATATTCAAGATTAATTAATGGTCTTAAAAAAGCAAACGTTGAAGTTAACCGTAAAATGTTGGCTGACTTAGCAGTCAATGATATGCAAGGTTTTACTGATTTGTGTAAACAAGCTAAAAAAGCTTTAAAATAAACTAAAAAGTCTAGAAATAGACTTTTTTTTAATACGCTTTTCATATTGTAAATAAAATGAATATTTGGTAAGATATTTATAAAGATATAAAACTAAAAATATTTACTTATTGAGGTGACCAATGGAAGCAAAAATACGTGTTGATAATATTTCTAAAACATTTACTTTATCAAAAAAGCAAATGAAGATAAATAAAACCGATGAAAAAAGAAAAGTTGCGGTAAAAGATTTGTCATTCAAAGCTTATCCTGGTGAAATATATGGTTTATTAGGCCCAAATGGCGCTGGGAAAACAACCACATTAAGATGTATATCAACTTTAATTAAACCTGACAAAGGTGATATCTTTGTTAATAACTATAGTGCACTTAAGGAAGCCAATAATGTTAGAAAATCAATAGGCTTTTTAACCAGTGATTTAAAACTCGAAGAATTTTTCACACCGAATTATATGTTTGATTTTTTCGCCAAATTACATGGCTTAAATCCTGAACTTACTAAAAAAAGAAAAGATGAAATGTTTGAAAAATTTGGTATTGATAGTTATAAAGAAGTTAAAATTAGCGACCTATCAACGGGTATGCGTCAAAAGGTTCAATTGGTTATTTCCATAGTACATGACCCTGATATTATCATCTTTGATGAGCCAACCAATGGTCTAGACATTATTACAGGTAAGATAGTCACAGATTTTTTAATTGAGTTAAAAGAACGGGGAAAGACAATCATCGTGTCAACCCATATTTTTTCATTGGTTGAAAAAATATGTGATAGAGTGGGTATCATCATTGATGGTAAACTAATTTATGATGATTTATTAGACAATGTTCATAAGACCCATGAACATGTGGAAAATTTATTCTTCGACTTGGTTGAGGTGAATGCATCATGAGAAATATCTTTGTGATCTTTAAAAAAGAAGTTGATAGAGTTTTAAAGGATAGAAGACTTATATTAACCCTGTTTATACTACCTGGTCTATTTATTTTTCTTATCTATACTTTTATTGGTAATGCCTTGGTTAATATGCAAGAAGGAGATTTGACTGAGATTGCAGTTTTGAATCCGACCGATACATTTGAAACCATCTATGAAAATGGTGAAAGGGATAATGATAGCTTAGATAATATATATGTAAAAGAAATTACAGAGTCAGATGTTGATGAATATAAATCCTTAATTGATGAAGAAGAATGGAATCTTTTAATTGTTTTCCCTACCTATATAGAAGATTATAATCCTAGTATTGATGAAAACCCTGAAGTGACCTTCTATAGCAACCCTAAGGATATGTCTCTTGCAATAGATCGTTTTAGGTCATATTTAATGTCCTATGATGAACACCTTAAATCCCAAGAATTTGGGGATACTACATACATTGATTTTAATTTTGAGCAAACTGAAATATCTGAAAGAGAAATGGTTGGAACTATTATGTCAAGCCTACTACCAATGCTTGTGATTATGTTCTTATTCTCTGGAGCCATGTCTATTGGACCGGAATCTATAGCGGGTGAAAAAGAAAGAAATACCATCTCGACTTTATTGATAACACCAATTAAAAGAAGTGAACTTGCGATTGGTAAAGTCTTAAGCTTGTCTGTCTTATCATTGATTTCTTCTATGTCTTCGTTTATAGGTATAATATTATCGTTGCCAACACTTTTAAATTTAGAAGATCAGAGTTTATCTGTTTTTGCCATTGGCGATTATTTATTGATTTTACTGGTCTTATTTTCAACCATATTTGTAATTGTTGGCATTGTATCAGTTGTTTCTGCCTATGCTAGATCTTTAAAAGAAGCAACAACTTATATTACTCCTATATATATATTAACCATCATTGTATCCATATCATCAATGTTTTCTAGTGGTGCCAATACAAATGTATATGTCTACCTTATACCGATTTATAATGCTGTGCAATCTCTGGTTGGTATCATGACCTTTACAGATGGTATAGGGATTTATGTCTTAGTGACAACTTTAGCGAACTTTACTTACCTAATTGGCTTTATCTTATTATTAAACAAAATGTTTAATAGTGAAGAAATCATGTTCAAGAAATAGTGGAGGTTTAATAATGATCATCAATATCTTTGGCTCAAGTGGTTCAGGCACAACGACTCTTGCAGAAGCCATCGCAAAAAAATATAACTTTAAACACATTGATGTCGATGATTTTATGTGGGAAAAAACAGATCCGCCTTTTACAGTTAGAAGAGACAATTCATTGATTAAATCTTTAATTGAAAAAGCTTTAAAAGATTGTGATGACGCAGTGATTTCCGGACCTATTGTTAATATTTTCGATGAGTTAAAAACTGATATCGATTTATTCATATATATGAACTTAGACATTGAAACTCGAATTAGAAGAATCAATGAAAGAGAAATCAGACGTTTTGGTAAACGCATACTACCAGGTGGGGATTTATATAATAAACACCAAGCCTTTTTACAATGGGTCAGTGATTATGACCATAACCCAGAAAACCTACGCTCACGCAAACAACATTTGGCTTGGTTGGATAATGTTAAAGCGCCGGTTTTAAGAGTGACACACGAATTAAACATCGATGAATTACTTAAAATCGTAAGATTTTATATTCATAAACCATAAAAAACAATTCAAAAACTATTATTTTCAATGAAAAAACGGTATAATAAGGGTAATAATAAAGATTATAGATGAGGTTTGGTTCATATGATTTTAAATTCATCATCATTAATTAGAAATCGTCAGAAGGACAAATTCTTTGGCATAGACTATTATGCCAACCTTTGTCATGGCTCAAATGATATCTATAATTACTTATCAACACCCTTAGATTTCTTCCCATTAGCAAACGGAAAAGAACCTTCAACATCTAAAAATAGGGAAGAAGATTTTATTAAACAGATTAAAACATTTGATGAACAAAAGATTTTTGGTTTTTTTCAAAATCCTGATATTTATTCCTGTCATGATTCTATTGATTACTTAATTGATCAAATGGATTCCTTGACTCATGGTTTAGTGATTGAAACCAACTCAATGAATTTACTCGGTGATTTAGAACGTTTAGAAAGATTTTCAAAAAAACACCCACTCTTAATTGGAATACCAATAACCAGCATCAACAAAATAGATTTATCATTTTTTGACGACTCTCATCATTTTAAAGCCGTTGAAAAACTCATTAAGGCTTTAAGTAAAACAACCATAAAATTTGGGATTATCATCAAACCAGTTATTCCTTATATAAATGATGACGTGGAAGAATTTAAAGACTTATTGAATAACTTAATTGACCATAACCCTAGTTTTATTTATCCTACTTTTTCTTTAAATTTCGACAGCAAAAAATTAAATAATTTTTACAGGATTATTGATCAAGAAAAATCAAATTTAAAATCAATTTATTTTGACCAATATGGTTATAAAAAATCTTGGCAAAGTCCTAATATGACAGAACTTAAAAGACAATTTATTTTCAACATTAAAAAAACAAAAATAGCATATTCAATGAATCAAATTATTGATTTATACAAAGAATCTAGTCATCAAGAACAAATATCCTTATTTTAGAAAGTGAGTGAGATGAATGAATTTTTTTAATATTTTGGAAGAAAACCTGCCTTTTATTGTCATTGGCTTAATGGTCATTGTGATTTTTGTTTTAGCATATTACACATTCATTAAACCAAAAGCGAAAAATCGCGTCGATGAGGTTAAAGAATCTAAAATTGATCAAGCCATTATCAATCAAGACAGTGATAAACTTGAACAAACCAATCAAGCGACACCAAATGCGTCTTCAACTGAAGAAGATGATGAAGAAGACTTGGATGAAGAAGATGAAGAAAATGAAGAAGATGAAGAAGAAGACCAAGAAGAAAGTCCTGATCTTGGTAAGTATCATATTACTTATAGACAAAAAGACAACAAATGGATTGTCACAAGAGAGGGTTCTGATAAAACAATACGAGTTCTACATACTAAAAAAGAAGCGATCGCTTATGCAACCATTAAGGCCATAAATCAAGATACAAATATTGTGATTCATGGAAGGGATGGTAAAATTGAAAAACACGGATACTGATAAAAAAGAAGGGGTTGAATTTAATCGGGTTGACTCAGGCAAATCGCCTGGTGAGCAACCATTAAATGAAGACAAAGAAATCATCACAAATGACATTATTAGAACACGTTTTATTATTACTTTAGTCTTATTACTGATTATTATTATTTTTATTATTGTCTTATCAATCCTTTAAAAACCTCAGAAATGAGGTTTTTTTATTAAAAAAGCTTTATTCACTGGGAATAAAGCTAAGAATGTTTTCTTTGGAATTTCTTTCGGTAAATTTGTTTTTTTTCAAAGACTTTTGCAATTTGGAATACAATAACATAACCAAGTGTTACAGCAACTGCTAAGAATATCACATGGTAACCATTGGGTAAAATATTAATAAGCGGAATTGGCCCTTTTAAGAACGGATTACTCATTAAGTACATATTATTGGCTGTCGGATCAATGAATATATTACCAAACATAGCCCATAAAGCAGTTATTATTAAACTTAAGGCAATTGGGAACCATCTATCTTTACGGAGTTTAAAATCACCTCGATAAATTAAAAACAAGGGAATAAATACCAAAAAGAAATGAATGATTGATGACCTTAATATTGGCAATGTGAATGCAAAAGGATTACCATACAATACAGTCACTGGATAAAACATAACAGCCAAACCACCTAAAATAGAAGTCGCAAAGACAAAATCCTTTAATGGCTTGATGTTTAACCAAATGACCAAGGGCAAAAGCATATTCATAATGCCGCAAAGTTGGAAGGAAAAGAATGTGTTAATATCAAAAAACGCATGTGGATATGATGAGTAGGTTTCTTCAATAAAATAATATTCATATATAAACAGAGCTTCACCAGCAAATTTCAATAAAAGTATGACAATTAAAAAAATAGTGATGTATGTATTTTGTTGGTTTTTTGTCTTATTTTTTAAGAATTTAAATAATAAGATAAAAAAGAAAGCACTGATTAATAAATAGACAAGATGGTAATTACTAAAGAAATACTGACCTGGTTGTTCATCCATTCCAATGGTTGTAAAGAAACTACCTAAAATCATAGAACGTAACCTCCGTGTATAAATTATATCATAAGTTAGAAAAAACAAATTATAAGTTGTTTGATTTCTATACATTTTACCTGATTAAAACAATATAACTTGATTATTTGATGAAAAGTAGTAAAATATAAAATACACTATAAAAAAGGGGTGGTATTATCAAATTAACAATAAATGGTAAGGTATATACCTATGATAAACCCGTCGTATTAGAAGAAATAGCCAATCAATTTGAAGGTGATTACTACGCAGCTTTAGTCAATAATCGTTTGCGCGAACTTTCATATAGGGTGAGTGAAGATGCAGAAGTGGAATTACTGGATTATTCTTTCTATGATTCAACAAGAATATATGCCACAAGTATGCGTTATTTGGTCGCCATGGCGACTTACAGGACCTATCCTGAAATAGAAATTAAATTTTCCAATAGTATATCTATGGGTATCTATGGTCGGGGCGTTGAAAACGATATCAATCGCGAAATGCTGAATAATATAAAAAAAGAAATGGATAAAATCATTGAAGCAGATTATAAAATAAGCCGAAAACAAGTATCAATCGAAGAAGCAAAAGACCTATACAGTCGACTTGGATATGATGATAAAGTGAAGGCTTTAGAATATCGTAAAGAGAAGGTAAACATTTATACTTGTGATGATTATAAAAACTATATGTATGGTTATATGGTGCCAAGAACTGGTTACCTAAAAGAATATGAGTTGCATTATTTAAATCCTGGTTTTCTTATTCAATATCCTAGACGGGAAGAAAAAGGTGAGATTCCTGAGTTTGTTGATTCTCCAAAATTCTTTGAAGTTTTATCAAAGGCTGAGGAATGGTCAAGCAACTTAGGTGTTGATATGATCTACAAAATGAATCACCGCATTGAGCAAGGAGACGCAGAAGAACTGATTGAAGTTTGTGAAAATGGTCATAAAACTCAATTAAAAGAACTAGCTGAAAAAATCAATCAAAGAAAAGACGTTCGATTAATTGCCATAGCGGGTCCATCTTCTTCAGGCAAAACAACCTTTTCATTACGTTTAGAAGAAGCTTTACTAGAACATGACATAAAACCTTTAATGATTTCTATAGACAATTATTATTTACCAGTTGAACAAGCCCCGCTTGATGAACACGGCAAACCAGATTTAGAACATGTAGATTCATTAGACATTCCTCTGTTTAATCAAAACATGCTTGATTTAATAGCCGGTAGAGAGGTTGAGTTACCAATCTTTGATTTTATGTCAAGAGTAAGAACCTTTAATAAACCTTTCACCATCAGTTCTAAAACGCCTATTGTGATTGAAGGTATTCATGCCTTAAATGACCAATTATCAAGACATATACCAAAGAACCAAAAATTCAAAATTTACATCTCTCCATTCACACAAATTAACATTGATAACAATAATCCAATCAATTTAACGGATTTAAGATTGCTAAGGAGAATTGTGAGGGACTTACAATTTAGAAACACTTCACCTGAAGAAACCCTAGACATGTGGCCTTCAGTGAGACGTGGAGAATATCGGTGGATTTACCCACACATCGAAAATGCTGATTTCATATTTAATTCAGAATTATCTTATGAATATGCAATTTTAAAACAATATGCTGAAAATGCCTTAAATACCATCGACCGTGAATCAAGTCATTTTATCCAAGCCAATCGCTTGTTAAAATTCTTAAAATACTTTAAAACAATCGATAGCAAACTTGTCCCAAAAGATTCTCTCTTAAGAGAATTTATTGGTGGCAGTCAATTTGAACACTAAAATTAGTGTTCTTTTTTTGATTTAGCCTTTAGTGTATTGTTAAACAATAGAGATTTTGCTATAATAAAATAGGTGAGAATATGACAAAAATAAAAAATGAGCATTTTGGTTTAACAATAGAAGAAGTTAATCAACGCATTAGAGACCAAAAAGTCAATGTTTCAACAAAATCTAATCTAAAAACACCGTGGAAAATTATTAGTACTAATATTTTCACTTATTTTAATATGATACTATCCATCATTGCCATTCTTTTACTATCTATTGGATCTTATAAGAATTTATGGTTTATGGTTATTGCCATCATTAATACCGCCATAGGGATTGTTCAAGAATTTAAAGCGAGGAAAACCATTAAAGATCTTTCATTGATTTCTGAGTCTAAAGTTAATGTGATTAGACAAGGCTTAGAGTTAGAAATCAATGTCAACGATGTGGTCATTGATGATGTTTATAAACTTGAATCGGGTAGACAAATCATCACTGATTCAATTGTCATCGATGGGGCCATCACCGTTAATGAAGCCAATTTAACAGGTGAATCTGATTCTATTACTAAAGAGATTGGTGACCAATTATTATCAGGTAGTTTTGTGGTTTCTGGACAAGCTTATGCAAGAGTTTCAGCTGTGGGTAAGGATAATTATATAGAAACCTTACAAAATAAGGTCAAGACTCTTTCAAAACCTAAATCAGTCATTTTAAATTCATTGAGATCTTTATTGAAAATCATTGGTATCATCATCATTCCTCTTGGACTAATGACCTTTTATAATGCCTATTTAAGGTCTTCATATGATTTTTTACCAGATTTCATTAACGATTCTGCCCTTTATCAAGAAGCATTGATTTCAATGGCTGGATCTATGGTTGCCATGGTGCCTTCTGGACTATTCTTATTAACAACCATGACTTTTGCCACATCTGTGATAAAACTCGCCAAACATAAAACACTTGTCCAAGAATTATACTCCATTGAAACACTGGCCAGAATCGATACCTTATGCTTGGATAAAACTGGAACCATTACTGATGGGACCATGAATGTTGATTTCTTTGAAAAGATAGAAAATCCTTTTTATGATATAAAAGAATATACCAATAACGACATTAAAAATATCATATCATCGATGAATCATGCTTTGAATGACCAAAACCAAACCGCCTTGGCTTTAAGGGAACATTTTGGCGAAAAGCAAAAATATAAGGTGAAAAAATCAATTGATTTTGATTCCATGAACAAGTATTCTATTGTTCAATTTGACACTGATATCTATGTCTTGGGTGCGCCTGAGATGATTTTGACCAAACAATATTCAAAAATAAAAAAACAAGTAGAGCGCCATGCATCTCAGGGAAAAAGAGTTTTATTACTGGCACAAAGTCAAAAAATTAAAGACGATAAAATCAATGGTAAAATTAAAGCCATTGCTTTGATTGTATTAAACGACAATATTAGGGAATCAGCCATAAAAACCATAAATGAATTTAATGAATCAAATATCGCTGTAAAGGTTATCTCAGGTGACAATGCGATGACTGTTTCTGAAGTTGCAAAAAGAGCTGGCGTTATTGATGCTGAGAAATACATCTCTTTAGATGGTATCGCTGATGAAGCACTTGAAGAAATAGCACTTAACTATAATATCTTTGGTCGTGTGACACCCAATCAAAAGAAACTTTTAATCATGCACATGCAAGCACATGAACACAAAGTATGTATGGTTGGAGATGGTGTCAATGATATTTTGGCTTTAAAACAAGCAGATACATCTGTTTCACTGGCAAGTGGAACCGATGCATCTAGAAACATTTCCCATTTTGTTTTGTTGGATGATAATTTTTCAACCATACCAACAGTTGTCAAAGAAGGTCGTCAAATCGTATCAAACATGGAAAAAGCTTCAGTCTTATATTTGGTAAAGACCCTTTATACAATCATTCTGACCTTTATCTTATTAATGACTGATAATATCTATCCCTTCCAACCCATCCAATTATTTGTTATTGAAACATTCATCATCGGTATTCCTTCATTCATCATTGCCTTAGAACCAAACAACAGGCAATTTAAAGGAAAATTCTTAGTGAATGTATTTAAAAACGTATTACCAGGTTCGCTGATCATTATCGCCAATTTACTTGGTGTTTATATATTTGCAAGTGCCTTTCAATTTGAGGTTCCAGAAAACGCCAACCAAATGATTTCAACGGTCGGTATCTTAGCCGCAACTTTTGCTTATTGGCTAGTTCTGGTTAATGTTTCATCACCATTAAACAAGTTAAGAACTTTTGTCATTGGCTTTGCCCTAGTGACAAGTGCACTGGCTTTTGGTTTGTTTTCAGACGTTTTTGGTCTGTATCCAATTGATACTGCAAGCTTCTTATTGCTTTTATTGCTGATGGAAACAACTTATATCGCATTTTCAATTTACAGGGGTGCATTAATAAAATTCTGGCCATAATGGTATTTCAAATTAAATTTTGCTATAATACATAGTAGGAGGGGAAAAATGTATAATATTTTACATGTAAGTGCAGAAGTATCACCATTTGTAAAAATTGGTGGCTTAGCTGACGTTGTAGGTTCATTGCCAGGAGAAATCAAAAGATTAAGAGGTACTGAAATAAGAGTCATTTTGCCATTATACAAAGCAATACCCGACAAATATAAAAAGAAAATGGAAGATGAGCTAAACTTCACCATTGATTTGGGTGATGAAACAGATATTTATGTTGGCATAAAATCTTTAAAAAGAGGCAATATATTATATTACTTTGTAGATAATGAATTTTATTTTGGGTCAAGAGACAATGTTTATAATTATGGAGACGAATCCAAACGATTTGCATTTTTTCAATTGGCCGTGTTAGAAAGTATGAAGCATCTTAACTTTATACCGGATCTTGTTCATGTCCATGATTGGCATACCGCAATGATTCCATTATTACTAAAGAGAAGATACCCAGAATATAAGGCCAAATCAGTTTTAACCATACACAATTTAGCATATCAGGGCATCTTCCCATTACAAGATTATAAATTATTCTTAATCAACTATACACCTGAGTTTGAGTTTGAAGGCTTTTTAAACTTCTTAAAAACCGGTATTGTCACTGCGGATTTAATCACAACTGTATCTGATACATATGCCAATGAAATTAAAACTGATTACTTTGGTTATGGTTTACAAAATCTACTAAAGATGCGTTCTAATGACTTAGTGGGTATTGTTAATGGTGTTGATTATAAGGAATTTAATCCTAAAAATGATAAACTCATTGACACTAATTTTGATGTTTCTAATTACCAAGAAGGAAAACTCGATAATAAAAAAGCCTTGTATAAAACATTGGATGTTAATTTTGATCCTAAAAAACCTTTGGTCGCAATCATTTCAAGACTCGTCAGTCAAAAAGGTATTGATTTAATCCAGAGAGTCTTCTCGGAAATGTTAGAAATTGATGATTTTAAATTCCTTGTCTTAGGTTCGGGTGACGCCAACTATGAAGCGTATTTTAAAGAATTAGAAGAAAATTATCCCGATAAGGTAAAAGCACATATTGGATATTCTAATAAACTTGCCCATCAAATTTATGCAAGCTCAGATATTTTCTTAATGCCATCTAAGTATGAACCTTGTGGGCTTGGTCAAATCATTGCCCTAAAATATGGTTCTATTCCTGTTGTTAGAGAAACAGGTGGTTTGGTAGACACCATCACCCCATATAATGAGTTTAATTCAACAGGTAATGGGTTTAGCTTTACAAATTTTAACGCCCATGACATGATGCATGTTTTAAGATATGCCATTCATATTTATTGTCATAATAAAGATGCATGGAATCGTATTGTAAAAGAAGCAATGACTTCAGATTTCTCATGGAAGAATTCAGCCAAACTATACCGTAAAGCCTATAAAAAAATATTATAAAAGGATGGTCAAAAAATGAAAGTACTAGCAATTATTTTAGCCGGGGGTCGCGGCTCTCGACTTGATATTTTATCAGAACAACGCGTTAAACCCAGCGTTCCATTTGCTGGAAAATACAGGATCATTGATTTTACATTAAGCAATTGTACCAATTCTGGGCTTTATGACATCGCGATTTTAACTCAGTATCTACCCTTTTCACTCAATGATCATATTGGATCTGGTAAACCCTGGGACTTAGATAGAAGAGACACTAAAGTAACCCTTTTACAACCCCACAATGAATGGTATAAGGGAACGGCAGATTCAGTAAAGAAAAACCTTCATTACATTAAACAAGGCAATTATGATTATATTCTAATTCTTTCAGGTGACCATATTTATAAAATGAATTATATGAAAATGATTAAGGCACACATTGAAAAAGGCGCTAAATTAACCGTAGGTTGTAATGTCATTGACCCAAAAGATGCTCATCATTTCGGTATGATGGAAACAGATGAACACTTAAGGATTACTGACTTTGTTGAAAAACCTAAGAATTCTACTTTAACACTTGCCTCAATGGGTATCTATGTTTTCAATAAAGATGTTTTATTCGATTATTTAAATGAAATGGACATAGAAGATTTAGATTTTGGAAAACATGTCATTCCTAAAATGGTTGAAGAAACTGATGTTTTCGCTTATAAATTCCAAGGATACTGGAAAGACGTTGGAACTTATGATTCATACCTTAATACAAACTTAGGCTTGATTGAAACAGTCGATAAAATTCAATTAGACATGTATGATCCAACCTGGAAAATATACACACGTTCTGAAGAAATGCCTGCAGTTAAGATTGGTTCAAAAGCCGTCATCGAACAAGCTTTAATTTCTAATGGATCTATTGTCGCAGGAGAAGTTCATCGTTCAGTCATTAGTCCAGGTGTTACCATACATCCACTGGCCAAAGTCAGTAATTCAGTCATATTAAATGATGTTGAAATCAAACCAGGTGCCATTGTTGATAACTGTATCATTGACAAACATACTGTTATTGAAGAAAATGCCATGGTTGGCTTTGGTGATGATTACACAGCCAATAAAGAAAGACCAGACCTATTATCAACTGGTATCACAGTCATTGGTAAACATGTGAGTGTACCAGAAAATATGAAAATCGGTCGTAATGTGAGGGTCTTTGGTTATAGAGATTTAAAGGATATTAAAGAAAAAGACATTGTGTCAGGTTCTACAATTAAATAAAGCAAAAAAAAATAAGCGTCCGTAATGGACGCTTTATTATTCGGTGGTGCTCCTACCTAGAATCGAACTAGAATTTCAGCATTACCATTGCTGCGTTCTACCATTTAACTATAGGAGCAAAATAAACTATCATTATTATAAATAAAAAGTCTTCATTTAGCAAGTAAAATTATTTAAAAAATTTGTTTTTTTATTTATAATAATGAATTAATGTTTACAAATATATACCAAAAGCATATAATAAATTTGACTAGGAGGATAATATGTTAAAAATAGAAAATGTTTCAAAATCATATGATGGCAAGAAAAAGGCCATCGACAAGATTAATTTAACCATAGAACCAGGTGATATTTATGGGTTTATCGGTCACAATGGTGCAGGTAAGACAACCTTATTAAAAGCCATTGCAGGTATTCATAGCATTGATGAAGGGTCGATTTACATTTATGACCATTCAATTCAGAAAAAACCACTGGATGCAAAAAGAATCATGGCTTACATTCCTGATAATCCTGATATTTATGAATCATTAACTGGAAGACAATATATTGACTTTATCGCAGATGTCTTTGATATAGACCTTGATCAAAGAAATCGTTTGATTGATGAGTATGCCACCATGTTTGAAATGACACCGGTTTTAAATGACCCAATCTCATCTTACTCTCACGGTATGAAACAAAAAATTGTCATCATGGGTGCTTTAATTCATGAACCAAAAGTCATGCTTTTAGATGAACCATTTGTTGGCTTAGACCCAAAAGCAAGTTTTTTATTAAAAGAAGTCTTTAATAAAATGTGTGAAAAAGGGTCCTTGATATTTTTCTCAACCCATGTATTAGAAGTTGCAGAAAAATTATGTAATAAAGTCGCAATTATTAAAAACGGAAAAATAGTAACCAATGGACTTACAAAAGACATTATTGAAGATGAATCTCTAGAACACTTATTCATGGAGTTGCTTAAAGAATCATGATTTATTTTAAATTAGTCAAGGTTTTCTTTAAAGAAAACTATTCATTAAAAAGACTTTTAGGCACCAATGCAAAACAGTCTACGCTTAAAACAGTCTTATTAAGTTTATTAATTCTTTATGGTCTTGGTTCTATCTTTTTTTCATTGGGTTTTTTATTTTTCCATTTAGGTGAAATCTTCAAACAAATGAACTCCCTAGATTCATTGTTGACATATATCTTTATGTATGCAACATTTTTATCGGCATTTTTTGTTATTATAAGGGCCAGTTCTTATTTGTTTCATTACAAAGACTATGATTTTTTAGCATCACTTCCAATCAAAAACGAAGTAGTGATTGCTGCTAAAACAACCGTCTTATTAATGATGGTATATTTATCAGTCTATATATTTACCGCCCCAATCATCTTTTCTTACTTATATCATGGTGGCTTTTCGCTTTATCGATTGGTCGTGATTTTACTATCACTATTATTTGTCCCTATTGTACCTTTGATTATCTTTTCTTTTATTTCTTTGTTGTTCACTTACATCCTAACCCGGTTGGGAATAACAAAGATCTTTGGGTTGGTAATGACATTTGCTTTATTACTAGCTTTTATGTATTTTTCCTTTTCATTCAATTCAGCCTCAGACAATCCGTTTTTAAATCAAGAAGCTTTTTTAAATAGCATCAGCCGGTATTTACCCCATGTTAAGTTATTCTTTAATGCCGTTGTAGACCAAAATATTCTATCTTTTATTTTGTTTGTGGCTTTAAATCTTGCATTATTGCTTTTGTATTTTTATGGTGTTAAAGACCTAACCCATAAAACCAATCAAAACCAAACGAAAACAATTCGAAGGAAAAGCAGTCGCATTATAAACCATAAACAACGTTCAGTGACATGGACAATCATTAGAAAAGAATTTAAAAAGTTTTTTTCGGTTAATATTTACGCTATGAATTCAGGTTTTGGGATTGTCTTAATGATTGTTGGTGGTGTTTTGTCTTTAATTTATAAAAGTGACCTTCAAGCAATCATGGTACAGTTTACAGGTATTAATGCACCTGTTGAGTTGATTGTTTTAATTATCTTTGGTTTTCTACTATCAACGGTTTATACATCTGCCATATCACTTTCTTTAGAAGGCAATAATTTCTGGCTTTTAAAGTCTTTACCAATTAGTGCAAAGAAAGTCATGATGAGTAAAATGTATTTTAATGTTATCTTGGCTTTACCTGTGGCAATCATAACCTTATTCTCAATATCATTTGCCTTAGAATCAACATTTTTAATGGTTGTAATCATGCTCTTGCTTATCATTAGTTTTTCCTTATCAACATCAATTATTGGATCAATCATTAATTTGCATTTTCCTAAATTTGAATTTAAGAATGAAACAGAAGTGGTTAAACAAAGTATTGGTGCTTTTCTAGGTATGTTCACTGGTTGGGTTATCATTCTTATATTGGGCTTTGTTTATTATTTATTATCCCCTTATTTGAGTGACTCATTGATCATGATTTTAATGGCAGTCTTTAATTTAATGATATTTACTTTGGCTTATATATATATTGATAAAAAAGCTGAAAGCCTTTTCATGAATTTTTCCTAAGATTTGGCAATAAATAACGTCTATAATGTTTGATATTTACTAATATGTTTGGTATAATTTATACGTTCAAAATTATATTTGATATAAAATAAAGAAAGGAAGCAATTATGAGTAAATTTGTTTATTTATTTAAAGAAGCAGACCAATCTATGAAGAACCTGCTTGGCGGTAAAGGTGCTAACTTAGGTGAAATGACTAGTTTAGGTTTACCGATTCCACAAGGTTTTACAGTATCAACTGAGGCTTGTACACAATATTATGAGGATGGTCAAAAAATTAATTCGACCATTAGAGATCAAGTGTTCGAAGCTTTAACAAAAACAGAAAAAATGGTTAACAAAAAATTTGGAGACAATGAAAATCCATTTTTAGTATCAGTTCGTTCAGGGGCAAGAGCATCAATGCCTGGTATGATGGACACCATCTTAAATTTAGGTTTAAATGATGAGGCTGTTGTTGGCTTAGCCAAACAAACTGATAATGAAAGATTCGCATATGATTCTTACAGAAGATTCATCACTATGTTTTCTGATGTTGTTATGGAAATTCCAAAATCAAATTTTGAAAAAATCTTTGATGCTAAAAAAGAAGAAAAAGGTATTGAATTAGACACTGACTTAACCGCAGAAGACTTAAAAGAAATTGTAGAAGCTTTCAAAGCAAAATACAAAGAAATCAAAGGGGAAGAATTCCCTCAAGACCCTAAAGAACAATTAATTAGTTCAATCGAAGCAGTATTTAGATCATGGGACAACCCAAGAGCACAATACTATAGACGTATGAACAACATCCCTTACGAATGGGGAACAGCGGTTAACGTTCAATCAATGGTATTTGGAAACATGGGTGAAACTTCAGGTACAGGTGTTGCATTTACAAGAAATCCTGCAACTGGTGAAAAAGAACTTTATGGTGAGTATTTATTCAATGCTCAAGGTGAAGATGTTGTTGCTGGTATTAGAACACCTAAACCAATTTCTGAATTAGAAGACGATAATAAAGAAATCTATAATGAATTCTTAGAAATTTCTTCAAAATTAGAAAAACATTATAAAGATATGCAAGATTTAGAATTTACCATTGAAAAAGGTGATTTATACATCCTTCAAACAAGAAATGGTAAAAGAACAGCACAAGCTGCTTTAAAAATTGCCATTGATATGGTTGAAGAAGGTTTGATTACTGAGAAAGAAGCAGTTCTTAAAGTAGAACCAAAACAATTAGATACTTTACTTCATCCGCAATTCGACCCAGAAGCTTTAGAAAACGCACAAGTTTTAACAACTGGATTAAATGCATCTCCTGGTGCTGCGGCTGGTAAAATTGTATTTTCTGCTGAAAAAGCAACTGAAATGGTTGCATTGGGCGATACTGTTATCTTGGTAAGAGAAGAAACTTCTCCAGAAGATATCGAAGGTATGGCTGTTGCAGAAGGTGTATTAACTGCTCGTGGTGGTATGACATCTCATGCAGCTGTTGTTGCTAGAGGAATGGGTACTTGCTGTGTGGCTGGTGCACATGAAGTTAGAGTCAATGAAGAAGAATTATTCTTTACTATTCAAGGTAAAAAATATAAAGAAGGCGACTATATTTCATTAGACGGATCGACTGGTAAAGTATACGGTGGAAAAGTTAAAACAATGGAAGCTACAGTGAGTGGTGACTTTGCTAAATTAATGAAATGGGCAGATAAATTCCGCGCATTAAATGTTAGAACCAATGCTGACAACAAACGTGATGCTTCTCAAGCTTACGAATTTGGCGCTGAAGGTATTGGCTTATGCCGTACTGAACATATGTTCTTTGAAGGAACAAGAATTAAAGCTGTTAGAGAAATGATCGTTGCTAAAACTGTTGAAGAAAGAGAAAAAGCATTGAATAAATTATTACCAATGCAAAAGAAAGACTTCATCGAGTTATATGAAGCAATGCAAGGATTCCCAGTAACCATCCGTTACTTAGATCCACCTCTACATGAATTCTTACCAAATGAAAAAGATGATATTGAAGATTTGGCTAAAGACTTAGGCATTACATTTGATGAGTTAAATTCAACCATCAACGAGTTACATGAAACTAACCCTATGCTTGGACACCGTGGTGTAAGACTTTCAATTACATACCCTGAAATTGCTGTGATGCAAACAAAGGCTGTTATTGAAGCTGCTATCGAAGTCAATAAAAATGGTCTTAGTGTAAAACCTGAAATCATGATTCCACTTGTTGGAGAATTAAAAGAATTAAAATATATTAAAGCAGAAGTTGTTAAAACCGCTGATGCAATCATTAAAGAAGCTGGCGTTGAATTACAATACAGCGTTGGAACAATGATTGAAATCCCAAGAGCTTGCTTAACTGCAGAAGACATTGCTAAAGAAGCTGAATTCTTCAGTTTCGGTACCAATGACTTAACCCAAATGGGATTCGGTTTCTCTAGAGACGATGCTGGTAAATTCTTAGCAGACTACTACAAGAAAAACATCTTTAATGATGATCCGTTTGCTCATATCGACCAAAAAGGTATTGGACGCTTAATGGAAATCGCTGTAGAAGATGCCCACAAATCAAGACCTGATATCAAACTTGGTATCTGTGGAGAACATGGTGGAGACCCTGCTTCAGTTGAATTCTGCCACAACATTGGATTATCTTATGTATCTTGTTCACCATTTAGAGTGCCAATTGCACGCTTAGCTGCTGCACAAGCAAACATTAAGAACCCAAGAAAATAAATATACTGATAAGCGAACATTAAGTGTTCGCTTATTTTTTTTCCTTAAAATACCGGTGATTTTGTTGACATAAACCGAGCCCTATCTTATAATAAAAGTGTACTTGGTTAGTTGGAAGCTACCCACCCGCGACGCACAGTTTTTATAAGGGAGTCGAGCTTATACTGGTGTTGAAAGCCTATTTGATTAGGAATCCTAAAGGTATAAGAAGAGATGCCCACTTGGTAGTAGATGTAGTCTGCTAGGGTAGTTTCCAACTGATTAAGTGCTTTATTTTTGGAGGCCCTATGTTAAGGATTATTGCAGGTAAATATGGATCAAGAAAAATTAAAGATGTCAAATCAAGTTTAACCCGTCCGACCACTGATAAAAATAAGGAAAGTATTTTCAATTCTATTGGACAATTTTTTGAGGGTGGCTATGCATTAGACCTATACGCGGGTAGTGGCTCTTTAGGTATTGAAGCCTTGTCTCGGGGGATGAATCAATGTGATTTTGTCGATAAGCAATTATCTGCCATTAAAGTCATTAAAGAAAACATTCAATTACTAGACCTTGAGGCACAGACAAGAGTTTTTAAAGAAGATGCCCTAAAATTTCTTGAGAACACCAAGCAAACCTATGATTTGATCCTTATTGATCCTCCTTACAAATTAAAACCCTATAATAATATATTAAATATCATACACAATAGACACTTATTAAATAAAAATGGTATAATTGTTATGGAATCAGATCATCAAACCACGATTGAAGCTGATTATGACTTTGTTTTATTTAAAGAAAAAACCTTAGGTCAATCAAAAATTACAATTTTTGGAAGGGAGTCAATATGAAAATAGGTTTTTATCCAGGGAGTTTTGACCCAATAACATTAGGGCATTTAGACATCATTACAAGAGGGGCTAAATTATTTGATAAATTATACATTGCAATTTCTTATAACCCCAACAAGCAAACTACCTTCACTACTGAAGAGCGCATGCAACTTGTAAAAGAAGCTGTTGAAGGTATTGATAATATAGAAGTCATTAAGTCCAATCAATTAACAGTTAATCATTGTTATGATTTGGGCGCAACACATATTTTAAGAGGTTTAAGAGCTGTCACCGATTATGATTATGAATTTCAAATGACCAACTTTAACCATCAAATTAATGATAAAGTCGATACTGTTTTCCTAATGACTCAAGGAAAATATTCTTTCTTATCATCATCATCAGTAAGAGAATTGGCAGGTTTTAAGGGCGATGTCAGTCCTTTTGTTCCTGAGAACGTTAAAAAAGCCATCGATAAGAAATTTAATATCACATAAATCTAAATTAATAAAAGAAATTTCTTTACAAAACGACCACTTTAGATTATAATATTTATTGCGTGTGACTCGGTAGCTCAGCTGGATAGAGCAACGGCCTTCTAAGCCGTCGGTCGGGGGTTCGAATCCCTTCCGAGTCGCCATATAGATATTAAAGTCAGGTCGCTGACTTTTTTTTATTGGCCTGGTAGCTCAGCTGGATAGAGCAGCGGCTTCCTAAGCCGTCGGTCGGGGGTTCAAATCCCTTCCAGGTCGCCAATAAGGCCCGGTAGCTCAGTTGGATAGAGCAGTAGCTTCCGGAGCTAAAGGTCGGGGGTTCAAATCCTCTCCGGGTCGCCAAAATAAACAGTCATAATTTTGACTGTTTTTTTTAATATTCATCATCAAAAATTATGTTATAATGAAAATATATAAGATCAAAGATAGAAGGAGCAATTATGACAAAATATTGGTGGCAAGATGCAATCATTTATCAGATATATTTAAGAAGTTTTCAAGATTCCAATCAAGATGGGATTGGTGATATTCCTGGCATCATTCAAAGGCTTGAGTATTTAGAGGATTTAGGGGTAAATACCTTATGGATTTCACCACATTATGATTCACCTATGGATGATAATGGCTATGATGTTCGAAATTTCTATAAAGTCAGTGACGATTATGGAGATATTGAAGATTTTAAAGAACTCATTGAAAAAGCCCATGCAAGAAATATGAGAATCATCACTGATTTAGTATTAAACCATACTTCAGATGAACATGAATGGTTTCAAGCCGCAAAGAATCCAGAACATCCTCAGCACGAAAAGTACCATGACTACTACATTTGGCATAAACCAAAATATAATGAAAACAATCAAAGACTATTGCCTACACAATGGAAATCATGGTTTGGTGGTCCTACCTGGGAATACAACGAGGCTACTGATGAATATTATTTACATATTTTTAGTAAAAAAATGCCGGACTTAAACTGGCGTAATGAAGACATGCGAAAAGACATGAAAAAAATGATTCAGTGGTGGGTGGATTTAGGCATCGATGGTTTTAGGGTTGATGCATCCAATCATCTAGAAAAAGACTGGGATTTTCCAAATGGTAATCCAGGATATGAATACTTTTCTTCATTGCCCAAACACCATGATTATTTAGAAGAACTTGGCACAGAAATATTCATTCCAAATAATTTACTGACCATTGGTGAATCTGGAGGTGCAAAGAAAGAAGAAGCCCTTAGGTATGCTGGTTTTGATGGATTAGAATTTAATATGCTCATACAATTTGGCCATTGTTGGGCAGATACAGACCCCGACAACAAAATCATCACTGGTAAATGGGCCAAAGGGACCATTGATTTAAAACATATTAAAGAAAGTTTTTCTCATTGGATTGACATCTTTAAAGGTAAAGGTTGGAATACCATTTACTGGCATAATCATGACCAACCTAGAATAGTCTCCCATTACGGAGACGATACTGATTATTGGGAACGAAGTGCTAAGATGTTGGCTTATACCCTTTATCTTTTACCGGGTACACCAATTATTTATTATGGTGAAGAAATTGGTATGACCAATGTTGACTATGAATATTTGGAAGATTTCCGTGATGTTGAAGTTTTTACCGAGTACGCTAACTTTATAAAAAACGGTGCTAGTCATAAAGAAGCCATGCAAGCTTTGAGAGATCGTTCTAGAGACAATGCTAGAAGTCCAATGCAATGGAACCAATCAGAAAATGCTGGTTTTTCGACAAGAAAACCTTGGATGAAAGTCAATGGAAATTACAAAATGATTAATGTTGAAAACCAAGAAAACAAAAACACATCCATTTTAAATACTTATAAAAGATTAATTCAATTAAGAAAAGATGAGTCATTGGCCTATGGTGATTGCAAATTTTCTTTATTAGACCATCAAGAAATATTTACTTATTTTACCACTGGAAAAACAAATGATTACTTGGTTCTTGCAAACTTTAAATCTAATACCATTAACCATGAAGTTGAAATACCAAACCATGCTGAATTATGGATGACTAATATTAAAGAAGAAGAAATTGAAAAAGATATACTTAAGCCTTATGAAGCAAGAATTTATCAAATCAAGAAATAATAAAATGAATTATATATAATAAAATAAATTATTAATTGTAATCGCTTACTAATTTGTAATTAAAACAATTTTTAATAGTGATTTATTGGGCATTGACCTTGCTAAATAAGGTTATTTTATGATAAAATTATAAATGTAAAAAAAGAAAGTAGAGGGAGATAAAAATGAAAAAAATACTAGCATTAATGTTTATTGCTATAACAGCTTTTACGCTGATGGCGTGTGGCGGAGACAAAGGACCTATCGTTATATGGGTTGGAGAAGAAGTACAAGATTTTTATCAAGAAAAAGCAGATGATTATATTGAATATTATAATACCAATCATGAAGGAGAATTTCCTTTCGAAATTGAAGTTAGAGCAGCCGATACAGGAACTGCTGGAGGCGTCTTTTTAGATGATACGAGCGCAGGACCAGATATTTTAACCGTTGCACATGACAATTTAGGTAGGTTAATTGGTGGATCACCAGCAATTGCACCAATTGAGAACCCAGACTTGGTATCTCAGATTCAATCTCAAAATCCAGAAAGTTTTTTAGATGTTATTAAAGGAGACTATGAAGGAGAAACTTATACATTTGGTGTTCCTTATGAAGCTCAAGCTTTAATCCTTTATTATAATTCATTGTATTTAGATGAAACTGATGTTGAAACATGGGAAGGTATTTGGGCAAGAGCCACTGAACTTGAAATGAAATCAACAACAGTGACTGGACAAGACGGATTTAATAACTCTTTCTTAGTATTAGCAGAAAATGCTGTTACAGGAGAACCGGTGACAAAGATTTATGAAGGTGGAGACATCGAAGAAACTTCTTTTGTAAATGATGAAGCGATTTCAGTCGTTAAATGGGGACAACGTTTCTTTAGTGATCCATATGGGGCAGATGAAGCATCTGATTCAGGTTGGCAAGTAGACTTAGATAATGAACAAACTCTATCTTTGATTAGCGGTGCATGGCACTTTAATGCAGCACAAGCTGCTTTAGGTGATAACTTAGGTGTTGCAAAATTACCTTTATTTACTTTAACAGAAGATGATGTTTATGGTGATGTGCCAGCTGATACAGTTATGCAATCTGGAACATTTACTGATACAAAAATGTTTGTAATGAATAGAAGAAGTTCTAAATTAAATTACTTAGAAGATATTTTATTATATTTATCTCATAAAGATGTTCAAGAGGAATCTTACTTAGAAAACGGAACACTTCCTGCATATAAGGATGCTTTAGAAGAATTTGATGGCATGGAAGGAACTGATATCCGTACACAACTAGCCATTGCTCAAATTGAAATGTTTAATCATGGTAGACCACAACCATTTGGTATCTCTGCTGCATTTAATGTATATTATTATCAAAGACAAGCACCAGAATTATTATTTGAGTTACTTACAAATAAAGATGAATTTGATACAGATGCATTAGTAGTAGAGCGTATGCAAGAGATTGAAGATACTTGGAAAAACGTTGACTAATTATAGATAAAATAAATATAACGATTGAACTGCCGTTAACACGGTAGTTCTTACCGTTTATAGGGGAGCGAATATATGCAGAGAAAAAAAGAGAACTTCTTAATTAGAATTGTTAAAAAAATTGGTAATCTCTTCATATCTTTCTTTAAAAGTATTTATAATTTTATTATTTCTATACCAGAGAAATTAAAGACATTGGGTATAAAAATAAGAAATGTTTTTAAAAGAATGATTGAAAGATATAAAGATGGTGACCTAGGCACAAAACTATCTCATCTTATTATGGGTGCTGGTAATTTTTATCATAAACAAATAATGAAAGGGCTTATATTTTTAGGTATTCAAGTTGGATTCTTAACCATATTCTTTATGAATCCACAAGTTGGTGGTACTGACGCAGTTAGAGGAACACCTATTGGATATAAATCTTTAATTAATTTTATTACTTTAGGAACCAATGATGGAACAGGATGGGGATTTGCTGATAACTCAATGCTCATGCTTTTGTTTGGTGTTTTGATGATTTTTATGATTGTTATTTTCATTGTTGCTTGGAACACCAACATCAAAAGTGCCTATAAAGTTCAAAAAGTAGTCGAAGAAGGCAAAAAGCCTAAGACATTTAAAGAAGATGTGGCAGCTTTATTTGATTCACGTTTTCATATTTTATTATTAACACCGACCATTTTAGCGGTAACTTTATTTACCATTATACCAACAGTATTTATGATCTTAATAGCCTTTACAGATTTTGGACGAGGTGTCGTTGCTGGATCTGATTTATTTAATTGGGTAGGATTTGAAAATTTTCTAGCGATTTTTGAAGAATCTAGTGAAATTGGTAGAAGATTCTTTCCAGTTCTAGGATGGACATTAACTTGGGCATTCTTTGCGACATTCTCGAATTATATTGGTGGGATCTTATTAGCATTACTTATTAATAAATATGAGATTAGACTAAAAAAAGTATGGCGTACAATTTTTGTGTTGACCATCGCATTGCCTCAATTTATTACTTTACTTGCAGCACGTTCATTAATTTCAACAGGCGGACCATTTAACCAATTGTTACAAGATATTGGTATTTTGGCAAGACCAATGGCTTTTCTTGCTCAAGCAGATTCAGCAACAACCGCTAGAGTTGCTGTTTTAGTTATTAACCTTTGGATTGGGATACCTTATACAATGTTAATGACCAGTGGTATTTTAATGAATGTTCCAAAAGATACATATGAGGCTGCCCAAATTGATGGCGCAACAAAATATCAAGCTTTTAGACATATTACAGTACCTTATATTGTCTTTGTAACCACGCCATATTTGATAACCAGTTTCATTGGTAACATTACGAGTTTCAATATAATCTATCTGTTAACAGGTGGTGCACCTAGTGTGCCAGGAAGTTATGCTGGGCAAACAGATTTACTTGTCACATGGCTGTTTAAGTTAACCATTGAGCAAAGTGACTATAATGTTGGATCCGTTATTGCGATTTTCACATTTATCATTACAGCTTCCGCAACACTTCTGACTTATAGACATAGTAAAGCTTATAAAGAGGAGGATACTTTCCAATGATTGATAAAGATAAAGATAAAAAACAAGATAGAAATGAATCAATTGTTTTTGACGATATGAATCAAGCAAAACAAAATCCAATCATTCATCAAGGCATGAAAGATGATTCAACACCTCCTCAAACAAGTAAATTAAACAGAAAAACCAATATTAAAAAAAAGATTGGTACCATAATCGCCCACTTAGTATTAATAATATTGGCGATTATTTGGCTATATCCAATTGTATGGATTGTATTGCATTCATTTAGAGAAGAATACTTAGACGGATTCTATCGTGGAATTATTTATTCTAGTTATTTTCCAAACAACTATGGTTTAGAAACTTATCGAAGATTATTTACTGAAACATTATTCTTAAGATGGTTCTTCAATACACTATTTGTGGCATTCTTCTCATTTATATTATCAACTGTTATGCAACTATCAGTGGCTTATGTCATGAGTAAAATTAAATTTCCTAAACGTAAATTTTTCTTAAATATAGCGATTATTCTAGGATTGTTCCCTGGATTTATGAGTATCATTGCTGTATATTTCGTTTTACGTGCTTTAAACTTAACAGAAACATTATTTGCATTAATCTTGGTATATTCTGCTGGGGCTGGTTTAGGTTTTTATATCGCAAAAGGATTCTTTGATATCATACCAAACTCTTTGGTTGAATCTGCTAAAATTGATGGCGCAACAAACGCTCAAATTTTTACAAAAATTATCATTCCTATATCAAAACCCATTATTATCTATACAGCTTTAATGACATTTATTGCGCCATGGATGGATTTCATTTTTGCTAGGGTTATATTAGGTGAGGATAATCGAGAGATACACACAGTTGCGGTTGGTCTTTTTGATATGATGTATGGAGAATATAATGATCCAAACATGTTTACGATGTTTGCTGCAGGTTCTGTGATTGTCGCAATTCCAATTGTAATATTATTCCTTTCAATGCAAAGATATTATGTTGAAGGTGTTACAGCTGGGTCTGTTAAATAAGATGGTATGCTTATGATGAAAAGATTATTTATAACCATACTCATTGTATTATCACTCACAAGTGTCATAGCTTGTTCTAATAATACAAAAGAATACATCATTGAGGATGAAAAATTAGAGTCAACCATGATTGATGACAACTATAGGGTCTATTATGAAATTTTTGTCGGTGCATTTTCTGATAGTAATGACGACGAAATGGGCGATATTCAAGGTATTATTAATCGTTTGGATTACCTTAATGACGGTGATCTTGATTCAGGTAAAAGTTTAGGGGTAACGGGTATATGGTTGATGCCTATCATGCCTTCACCTTCTTACCATAAATACGATACCATAAATTATAAAGGCATTGATCCCGATTTTGGAACAATGGAAGATTTTGAAAATTTAATCCAAGCAAGTGATGAAAGACATATTGATATTATTATTGATTTGGTGATTAACCATACTTCTAATTACCACCCTTGGTTTAGACAAGCCAAAGAAGCTGCCGAAGAAAATGATATCAATAACCCATACTTAGAATACTACACCTTAGTGACCGAAGAGGAAATGGTTGAAGGCAGAACATATCATCATTTCCATGGTGATTTATATTATGAATGCAATTTTTGGTCTGGGATGCCAGAACTGAATTTAGACAGTCAACTGGTTCGAGATGAAATAAAAAGCATACTTGAGTTTTGGATTGGCAAAGGTGTTAAAGGTTTTAGATTAGATGCAGTCAAATACCCTTACTTTGAAAACCATGATAAAAATATAGAATTTTGGAATTGGTTTATGACAGAAGTTAAAAACCTAGACGAAGATGCCTATGTCGTTGGCGAAATGTGGGATAGCAATAGAAATATATATCCTTATTATGAACCATTCAATAACTTTGATTTCGGCATGGCTGAACTCAATGGTTATGTGTCTCTAACGGTTAAAAATATTGAAACAGTCAATGCTTATGTCACCTATCTTAAAAATTATAAAGATGCAGTTAAAGATGTTAATCCAGATGCCATATTACAACCTTTTATATCCAATCATGATATGAACAGGGCAGCTGGATATCTACCAGTTGATGATTACAAAATGCATATGGCCGCAAACCTTTATATACTGACTTATGGTACACCTTTTATTTATTATGGAGAGGAAATTGGTATGTTGGGTTCTCGAGGCACAGAAAACACTGACGCCAATAGACGTTTGGCAATGTTTTGGGGCGATGGTGATACAGTTACTAATCCAATAGGCGCCACTTGGTCAGAAGATAGACAGACTAATGGGTCGGTCATGGATCAAATTGATGAGCCTGATTCACTTTATAATCATTATAAAAAATTGATTATGCTTAGACATGCCAATCCAGAAATTGCTAGAGGAAATTATACGGTTATTAATTTTGATGGCTATTCAGCATTTGGAGGTTTTTTAACAACTTACGAGAATTCTACAGTGGGTGTTTTCCATAATACATCAAGTTCAGAAGTTGTTATTGACTTAAGTGACTATACAGATTATTCCTTTTCAGAAATGAGAGGTTATGTTGGTCAGTCAAATGCGACTTTATCAAACCAAGTATTAACCATAGGACCACTGACTTCTGTGATTTTAAAATAATTATGTTTTTTGTTATTATATAGGCTTGACTAATTGACAGCGCTTTCTTTTAGTGATAAAATTATATATAGAATTTAATTTAAAATATAGAAGGAGAGAAAAATGTTTAAAAAATTAAGTTTATTTGCTTTACTAGTCGTAGGACTATTTACAATGGTTGCTTGTAATAATCAAGATGACGTCATCTTAGAAGATGAAACATATGATTATTACATTACTGGTCAATTTGCTGACTGGGGTAATGCTTTTGGAAACGAAGATTACAAAATGGAACCAATTGCATTAAATGATGAAAGAGTTGCTAGCATTAAAGGTGATTTAGAAGGTGCTGAATTACTTTATGTAATTGAAGTAACATTCCCTGATGAAGATGCTGGTTGGACTCAAGCATATACAATCGATGATGAAGAAATTGAAGTGAATGGAAATCAAACTGTTAAATTTGCTCGTACAGAAATCATTGATGAAGAAGTTATCCCAACTTGGTGGGCACCATCTCCTGAGAGTGGCGAAATCCATAACTTAACAGAAGATACTCTATATATTCCTAATTATGTAGATCCTGATGGAGACGATTTTGTTGATGGATTAGGTAGTTGGAATGACAATCCTATCGTTTTTGAACCAGGTACATATACAATGGTCTTCGCTTATATGGATGGTCAACGTTGGTTTGGAGCTTTAGAAGTAACTGAATAATCATATACACTAATGAAAAGACATTCTTCTTGAATGTCTTTTTTTTTATAAAAAAAAGAAGCTATATCAAAAGATACAGCTTCAATTCACTTATTCTATAACTTCGGTACTGTAGAGAATCAATGTTTCATTTTCTTGAAGGGTGATGGTTGTGCCACCTTCATGAGATGAGATTGTTGATAAAATGTTTCCATCTGTGTTATCTAACCAATCACCAAAACCATCAGTATTCATAACTAGATTCCAAGTGGTTCCTTCAGTAAGTGTATAATCTCTTGATTTTGAACCATTGTTATGAATGACATAAGTTGTTTTCCAATAATCATTTGGATCTTCTAAAAGATAAGCAACTAAGCCAGTTTGATCGTCAACAAGAATGGTTAAAGCATTTGTTACTTCAGTTGCAGTAGGTAAACGGAAGACATCTTTCTCTTTTCTTAATTTAATTAATGACTGATAATATTCAAATGTTTCCAAATAATCAACTTTCCATTGCCAGTCATATTGGTTTGTTTGGTCTGGTGAACGATATGAGTTATGATCATATAAGTTGTCTGGATCACAAGTATCTTCGCCGCCTTCAGCTTCAACACAAGGTTTTGTTCTCATGATTTCTACCCCACCATGTAAGAAAGGAATACCCTGGGCAGCTAGAATGATTGCATTTGCTTGTCTTTGCATTCTGATATATTCATCAATGTCTAAAACATCAGTACTCAATCTTAGTTTATCAAATAATGTGTTGTTATCATGAGCTGTCACATAATTAATGGTTTGAGAAGGACTGTTTGCCCCAACAATACCATCTATCAAACGGTTATCCATTGAATTATTGCCTTGGACAAATCCAGTTTCACCAGCATTAAATACAGAACCTTTAACCCCATCTCTTGTGTTGTCGTTAAAAATTCCAACACCAGGCATTTGATCAAGTGTACCTTTATAGGCAGACTTATATTCTGGTAACATCGATCCGCCAGCATCCCAAGGCTCACCATAAACCATGATGGTTGGGTCAATAGCATGTAAAGCATCCACAACAGCATTCATTGTTTCAACATCATGTAACTTCATTAAATCAAATCTAAAACCATCAATATTATATTCTTCAGCCCAGAATAATACAGAATCAACAATGTATTTACGAACCATTGCTCTTTCAGATGCTGTTTCATTTCCGGTTCCACTACCATTAGAGAAATTACCTTCTTCAGTCATTCGGAAATAATAACCTGGTAGGATTCTATCAAAATTAGAATCGGCTGATTTACCTGTATGGTTGTATACAACATCCATGATAACCCTTAAGTT
Organism: Candidatus Izemoplasmatales bacterium; assembly: GCA_046542225.1. Lineage (GTDB taxonomy): Bacteria > Bacillota_I > Bacilli_A > Izemoplasmatales > Hujiaoplasmataceae > Hujiaoplasma. The sequence goes on along the minus strand of JBKHBS010000007.1, from coordinate 30,044 downwards.
ATTGTCGTGGAATGTTTGAATCATTGTTTTCAACTCTTCAACACGAACATGCCCGTTATATGGGTCTGTTGAATAACTACCTTCAACAACATTAAAATTCTCAGGCATGTAACCCCAATTAAAGATACCATCATGTATGCCATAATAACTTTCGTCATTTAATCTGGTTTCATCAATAATACCATGATCAAAAATAGGAACGAATTGAACGTGTGTGACACCTAAATCTATGATATGGTCTAAACCTGTTGTTACGCCTTCATAAGTTGTACCACGTTCTGTTAAGCCCATAAATTTACCGCGATATGCTTCTGTGCCATTCCATGATTCGTGGCTGGTTAGATCTCTTACATGGATTTCATAGATAATTGCATCTGTATAATTAGTCATGTTGTTTGGTCTTTCGCCATAAACCCAATTGCTAGGATTGGTATCACTGAAATCAATGACCATACCCCGTTCGCCATTGACACCGGCAGAAAATGCATATGGATCAACAACTTCAAATTCTTGATCATCATTGGTAATGGTGTATGTATAATATTTACCATTTAAATCACCAGGCACGACAACTTCAAAAACACCTTTGTCTTGTTTGGTCATTGTGATTGTATCATATGGATTATCCACACCTTCAACACCTTGATAATCTTCTTCATCAGCACCATGGCCTTTTTCATATAAATTCAAGACAACGGATTGAGAAATAGGTGCCCATAATCTAAATGTTGTTTCTTGTTCCGTATAGATAGCACCCAATTCGCCTTCATAATAAAAAGCATCATTAAATGTGTCACTGTCATAAAAACCATCGAACCTAATAAGAGATTTTGCAATATTTTCTTCATCGAATTGAATTTGTAAATGATAAACATTATTTAAATCTACTGATTCACTAATCTCAATTAAACCAGCATTGTCTGTCATTGAGAAACTCGAAATATTGATTGGTTCATCATTTTTTAAAACAGTAACCTGGTCTTCTGTGACACCAGTGGTTGTTTTAAATTCAATGATTGTTTCGTCTGTAAACTCACTAGAACTAATTCGGTCTCCCATATTAACATCATCTTCGCTGTAAACTATTTCAACAGTATCTTCCACTAGGTAAACATGGACATCACCATTATCATCTGTATTTGACATATCAATAAAACGGTCCTCACTAACATCTTTACCCCAATCGTCATCACGGACTATGATACCAATTGATGTAGAACCTTCAAGATTATTGCCTTCTATAGGTACAGCAGCATAAACACCAAAGTCATCTTCACCTTCAAAAAAGTATTGTCCACCTTCTGAATCATTTGGTTCACTTTGCCATAGCCATAAAGACCATGGTTCATAATTATCATCAAACCTATAGTAATGAACATAAAGTAAGGCGCCTTCGTAATCACTTTCTTCAGTAGTCGGCGCTTGAGTAGTTACAACTTCATCACTACAAGATAAAACAATAAAGCCCATGACAAAGACTAAACTTGCTAATAATATTTTTCTTAACATAATTTCCTCCTTAAATTTTTACTATCCATATCTATTATATCAAATTATCAAAAGTTTATTGATTAATTTTATTCAAATCACTCATCTATTGAAGTTAAAAAAAAATCATGGTATATTAAATATATAAAAGGAGGATTTTATGAATTTTTTGAAGAATATTTTTCGAAAAAAGACCAAAGCAGATGAGTTAAAAGCATTAAAAAGTAAAATTGAAATTGATGAAAACTACATTAAACAAGAAGAAAATGATTTGAAACACATTGATTATGACAGTTTATCTGAAATTGATAAAGCCAATTATGATAGACGTAGGGAAAATCTTGAAAAGAAAAAAGAAGAACTAAAAAAAGATAGAGAGAAATACGATATAGCCCTTCAAAAACTCGAAAAAACAAAAAACATCTAAGAGTTCTTATAAAACAAAGCGTATAAAAAGAGCTTATACTTTGTGTTTTGTAAGAAGCAATCAATAGCCATCCAAAATGGATGGCTATTTTTATTTAAGAGAAAGTAATTAAAAAAATAACCACCGAAGTGGTTATTGACATTGTTTAATATCCCCTTTTTTAATATTAAAAACCTCATTGGTTAACTTTATGACACGTTTTAAGTAGGCGTCTCTATTAAACTCAAATGCTTTTGCATGTCTTGCATCTTCAACAATTAACAGGTCTTTGTCCTCGGTTCGAATTTTTTCAAAGAGAGATTCTGTCATTTCTTTAGAAATAATCTTATCCCTTGTCCCATAGATGAATAAAGTTGGTATGCATATTTTTTTTATCATTTTTTGAGGGTTAATGTCTTTTAAGAAAAATTTCAAAAATAAATATGACATAAATGACACACCAGGAAGAAACATACGCTTAAAGGGGTTTTTAACCGATAATTTTAAAGAATCTTTAAAATTGGTAAAGCATGAATCGATGATCAGTGCCTTAACTCGCTTACTCTCTTTGAATTTAGTCACCATTATGGCTGTAGCGGCTCCCATGGAAACACCATGAAGTAAAATGTTAATTTGTGCACCATAATTTCTTGTTGCATAATGTAACCATTTTTTTAAATCATAAGATTCATAATAACCCATTGAAGTAAATTTACCTTGAGATGAACCATGGGCCCTTTGGTCAATCACTAAAACTTTAAAACCTAAATCAGAATACATTTTAGCAATGACAGCCATGTCTCTAGCTTTTGACTTATAACCATGGATGACAATGGCTAATTTAGAAGATTTATTATCATGAGATGGAATATAAACCCCATGAAGACTTAATTTGTCATAAGATGTGATATAAACATCATCTTTGGGAATTTCTTCATACCATTGATAAGTATCTTTAAAAAAGGGTTCTTCTTCATCAACGATTTTTGCTGGTTTAGACCTAAATTTAAAAAATAAAATTTTATAAAAATGATAAGAGATTAAAAAGTATATCAGAAGCAAAATAATTGCTCCAAGAATAAAATAATAATTATCTGGCATTGACAAACCTCCACTATTATTTTATCATAAGAAGGGTTAAAAAACATTAAACAACTTAAATGAAGATGGATTTTTCATGGCTTATAGGACATTTAATAGGCATGTATCACCAACCATCAATATATAAGACGCATTTAAATGTTTTTTATTGACTTATTCATTCAATTTGTGTATAATACTTTACGTACGCATACCGCACAGAATTGGTTCTAAAAACGTTCACTGAACTACCAACGATGGCGAGTCTTAAAAATTAGAGGGGGTGCAGTAAATGTATGCAATCATTGAAACAGGCGGAAAGCAAGTAAGAGTCGAAGAAGGACAAGAAATTTTTGTTGAAAGACTAGATGTTGAAGCAGATCAAGATTATACTTTCGATAAAGTAATGATGATCGGTGGCGACAAAACAAAAATTGGAACACCTTATATTAAAGGTGCAACTGTTACAGCTAAAGTTGTAAAAAATGGTAAAGCTAAGAAAGTCATTGTTTATAAATATAAACCGAAAAAAGACTATCATAGAAAACAAGGTCATAGACAACCTTATACAAAACTTACTATTGAAAAAATTAATCTTAACTAATAAAGAAATATCAAATTTGGAGGTGTTTTAAGTGTTACTTAATCTAAATATACTTGAACTTATGGCTTCGAAAAAAGGTGTTGGATCAACTAAAAATGGTCGTGACTCAGCAGGTCGTCGCCTTGGAGCTAAATTAGCAGATGGACAAAGCTGTAAAGCTGGTTCTATCATCTTCCGTCAAAGAGGAACAAAAATCCATCCTGGTGAAAACGTAGGAATCGGTAAAGATGATACATTATTTGCTAAAATAAATGGTATAGTTAAATACGAAAAAATCGGTAGAAATAAAAAACGCGCAAGTGTTTATCCACAAGCTTAATCATTAAAAACAGGATAATTCCTGTTTTTTTTATGAAAAAATTCTGATTTAGTATATAATATTTATGGTGATTATATGAAAAATGAAGGAATTTATCTATTTGGACAGGGTTTAATTAAACATGTATCCCTTATATCAGATAAAAAAATTAAATATCATCAAGTATTAACCATTGATGACCAATATGCCTTGGTTGTTTTTTCATTTGATGCAGATCTTCAAACAGATCATACAAAAGAAACAAAGGTTATCCAGATACTAAAGGAGCAATCACTTTCCTTATATGAACTCAATGTTGAAGATTTTTATCGGTATGAAGGTTTATTTGACAACCAAACAGATAAAAACGTGTTTTTCCATTGCTTACATGAACATTACCGAATGAATCAAATGGAAGCGATTATTGCAAACCATCAATATGATAAACTTGGAAGATTGATGAAAGACTCCTATAATTCTTATAAATATTATTATCAATCAACCATACAAAAACAAGATTATTTAATGATTTTGGCAGAAAAGCATCATACATTAGGTGCCAATATTTATGAGAATCATTTAATTTGTTTGATTGAAAGTAATAAAAAACAATCGTTTATTAATAAAATGAAAACATCATTTAAAAATACATATGGGCAACCATTAAAAACTGAGGTTTAATATGATAAGAAAAGCTAATGAATCTGAAATCCAAAAGATTTATGAATTATCAAAGAAAACCAAGTCGAACATGCTTAAAAGTGGATTGAATCAATGGATTGGAGATTACCCTAAATACGATAGTTTTTATCAAGACTATCTTAAATCAGGTTTATACATCTATATAAAGGATGGCACAATCATAGCTTCAATTTCGATTTTAGAAGAAAATGATCCACCTTATCAAGAAATTGAATGGGAAAAAGATCATAGTTTGGTGATTCATAGGTTACTTGTTGATCCTGATTATCAAAAGCATGGTATTGGTAAAGCCATGTTTGAAAAAGCCATTGAATTAACAAAAACAAATTATCATAGTTTAAAAGTAGATACACATCCTGACAATCATAAAATGCAAAGTTTAATCTTAAAAATGGGTTTTCAGTACAAGGGATATATTGAATCAATTAACCGGCTTGCATACGAGTTAATTGTTTGATTTATGTTATAATAAATACGAGGTGGAAGAATGTTTATAGATGAAGTAAAAATAGTCGTAAGGTCTGGTAAAGGTGGAGACGGAATGGTCTCTTTCAGACGCGAAAAATATGTTCCTAAAGGTGGACCATCTGGTGGAAATGGTGGAAAAGGTGGTTCAATATACTTTGAAGCTGATGAAGGAAAATCAACCTTAACAGACTTGAAATTCCAAAAACATGTCTTCGCTGATGACGGCGAACCAGGAAAAACCAAAAATATGGCCGGGAAAGATGCAGAAGATGTTACTGTAAAAGTTCCTATTGGAACCATTATATATAATGGTGAGACAAATGAAGTTATCGCCGATTTGACCAAACATGGTCAAAGACATTTGGTTGCTAGAGGTGGTCATGGTGGCCGCGGGAATGCACAATTTGCCAATTCAAGAAATAAAGCCCCTAAATTCCAAGAAAATGGTGAATTGGGTCAAGAGTTAGAATTAAGAGTTGAATTAAAGTTATTGGCTGATGTTGGTTTGATTGGATTCCCTTCTGTAGGTAAATCAACCTTAATCACAATTTTATCAAAAGCAACACCTAAAATTGCCGATTATCCATTTACAACCATCACACCAAATCTAGGTGTCGTGGAATATGCTGGTGTTCAACCCTTTGTTTTAGCGGATATGCCAGGTATCATTGAAGGTGCTTCAAAAGGCGCTGGACTTGGAATTCAATTTTTAAAACATATTGAAAGAACCAGGGTCTTAATCCATGTTGTTGATATGTCACCTGCTTCATTAAGAGATCCATACGAAGACTATCTAACCATCAATAATGAGTTAGAAAATTATGAATATAATTTATTGGACCGCCCTCAAATTGTGGTGGCCAGTAAAATGGATGAAGAAGGTGCAGAAGAAAGATTCGCTGAGTTTAAAGACAAATTAACAGATGATGTTAAGGTTTTCCCCGTATCAGCAATGACCAACCAAAATCTAAAAGAGTTGGTTTTTGAGACAAAAGAATTACTTGATTCAACACCATTCTTCTATGAAAAACCTGAGATTGTTGAAGAGTACGTCGAATATAACTTTGAAGAAGAAAAAGATATTGAGATTAGACGTACAAAAGCCGATGTTTATAACGTCACAGGAAAACTCATTGAAAAATACTATAGACAACGTACTTTGGCCACAGACGAAAACATTCAAGCATTCTTACAAAAACTAAGAAAAGCAGGTTTGGACAAATTATTGCGTGAAGCTGGCGCTAAAAACGGTGATACAATTGTTATCTATGATTTAGAGTTTGAATTTATTGAATAAATTTTCAAAAAATAAAGTGTTGGAATTGTAAAAGAAATATATCATTTAATTGATTATAAAGTTATATTTATAAGATAGTGTTATGTTATAAATGTGATGGAATTTTGACAGGAGGACTTATGTATAGTTATATAAAAGGGACCGTTAAAGAAATTACCCCTAAATACTTAACCATTGAAAATCATGGTGTTGGTTATTTAATCGTCACACCCAATCCATATAATTTTAAATTAGATGAAGACATCATCATTTACACTTATCAGAAGGTGAGTGATGATGACATCTCTTTATATGGTTTTAAAAGCAAAGAAGCCAGAGAATTATTCATGAAACTCATTTCCGTATCTGGTATTGGCCCTAAGAGTGCAGTGGCTATCCTTGCTAGCGGACCTGTGAATTCTATTGCAGATGCAATTGAATCTGGCGACGCTAAGTACTTGCAGAAATTTCCTGGCATAGGACCTAAGTCATCTAAACAAATCATTCTTGATTTACAAGGTAAGATTGATTTAGAGACCAAAGTGGTTTCAGAAAACTTTATGGAAGTCGAAGAGGCTTTAAAAGCCTTAGGCTATAGCCCTAGAGAAATCTCAAAAGTCATGTCTAAGTTAGATGAGACAAAAGAAACCAATGATTTAATCAAAGATGCATTATCTCTCATGCTTAAATAACGTCTTAACCCTTGATTATTGCATCTTAGTAAGAGAATCCTTGATTATATACTTACTTTTGATAAAATGACCTCATAAAAGGAGGTTATATATGAAAACTTTAAGAAATATTGGTTTAGTGGTAATTTTTGCTGCTTTAGCATGGTTAATTGTAGGTTATGCACCTAAAGATGATGTAAGAGCTTCTGAATTAGAAATGATACATGAAATGAGCTATTCAGATACAGTGGATGGAAACCTTAATTGGACTGAGAAAACTTATGAAAACAAAGGTTTGACTATTTATGTTAATGAAATAAGAAACTCACATACTGAATTAAAAGCATCAAGAGAAAGTGTCATTGATTTACTTGATGATTTAAAACAATTAAAAATTACTTATGAAGAAAATAATATTCAATTGTCCGAAGAGGATCAAGCAATTATTAGAGAATCATATCAAAAATTAAGATTTTACCGCTTTATGCTTAAAGACACTATAGGTCAAGGCTATCCACAACTGATAGATTTAAGAGAAAATAAGGATATATATACAAGAGAACAGTCTAAAGAAATACTGATTGAGGTATACTTGGTCTTACAATCAAGAATAACAATATTTAATAATATTCAAATGGAATTAACGAATATTCAAAATATATTAGAACAATATTAGGTGGTTAACATTGAAAATTACCATTGATGAAAAAGCACACAATAATGAAATTGAAGTAATTATAAAAGGGTCTAAAGATGATGATAGGGTAAAAAGCATCTATCAGGCCCTTCTTTATTATGACCAAACCATCCTAGGGAAAATCAATAATAAATACATTCAAATACCACTGAATCAAATATATTATTTTGATACCATTGAGGATAAAACTTTTGCATATACAAAAGATCAAATTTATGACATCAATCATAGGTTATATCAATTAGAGGATATCCTTAGTCATACACCATTCTTAAGGGTTAATAAAAATACCATAGTCAATATAAAAAAAATAAGAAGCTTTCATTCAACCATCAATGGAAGAATGGAAGGAAAACTGGTGAATAAAGAACGTGTAAAAATCTCAAGGCGTTATGTAAAAGACCTAAAAGCCAAGTTAGGAGGCCTATAATGAAAAATTTTTCTAATATTTTTTACAAAATTCTCTTCATAGTCAATATCATATACATTATTTTGGCATTCATTATATTTAGACGCTTTGATTACTTATTACCATTCTTTAGGCTAGAAATCGGCGCAATCCTAATAAGCTTAATATTATCCACAGCTTACAGCGTATTTAAAAGTGAAAAAGGAAATGCAGTTATAAACATCATCATCGCATATGTACTGGTAATACCTAGTATGTTTGTGGTACGATTAAATTTTGGTCGGTATTTATTTAGATCATTATGGATTCTATATATTATTTTTATAATTTTTGGCTGTATTTATGCTTTAGCCTTGTTGCTTGTACAAAAGAAACATAAAGAAGAAATCGATCAATTAAATAAGTTATTAAAAACAAAAGAAGACAAAGAAAAAACTCCTGATGAAGATTAAATCAGGAGTTTTTATTATATTGTGAATAAACCTTTTAAGAAATCGTGGTCTCTAGACTTCGATAAGGCAAGCATTAAAAGTATTCTAGCTTTTTGGCCATTTAAGGACGTTGACATAATACAACCCATATCAGTCAAGAATTTACCGCCACCAACATAGCCATAAGAGTCTAGGGTCCTACCTGAAGGACATCTTGAAGCAATAATGACTGGAATATCCTGGTCAATTGCCTTCTGTATGCCTTTAATCATTAATGGAGGGACGTTTCCCCTACCTAATGCCTCAATCACAAAGCCATTTGCGCCTTGATCAATAAGGTAATCCATCATTAGAGAATCTTGACCAGCTGTAGCCTTAATTAAATGAACATCATGAACTAAATTATCAATTTCTATTTTATTTCGAACAATGGTCACCAAACGATGGTATAAGACTTCTTTATTATCAACAATGCCAACTGGACCATAATCTAATGATTTAAAAGTATCTAAGGATAAAGTGTTACTTTTAGTAACCTCGCTCGCAGCATTGATTTGATCGTTCATAACAACCAAGACACCACGACCTCTAGACCGAGGTGAACGAACCACTAAAATTGAAGATACAAGATTATTAACGCCATCAAAACCTAAATCAGATGAACTTTTCATTGATCCGGTTAATACAATGGGTAAGTTAGTTTCTATGGCGGTATCTAAAAAGAAAGCTGTCTCCTCTAAAGTGTCTGTACCATGTACAACTATAAAACCCAAAGGATCTTCATCGCGAATGATTCTTTTAATAATATGAGAAATTTCAAGCATCATATCAGGTGACATTGATGGTGAAGGAATTTCTGAAAATTCAATGACCTCAGTATCCTTTGTAAAATCAGGGCCTAAAAAGTTTTGCATAATTTCTTCAGCAGATAGAGCAGGTTTAACACTGTGAGATGTATCATCGAGTTTCATCGATATTGTACCCCCAGTGAATATCATGTAGATTTTTTTCATTGGCATCCACCTTTCTATACACGAGTATTATAACACAAGATTATCAAAATGAAATCCATTAAATTTCTTTAAATATAAATGTCTAAGAATTTTCAAACGTGTTTTGAATAGGTTAGATTCTCAAGGTCCGTATTTACAAGTAAAACTAGAACTCGTTTATTAACACTATTAACAAAATATTCATTAAGCGCGCCGTTTAGATACCGGTAACAAGTTAACATAATATACATTATAGGAACAAATAACAAGATAAATAAAATAGTGGAATTATCCACAAAACATTATCATTTGAATTCAATGACGTATTAATCCTTGGTTCTAGCTTCTATTGCCTTGCTTTAATAAGGGTCAAAATCATCTCCTGACTATATTAATTAATGCATGAGTTGGTCTAATGATACAAGTCACTATTTTTTTGAAAATTTGCTTGATTTTTAATTTTTCTTGTCTGGTATGGGTTCAAATATGGGTATATAAATTTAAATTGCTTAGGGGGCAGATTTTGAAATTAAAAAAAGAATCAGTCTAAAACCAATTCTTCTTCTACTACTAAAGAGAGATCATGTGCTAATTGATATGCTTGATCCATTGCCTCATCAACCAAGTGTTTTGGATCATGTGCATCTGCACTAATAATTGTTTTTGCTTTCTTACGACTTACGATTTCCCAAAATTCTTTTCTAGGATACTTAGGATACCACTTGCCATCTTCTTTATGTTTTTTCTTCCTTAAACCATTTGCATTTAATTCTAATAGAACATTATTGTCCATCGCTCCCTCAATAATCTCTTCACATAAGTCTAAAATTTCTTGGTTTAACTCACCTTGATTAATGATAAAAATATCAGGATGAGCCAATATTTTGAAATAACCTGTATTCATCGCTTCAATGACAGTATCCTTATAGAGCCTTAATTCATGTAATGTCTTGATTTTATAGATGCTTTTTAAATCATCCCCATCTTGAATGTAATGTTGACCTAAGATTAAGTAGTCTAATTGACTTAATAAATCTTGATAATGTTCATGAAGGAAGGGGAAATACTCTATTTCTAAAGACCTATAGATTAATATATACTCTAAATAATGGACGATGGCATGTTTTAATTCTGCCATATACTTGGGATAATCCTCGGTTGACATTCTAACTGAACGTTCTTCAAGGAAGTCTAAAGGTGCGTGATCACTGATTCCAATGGCTTGAAAGCCATTATGAATGGCTTTAACCACATAATCTTCTACGGTGCCTTTAGCGTGTTTACATAGATGACAGTGGGTATGGTAGTTTGCCTTATATTTATGTATTCTCATATTGCCTCCTAATTGATTCGATAATGACATCCAATACTTTCCTCTCGTTCTAATGCCTGTTTGGTAATTAAATAGGCTGTAGAGGCCAAATTCAAGGTTTCATAATAGTTTTTCGTTTGATTTGGGTACTTTTCTAAATTCATAAGGATTTTTTCAATGACTTTTAAGGTTAACTGTAAGCCTGATGCTTCTCTAACAATACTCACATGTTCATCCATATAGTCACCTATTTTCTTACGTATGGGTTTATAGTTATAATTATAGCGTTCTTTTACTTGAATAGGTGTTGTATTAATCTCTTTTGCCTTATCTATGTTCTTTGTGATATCTTTGGCTGAAGACATGGCAAATACTAGGCACTCTAATAATGAGTTTGAAGCCAATCGATTGGCCCCATGAACACCGGTATTGGCCGTTTCACCAACAGAATATAAGTTTTTCAAACTGGTATGACCATCTAAATCTGTGTCAATACCACCACATAAAAAGTGTTCACATGGTGCCACCGGTATCAAATCCACCCCTAAAATGAAACCATGTTTCTTTAAATGCTTGTATATGGTCGGAAATCTTTCTTCTAGGTACTTAGAATCTAAATGTCTTGTGTCTAAATAGACATGATCGGTCCAAGTATCATACATTTCCTTGAAAATCGCTTGAGAAACGATGTCTCTTGGCGCTAATTCCATCATATCAGGACTGTATTTTTTCATAAAACGTTCATTTTCAACATTAACAAGGTATGCGCCTTCACCCCGCAAGGCTTCGGTGATTAAAAAACGTTGCCTTGAATGATTATTTTCATTATAAAAAGCCGTTGGATGGAATTGAACAAATTCCATGTGGCTAATATTGACCTTTTGCCGGTAAGCAATGCCAATACCATCCCCTGTGGCCAATAAATCGTTTGTGGTTGAATTGTATACAGAACCGATACCTCCAGTAGCCAAAACAACTTTTTTTGCGTATATGTGGAATAATTGCTCATCTTTATCAAGACATGACATACCGATGACTTCTGATTGGTTCATGATTAAATCTAGAGCCATGGTTTCTTCCATAAATTCAATGTTATCTTTTTGCATCAACTGTAAAATTAAGGAACCGGTGACATTTTTACCGGTTGCGTCACCACCACTATGAAAAATTCTTTTAGATGAATGGCCGCCTTCTTTAGTGACTAAAAACTTATTGTCACTGCCAATATCAAATTGAACACCAAAAGAAATGAGTTTTTTAACGGATTCATGAGCTTTTTCAACTAAAAATTCAACAGCTAAAGGATTATTGAGCATAGAACCTGCTTTTAAGGTGTCTTGAATGTGTTCTTGGTGTAATGTTTTATCATCATTGTATTCACAAGCAATACCCCCTTGTGCAAGGACAGAATTGGATAATTCTATCCTTGTTTTAGATATAATGACCACTTTAAGAGATGGGTCAATGTTCAGGGCCGTGAATAAACCTGCCAGGCCTGTCCCTATAATCAATACATCTGTTTTCTTCATTGGCTAAGCTCCATCATACGATCAAGGGCAATTATGGCCTTTTCTTGAATCTCTTTATCGACTTTTATTTCAAATTTTTCTTCATTTAAAGCATGATAAACATCTTCTAAACCAATGGTTTTCATATTTAGACAATTTAAACCTTTAGATAAGAGATGGAACTCTTTATCAGGGTTTTCTTTCTTCAAAGCGTGTATCAAGCCCTTATCAGTGCCGATGATAAAGGTTTGTTCTTTTGATTCATTCACATAATCCAATATATTCTTTGTAGAACCAACAAAATCAGCTTCTAACAAAACTTTCAGAGGTGCCTCTGGATGAACCAATACTTTGGCTTCTGGGTGGGCTTGGCGCATATTTTTAACTTCTTTAGCAGTTAATAAATCATGGATATAACAAAAACCAGGCCATACAGATATGTTTTGATTGGTTATATGTCTTAAGTAAGTCCCTAAATTCTTATCTGGAACGTACATGATTTTCTTCTTAGGGAAGTTTTTGACAATTTTTTCTGCATTTGAGCTTGTGACAATGATATCCGATAAGGATTTAATGGACGCCCTTGTATTCACATAGGTCACAATCATCGTATCTGGATTGGCTTCTTTATAACTTTTTAGTTCATTATAATCGACCATTGATGCCATTCGACATAAAGAATTCAGTTTTGGCAACAATACTTTTTTGTCTGGGGACAGTATTTTAGCAGTTTCTGCCATAAAATAAACCCCACAAAAAACAATTATATCAGCGTCTGTACTTGCGGCTACTTTACTTAATGCCAATGAATCTCCAACATAATCAGCGACGTCTTGTACTTCAGCATTTTGATAAAAATGGGCTAAAATAACCGCATTTTTTTCTTTTTTTAAGTCTTCTATTTCTTTTTTAAACATAGGATCACCCTTTATGAATTGTCTTACATCTATTATATGATTTTTTTCCCTATTTGCCAAGTTATGATATAATAATATAGGAATTAGGAGGTCATTATGTATCAACCATTAGCCGATAAATTACGACCAACATCATTTAAAGAAGTCATTGGAAACGATCGTTTAATCAATGTCTTAGAGACTTTAATCAAAAAAGATCGTCTTACATCATTGATTCTTTATGGATCAACAGGCGTTGGAAAGACAACCCTGGCCAAAATCATTGGCAGTTACTATCCCTTAAGTCACTTTTTTTTTAATGCTTCTACTGACAATAAAAAAACCTTAAGAGAGATTATAGAAGCTGCCAAGATGTATGATAAGACCCTTTTAATCATTGATGAGATACATCGAATGAATAGAGACATACAAGACTATCTCTTGCCCTACGTTGAAAAAGGCATCATCATTATGATTGGATTAACCACAGAAAACCCATATATAGCGGTGAACCCAGCGGTAAGAAGCCGAGTATCCATTTATAAATTAACCAAACCATCGACTGATCAAATTGAAAGATACTTAAAATCACTGGATTTATCAAGTTTATTGACTGATGTCAAGATTGATGACGATGTTTACCATTTAATTGCTGTGGCATCCAATAATGAAGTCCGTTCTGCCATTAATATGATTGAACTCATCATAAATGCCAGTGATCAATTGCATATCACCATTGATCAAGCAAAAAAATACCTACCCCAAGCCCAAATATCTGCTTTTAAGACTGGCGATGATTATTATGACGTCTTAAGTGCTTTTCATAAGTCTGTTAGAGGCAGTGATGTCAATGCCGCCCTTTATTACTTGGCAAGGTTATTGACTGCAGGAGACTTAAAATCGGTGGTTAGACGGATTAAAGCCATTGTCTATGAAGATATTGGCCTTGCCAATCCAATGATGGGTGTGAAAGTCCATGCGGCCTGTGATATTGCCGAAGCCATTGGCTTGCCTGAAGCATATAATGCCTTAAGTGCCATTACCATTGATATGTGCATATCTCCAAAATCAAACGCTGCTTATTTGGCTATTTCAAAGGCAAAACAAGATGTTGAAGAAGGAAAAACTTACCAAGTACCTTCTCATTTAATCAATAACCCAACCTATGATAATGCAAAAGATTATTTATATGCCCATGATTATCCAAATCACATTGTTAAGCAAGACTATTTACCACCACAATTACAAGGCACTGTCTACTATCACCCACAAACACACACAAAATTTGAAAGTGCTTATGCTGAAGAATATAAAAAGAATGAAAAAATCATTAAAGAAAAAAAAGATGAAACAAAATAGTTTCATCTTTTTAAATGCCTTTACGTTTTTGTTCACCCCATTTACCTTTTTCAAATAAAGCGGTAAAGAATGAGTAAACCCGGTGAAGAGATAACATTTGTCGGTAGCCAAAATTCTCTAAAATCGCATATAGGAGTAAATAAAATGATTCTTTCCTTGTTGCGAATGTGGATTGTGATTCTTCAATATATAAAGAAAACAAAGATATAATCATGCCTAGAACAATAGATAATCCAAAGACACCAATGACAATGATAGGTGCGGCAAATCCAGCGATTAGACTAATGACTAACATCGTGTAACCAATCCATTCAAAGAAAGGACCCAACACTTCAAAAATATAGAAGTAAGGTGTGGCTATAAAGCCAATTTGCTTATATTTTGGGTTTAGCAAGACACTACGGTGATAACTTAAAATGTCTATTAAACCCCGGTGCCAACGATTTCTTTGACTCAACAAGGTTGATAAATCACTTGGTAACTCAGTATAACAATTGGCATGGTAGACATAACCAATATATTGTTTTTTGTTTTGTCTCATTCGGTGGATGGTTAAACGAACCACAAGTTCCATATCTTCACCCACACTGTCTTTCTTTAAAAAGCCAGAACTTGTGATATAACCACCAATATTAACAATATCTTCTTTGTAAAAGAGGCCAAAAGCGCCGGAAATAATTAGCAAACCCTTGATTTCACTCCAGCCAATTCTACCGGTGGTGAATGCTCTTAAGTATTCCAAAGCTTGAAATCTTGTCAATGATTCTTTTGGAAAATGTTTTTCTTCTACATGGCCATGATCAATCACACAACCATTGGCAGGCACAATATTCCCACCGAGGGCAACGGGTTTATTTTTATGATCAAGACTGGTAGACATCAACCTTAGCAAAGCATCTTGTTCTAATACACTATCAGCATCGATCCCACAAATATAAGGGTGTTTGGCAATATTAATACCAACATTTAAAGCGTCTGCCTTGCCACCATTTGCCTTATTAACCACAACCAGATTGGGATATTCAGGATTAATGTAAACCCCTCTAACTTCTTTAGTCCTTAAGTGAGGTATGATATTCACATTGTGTCTCTTTAATTTAAAATATTCAATTAAAGCCCTCAAAGTTTCATCTTTTGAACCATCGTTCACGACAACCACTTCATAATTTGGATACTTTAAGTTTAGAAGTGATTTTACACTGGTGATGATGTTAACCTCTTCATTATAGGCAGGGGCTATGATGGAAATGGCCGGTAAGAGTTCTGATTCATAAAGCATGGTTTGTGATTTAATCTGCCACAATTGATTCTGCTTATAAGAGCCTCTTAGTGAGATGATTAGTAACAATAAATAGATTAAGTTTGCCAGTAAGAAATAATAAATTAAATTCCTATTGGTATCTAATACCATATTTTTTAAAAACTCTACAATTGTTATTTGGCCAAGGCTAGACCATTGGTTAATGATTGACAAGATGGGATATAAAAGAATTGCAAAAACGAACATCAAAGATAACCAAATCACCTTAGAAAGTTCTTTTCCTTGTTTTTCTTTAATCTCAGCCACCACTTCTAATGGTTGATAACCTTGTCTTTCAAGTATCTTATCTTTGACATAGATACAAAACTCATCTCTTGCTTTTGGGTCACGTTTAAGAACTGGTCTTAATAGTTCAAAAATTGTATTTTCTAATTCTATATCATTATTGTTATTGATAAAGGCAATCATTCCAGCAAGGTAACGCTGTTCAATAATCATTTCAATGTTATTTCTTGCCATTTCATCATCTTTTGAATTTAACCTTAATATGAGGTAATTAATACGTTCAGAAACGATTTTAGCAAGCACACTTCTTTTTATTCCCGAAGGATACTTTTTATAATAAAAGAATAATTTATTGAACAGTGGTCCATCACTGGCCATATCTATAATGGATTGAATGATGATTTGATTGTTCTCTTCATCAGTGGTTAATGCGTCAAATAATTGTTCCATAGTCCGTATGGTTTTTAAATCAGCCAAGAGTTGATACCCATACTTTCTGACTGATAGTGAAGGATGTTTCAAGACGCGAGTGTTTAAAAGAAAATCATCAGCTCTTTTCACCATTAATGATAAGCCTAAGTCTCTAATGGTTCTTGCTTCTTCTGTTAACTGATCACTTGTAATCAAGGTTTTAAGGTAATCGTGAACTGATTTTGGTAGTTGAAAATCTGCATGATTGATGGAAACTTTTAAGTGGATTAATAAAAGCGGATATTCAATGGTTTCTAAATCCTGTGTTAGATAGGGTTTAAAAATATCATAATGATTCACAAAGACTACAGCAAATCTATTTAAAACCGTATCATTGATGGTTGATAATTTATCAATCAAAGCATCATAGATGGCTTGATTCATATGTTTAATAGAAAAATAGAATAAATAATATAAGACAACATGATTTTTTTCAATCTCTATTAAACGTTTTAAAGTATCTCTAGAGTCATTGTAATAACTTAATTGATAGGCACTGATAAGTCTTTTAAAGGAAAAAAGACTTGTAGATGCTCTTTTTAGTTTTTTTAAAAATTGATCAGTAAAAACTTCTTGTAAAAACATATCCCTATCTTTGCCTGATAACTGGATTTGATCTTCTATTAACTGAAGACTTCTAAACAAGCGTTTTTCTGAGAAATGAATAGGCTTTGTTTGAAGATGATTAACTCGGTTGAAGACATGATTTCTAATGATGGGTTCGGTTTTTTCCAACCGTAATATATAAAGTTTTTGTAATAAGATAGCGACGATTAATAGAATAATCAAAAGGCCACTAATGATAAAGAGGGTAATGATTAAGTCAATCATTTTATCGCCCGCTTCACAAGCCCGATTAATTCATTCATATAAAAAGGCTTTTTTAAAAAGTAATCAACATTCAATCGATTGGCTCGATCTATTAAGGTCTCATTTTTAATATGAGATAGGAAAATAAACGGTAGTTTTGCAAAATATGGTTTTTCATTTAATGATTTCTTCAAAGAAAAGCCATCAAGCTTAGAAAGGTTAATTTCTGAAATGATTAAATCAACTTTTTGTTTGTCAAGTATTTCTAGAGCCATCATTGGGTTAACTGCATGAATCACCTTAAAGCTTTGTTCCTGAAAATACTTTGTGATTAAATTGATGTTAATTTGTTCTTCATCGACCAATAAAACACTATTCCGATAATAAATGAGTTCTTTTTGTTCTTCAAAAACGATTTGACCTTGACCTTGGGATTTGGCAAACTCTAATCGAGATTCTAACAAGTGTATCCATTCATTAATTTGTTGAGTCAGTGTAACCATTTCATTTGGTTTTAGTTCAATAATGCCGATACTCACAGTAACTTTTTCAATAAACTGGTCGCTTTTACTGATTGTGTTGCGAATGTCTTCAGCCCGTTTCTTTATTTGATTCTTATTTGATTTTTGTTTTAATAAAATCAAACTTGAGCCTTTACCCTTAAACAATAACTCATCATCTTTTAAATTATTGTTTATGACATATTTTAAAACATTAATCATATCATCACCAACTTTATTCGAATACTCGTGATTGATATGAACAATTTGGTCAATATCGATATTCATTAAATATCCTGTATTGATTAAATCATCATAATTATCTTTTATGTATTGAATGGCCATATCCTTATTGTATAATCCTGTAATGGGACACCTTACAAGTAAATCTTTAGTTTGACTAAATGCTTCAGCTGTTTGTCTAAGCGATGTTTCTAAATCTGAATATTTTGTGGTCATTTCTTTATTTTGTTCTTTTAATTTTCTTAGTCTTAAATCATAAATATTGGGCTTATCGATATGGTATGTTTCTGATATACGATTGACTAAGCTTTCAATGGCATTTAACCAACGGTCGCCTCTTTTAGCATAAATAATGTCAAAAAACATGTGCCATATTTTATAGCCACTAATGGTAGTTTTTATGGTCACAGGTTCAAAGTTAATGGTGATTGGTGAACCATCAAATGTTTCTTTAATGTCTTCACTTGGAAAAACTTGATTTAAACGTATAATGACTTGAACAAGTCTTGATATGTAATCAACTTCTTCTTGTGAATGAGTTTGATTGTCAAATTGTCTTGGTGTATTGTAAAAATCTAAATGGTATAAGTATAAAGTAGTCTTTGATACAAGGTCATCTTTAATCACTGAGCCATGTTGGGGTAAGATAAACTTAATTTTATAATCTAATAACATTTTCATGATTGGTCTAATAAAATCACTACTTGGCATATAATTTTCATGATATATAGCCATGGCTTCAAGATATGAGTCACCTGCAAACAAAGACCACTCTTTAGTCACTGCCCCAAATAAATCTCCAGAAAATAAAATTTCAGATCTTAAATCATAAGTGATAAATGAACCCGAATAATGGGCAAAAGGTGTCGGAATAAATCTCAAGGTTCTTCCCGACTTTAGTTTGAGTTCATGGTTATTTTCTTTTATTAAGTAATATTTTAATTTTAAATTGTAAAAAGCGATGATTTCTTGAGTCCGCCATTCAGTCACGATTTGAAAATCACCTAACGCATCTTCAAAAAGAGGTAAGGACGATGTTATATCTGGATCAGGATGACTTATAACAACATATTTAATGAGACTAGGATCAATGATTGCCTTGATATCATTAAAAACAATATCAAAATCAGCCATGTTCCCCGGCTCAAAAAGTATGGCTTCTTTTTCATCGACGATTAAATAGGCATTACAATGAATGATGTTATTCGTATTTTCCTTTGAGATTAAATATATATGTTCAGTTATTTTATGATACATAATCCACCTCTTTTTTTAATTATATCATGGTTTACTATGGATTTTTAGGAATTTTAAAGAAAAAAAGATGACCTCAGTCATCTTTAAAACTTATATAATTCGGCACTCATGGTCCTTTGAAGTATCAATAATCACGGGAATGATAATCGGCTTTCTTTTGGTTGTCTGAAGTAAGTATCGTTGGATTTGATGTCTTAAATTATCCTTATAGTTTTTCCAATCAATTTTTCCTTTGGCAAATTGTTTTTTTGTTTCTAATTCATAAATGATTTCAATTTGTTTGATAATCTCTTCATTGTCTTTCATAAATAAATAACCACGAGATACCACTTCTGGTTTGTTTAACATGACTTTTTCTTTAGCATCAACATTAGCAGTGACAATTAAGAAACCATCTTGAGATAGTAATTCTCTTTCTTTTAAAACAATTGAATTTAAATCTGTTTCAAAATTACCATCAATCATCACAGTACCATTTTCCACCATATCATGATGTTTTTCAATTTGACCTTGGCTAAATGTAATGACTTCACCATTGTCTAAAACCAAAATATTTTCTTCTTTATAGCCATATTCTTTAGCAATAGATGCTTGTGCTTGTAACATGCGATAATCTCCATTAATAGGAATGATGTATTTAGGTTTTAACAAGGAATACATGAGTTTTATATCTTCACTGGCTGCGTGGAACTGAGATAAATAATCTTTATCAACTTTGACCACATCACAACCAATTTCAGAAATGATGTTAAAAGTTTTAGCGGCTATTTTTTCTGTACCAATCACTGGAGGTGCCATGGCTAAAATTGTATCCGATTCTATCAAATGGACCAATCGATCATAAGCTTTGGCCATTCTTTGTAACATAAAGAATGGTTCATGTCTTTCACCAGTGACTAAAAAGACCACATCATCAAACTCATTTTTATTGTTATTGTCTATGAATTTCAAGTTGACCAAACTTTCTTCTGGAATTTTAATATAACCCATTTGCTCAGCTATAAAGACCAATCTTTGTGCTTTGCGACCAATAATGGCTAATTTCTTATTGGCTTTGATGGCTTCATTGACAACCGTTTGAATGGTTGATAATTCCGTTGAATACATATTGACAATGATTCTATGTTTGGCCCTTTTGAATGTTCTTTTAATGGTTCTCTTTAAATTTCCATCTGTACTTGAGTGACCAAAGTTTAAAGCTCCACCAGATTCACCTAAGAATGCAAGAACCCCATCATCCGCAATCCTGGCGAGTTTTTGAAAATCAGTTTTAAAAAATTCATTAACATTTTGATCAAAGGTATAATCTGTGGCATAAACGATTGCGCCATCTTTGGTATAAATAACGATTGCAGCACTTAAAGGTACAGAATGTGTTGTTTGTACATATTCAACCTTGAAATCTTTGAATTTCAGGGGATTTTTGTAATCCACAGTTTTAAAAACATACTTTTCAGGATCCATGTCATATTCTTTTAACAAATCCTTGGCCATCTCTAAGGTATAATCAGTACCATAGATAGGTTTTTTGAATGTTTGTAATAATAAAGGTAAAGCACCAATGTTTTTATCATGTGCATGTGATAAAAAGATACCCACGATATCGTTTTTTCTTGATTCTAGATAGGAAATATCAGGTACTAAGGCATCGACGCCTAATAAATCCCCTGAAGGATGTTGCAATCCACTATCTAAAATGATTAATTTACTGTTAATTTCTAATACGTATAGGTTTTTCCCTGTATCACCTAAGCCACCTAAGGCAAAAAATCTTATTTTACTCATATTTACCGCTCTTTCTAAAAAAAATATCATACTTATTATACAACATATTCCTTAATTTTTAAAAGGTTATGTTTATGAATCTAAAAGTAATCCTTATCATTCATCAATGACTATGATAAAATAAGTTGGGTGATGACAATGATAAACTATCCTAATAATAAAAAACATCGTGATAGAAAAGTAGTATCAACAGCCAATCGTGGGATGAATTTTGAGAATATGATTAATCAAACCAATGAATTTTACTTGAATAATAACATTGCTGTGATTCATAAAAAGCCTATTCCCATACAAATTGTCAAAGTTGACTATAAACAACGCTCTGCCGCAAAAATCGTTGAAGCCTATTATAAATTACCTTCAACAACAGACTATAATGGTATTTACAAGGGGAGATATGTTGATTTTGAAGCCAAAGAAACCAAAAATAAAACATCCTTCCCAATAAAAAATATTCATGAACATCAGGTCATTCATCTTGAACAATGCTTAAACCATGGTGGCATTGCTTTTATCATTATTTATTTTTCAAGTCTAGACCGTATCTTCTTCTTAGATGCAAATCATGTCATTAAATATTATCAAAGAAGTAAAGAATCTAGGAAATCAATCACATTAAAAGAAATTGAAAACAATGGTTATGAAATTACTGAGGGTTATCGTAAGCCAGTAGACTATTTGAAAATCATTGATGAACATTATATAAAGTAAAAGACGCCTAAACGTCTTTTTTTTATATAGTATTAATATATTTTTTTAATTCCCATTCAGTGACTGTGGTTCTAAAGTCATCCCATTCTTTGTTTTTATAATCAATGAATTTTTGAAAGATATGTTTGCCAAGGACAGCTTCCATTAAAGGATCTTTCTTAAAATTATCAATGGCTTCTTTTAAGTTATCAGGTAAACTTTCAACACCCATAGACATTCTTTGTACAGGGGTTAATTCAAATAAATTTTCATTGATTGGTTCAACAAGCGGATAATCTTTTTCGATGGCCTCTAAGCCAGATGCAAGTATAACAGACATGGCTAAGTAAGGATTGGCTGATGTATCAACCGATCTGATTTCTGCTCGTGTTGCCCTGCCTCTTGATGCAGGTATCCTAATCATAACTGAACGGTTTTGCTCAGACCAAGAAACATAACATGGTGCTTCATAACCAGGTACGAGTCTTTTGTATGAGTTTACTGTTGGGTTGGTAATGGCACAAAAAGACTTGGAATGACGTAAGATTCCTGTAATCCATTGTCTAGCAACTTTAGATAATCCCATCTTATCATTTGGATCATAAAAGACGTTGTTGCCGTCTTTATCTGCCAGTGAACAATTTGTATGCATGCCAGAACCATTCACAGAAGCAAGGGGTTTTGGCATGAAAGTTGCATGTAGACGATGTCTTCTTGCAATGTTTTTAACAACTAATTTAAAAGTTTGTAAGTTATCACATGCTTCAACAACATCAGCAAATTCAAAATTAATTTCATTTTGGCCAGGAGCAACCTCATGATGAGAAGCTTCTATTTTAAAACCAATACGTTCCAACTCAAGAACAATATCTCTTCTACAATCTTCTGCACCATCAATGGGTGATAAATCAAAATAACCACCATGATCTGCCATATCCATAAGAATATTGTTGTTTTCGTCAAGTTTAAATAAGAAAAATTCAGGTTCAAAGCCAATTTTTAATGTAGAAAACCCTAATTTTTCCATTTCCTTTATCGTTTTCTTTAAATTTGATCGAGGATCTGCTTTTGATGGCTCACCTTCAGGCGTGTAAACATCACAAATAAGTCTAGCAACTTTTCCGTATTTCGTTTCTTCCCAACTTAATATCAACCAAGTTCTTAAATCAGGCACAAGAAACATATCTGCTTCCATAATCCTTACAAAACCTTCAATTGAAGAACCATCAAACATAATCTCCCCATCTAATGCTGTTTCAAGTTGTCCAATAGGTATTTCAACAGACTTAATTGTCCCAATAATATCACTGAACATCAAACGTATATACCTAACATTTTCTTGTTCAGCATTTTTTAAAATCCCTTCCTTTGTATAAACCATAATTATCCCTTCCTAAGACTAATTTTTTTTCATTATATATGAATTATTTTTATTTTTCAATATAATGTAAATATAATATCGCTTACATTGGTCATTCATTTAAATAATTTGTTTATTTTAGTTAAAAATAAAAATATATATTTAATATTTAGTAATCTTAAGCATTTTGGTGTCATAATTGAGACCATTCTTCATTAAAAAAAAATAAGCGATGAAATTCATCGCTTATTGTTTATTTAGCATCGCTTTTCTTAAGTCTCTTCCGTATTTAATCATTTCTTTGATATTTCTTCGGATGACTTCTGTAAAGGTAAGCCCTTGTGTTAATTGAGAAACGGTTGATTTGATTTGACCATCAACAACTTCAAAGTCCATGACATCAAATAAGCGTTGATAATCGTAATCATTAATCATCGGCAAGACTAAGTCTGTGCGAATTTTTGATAAGGGATATTCAACAACATGGTAGTCTTTTTGATTGTCACGAATAGCATATATGATTGTTAATGTTAAGCTTTCTTCTTTAGTCATTAATAAAAACTGAAAGGTTAATTTAATATTTTTTTTATCATATACAATATTATAATTAAGCGTATCAATCAATTTACTAGGTTTATAATCCGTTGTTGCTTTATAGTCTTTAATCAACCAATTGAGTTCTTCTTCAATTGTTTTAAGGGTCTTATTCACTTTACTCTCCTTTTTTAGCGGCTTTTACCAATATTTTAACCATCTTATTTGAAAATTCTACTGGATCATTAATCTTTAATCCCTCAATCAGTAAAGCTTGATTGTATAAGACGCTTGCATAATCATCAAGATCTTCTGAATGAGATTCATATAAATCATTGATGGCTTTAAATAATTCATGTTGAGGATTAATTTCTAATATCTTTTTGGCTTTTTGATAGCCTTTTTTATCACCTGGTAATTGGTCCATCACTTTTTCCATTTCAAATGAAACGCCTTCACCACTGACTAAACAAACTGGAGAATCAGTTAGTCTCGTTGACAATTTGACATCATCAACTTGACCTTTAAGAGATTCTTTAATTTTGGCCAATAGGTCTTTATTTTCAGTTTCTAAGTTTTTAATTGATTCTTTTTCTTTATCATCAACTAAATCTAAATCACCTTGGTTGATTGATTTAAATTTGTGCTTGTCATATTCATTAAGAATAGAAATCATAAATTCATCAATTTCATCTGTTAAAACTAAAACATCATAACCTTTAGACTTTAATCTGTCCATTTGAGGCGATGCTTTAATGGCTGTTTTTGAAGCAGCTGAACCGTAATAGATATCTTTTTGATCTTTTGGCATTTTTTCAACATACTCTTTTAGGGTGATGTACTCATCTTCATTTACAGATTCAAAAAGAATTAAATCCTTTAATAAGTCTTTATTGATGCCAAAGTTATCATAAATACCATATTTGATGTTCACGCCAAATTCTTTCCAGAATTTAACGTATTCATCTCTTTCATTTTCCAATAGTTTTTCTAATCTCTTAACAATTTTCTTTTCTAAATTCTTTTGAATCTTGTTTAGCTGTGTATTTTTTTGTAATATTTCACGCGAAATATTTAAATTTAAGTCTGGTGATACGACAAGTCCTTTAATAAATCTTAAGTAATCAGGGACTAGTTCTTTACATTTTTCCATAACAAAGACACCTTTAGCATACAATTCTAAACCTTTTTCATATTTTTCTGAATAAAGATTTTGTGGTGCTTTGCTTGGTATAAAGATGATTGACTTATAGGTTAATTTACCTTCAACATTGGTCCATATGTTTAATAAAGGATCATTAAAATCATAGTATTGAGACTTATAGAAATCATTCAATTCTTCATCAGATACTTGAGATTTGTTCTTTTCCCAAATAGGTGTCATTTGGTTTAGAGTTTCTTTTTCAACTACTTTTTCGTATTCATCTTCTATCTCATTACCTTCATCATCTAACTTAGGGACTTCTTTTTCTTTTTCCATGGTGATTGGATAACGGACATAATTAGAATATTTTTTGACGAGTTCAGTGATTTTATCTTCCTCAAGGAACTCATCATAATTTTCATCATCATGATTTTTTCTAATTTTTAAAGTAATTTCTGTGCCGACTTCATCTTTTTCTGTTTCTTCAATAGTGAAGCCTTCTTCTCCTTTTGATACCCAATGATAAGCTTTATCACTGTATGGTGACTTGGTCACAACATCAACTTGATCACTGACCATAAAAGCTGAATAAAAACCAACACCAAACTGACCAATTAAATCAGTATTCTTTAAGTCCTTGCCTTTCATGTTTTTCAAGAAATCGAGGGTTCCACTCTTTGCGATGGTTCCAATATTATCAATTAATTCTTCATAGGTCATACCAATACCATTATCACTAATAGTCAGTTTACGATGTTTCTTATCAATGTCTATGTGAATTTCATAATCATTTCGATGTTCTAAATCATCTTCAGTTAAACTCTTAAAATGATACTTATCAATGGCATCTGATGCGTTTGATATAAGTTCTCTCAAGAAAATCTCTTTGTTGGTATAAATTGAGTTCACCATTAAGTCTAATAGTTTTTTAGATTCTGTTTTAAATTCAATTGTTTTTTTACTCATATTTGCCTCCTAAAAATGTTTTTATCAATAACATTATATCATTTATATTAGCACAGTCAAGTTTTGAGTGCTAAAAAATTAATAAAAAAAAGAGAGAAAAATTCTCTCTTAGTTTTCTAGTTCTAAATTCATTCTGACTAAGTCACGTTTAAATAATACGTATCCTACAAGAATACAGAATAATAATGACGCAGCCATGTAAGGTAAATTATAAGCGACGAATGAATAAAGGAATGGACTTAAATTTGTGCCAAACTCTTCATTGAACCATTCTGTATAAGATCCCCAAATCAAAACACCTGAAATACCATGTGAGATATATCGGATGAATGATCCTAAAACCATACCTAAAATAAATGGTTTTAGTTTTGTTAAAGTATTTTTAAAGATTCCAGCCAGACCAAGTAATGTGAATGGAATGATATAGTCTAATAGATATACCATTAACAATTTCAACCAATTTGGTCCAATGTATTGTGATTCAGGAATGGCAGCAATAACACCACTTGAAATCATACCTGTAATCATCAATTGAATCACCGCGAAGATAAAACCAGCAAATAAACCTGCTTTTACACCGCGCCTATAAGCAATTAAAAATATAGGTAACATGGCTGGTGAAATTGATCCACCCCATGGAAATATGCCTTGTGATAAAATACCAAAGACAATGTCAAATACCACAGCGACCCCCACTAAAATTGCTATTTCTGCAAATACTCTTACATCTTTCTTCATTTCTTTCTCCTCCTTCTTTTTTGAGGCCAATCATATAAAAAGGCCCCATATAAAAAGGGACCTATCGTTCGGAATTTATCCTACGCTGGCATTACCCAGATCAGGTAAGGTCTATAACTAACAGTTATACTCTCAGCCTAGTTTACTAAGCTCCCCTTGTAAATAATATTATAACATAAATCATCCATAAGTCGATGGTTTAAATCTTGAAAATCCTTATTAATGAATAATTTCTTTAATAATTGGTTTTTTCTCTTGAAGTTGATCTGTTATGGTAAAAGCTTCATTTAAATCTTCTAAGACATCATCAGTCAACTTGGAATTTAGATAGACTTTGGCCAATAGATCGCCTTTGTTAACTTTATCGCCAATTTTTTTGTTTAAAACGATTCCAACTGAAGGATCTATATCATCATCTTTGGTTTCCCTGCCACCACCAATTTTCATCGATGCCAAACCAATATTTAAGGCTTTAATGGTTTGGATATAACCTGATGATTTTGCTTTATACTCATAAATTTCTTCAACTTGAATGAAACTTTCTAAATCATCAATATGTCCGCCCTGGGCTTCAATAAACTCGTAAAATTTAGCAAGTGCTTTACCATTGTTTAAATGTTCAAGTGCAAGTTTTTTCCCAGATTCAACACTATCAACGATATTAGCGTCTTTAGCCATATAAGCAGCAATTTCAACGCATAATTCTTCTAAATCACTTGGCCCGTGGCCTTCTAAAGTATCAATCACTTCTTTAACTTCTAAGCGATTACCTACAGCATAACCTAATGGTTGGTCCATACTGGTAATAAAAGCATTGACTTTTTTTCCCAAAGACTCACCAATGGATACCATAATCTTAGATAATTCTCTTGCATCTTCGATGGTTTTCATGAAAGCTCCATGACCAATTTTCACGTCCAAACTAATGATATCAGCACCACTGGCTAATTTTTTAGACATAATACTTGATGCGATTAAAGGAATTGATGGTACAGTTGCAGTCACATCCCTTAAGGCATAAAGTAACTTATCAGCTGGTACAAGTTTTTTTGTTTGACCCGCAACCGCGATGTTAATTTCATTAACTTGTTTGATAAAATCTTCTTCAGACAAAGAAATATTAAAACCCTCAATAGATTCTAACTTATCTAAAGTTCCACCAGTATGTCCCAAACCTCTTCCGGATAACTTGGCTAACTTAGCACCCATAGATGCAACAAGGGGTCCTAAGACAAGTGTAGTTTTATCACCCACACCACCTGTAGAATGTTTGTCAACCTTGACACCATCAATTTTAGATAAATCAATTCTATCACCACTATATAACATTGCTTTGGTTAAAAAAGCAGCTTCATCATTTGTCATGCCCTTAAAATATATGGCCATGAGTAAAGCTGACACTTGATAATCAGGAATTTGATTGTTGGTGTAACCTTCAATCACATACTGAATCTCTTTTTCTGTTAATTCAAGTCCCTCACGTTTTTTCTCTATAATATCGACCATTCTCATAACAATCACCTCTTCTTCTTTATCTCGATAACACATAACATTATACAATATTAATTGTCATTAGTAAATTAATTACAGTCTTTATCCTTTGATTTATTTGTGAAAACCAGTATAATGATGAGGGTGATAAAATGAAAGTATATTTAATAAGACATGGACAAACAGATGCTAATAAAAATGCTATTATTCAAGGTCGAGCGGACAATCCACTGAATGAAACTGGTCGATACCAGGCGAGAAAAACCGGTGAATATTTAAAGAAGTTAAAGATTGACTTTGATTATTGTGTTTCTTCACCTTTAAATAGGGCCATAGAAACAACTGAAATCATTAAAGACACCCTAGGTTTAGAGATGAAAACCTATATAGAACCAGGTTTAATCGAAAGAGATTTTGGCGATTATGATGGCAAAAATATTGAAGAAGGTTATTTTAAAGCTGTCCATGAAGGTTTAATTCCTGGCATGGAAAGAGATGATCAAATTGAAAAACGCGTTAAATCTTTTTTTGACCAGTTTTTTAATACAAAAAAACATCAAAAGGTATTAATGGTTGCCCATTCACATGTGATTAAGGCCATATTGATTCAAAATATTGATGAATTTGATTATGATACTTTCCTTACTAATTGCTCAGTGAACATCCTAGAATATAAGGAAGACATAAAAGTTTTAGACTATAATATCGATCCTTTAAAAGAAATTTAAGCACAATTATTTGTGCTTTTTTTTATTATCAAATACATTTCAATTCATTTTAGTAGTATAATAATGATAAGCGAGGTGAACATATGGTACAACTTTTAACTTATCTTTTGGTATTATTGATCAATATCATTACAACTGAATATGTTGCAGAAAGAAAATTCTACCGTTTTAAAACTTATTCTATCATTTTTCTTTATACATTAATTATGATTACCCTATTTCGATACATCTTACCTCTTGTCTTTGCAGAATCAATTCCAAACATTATTGTGATTCTTTTCTCTTGGACATTCTTGCCAGTATTTATGTATTTGTATAAGAATAAGGTTCAAACCTTGATTATCATCATGGCATTCTCTTTTTCACACACATTATTAGTCAACGGTTTGGTATATCATTATTTCATAATTACCAATGGAAAGCATGATATATTCGCCTTTTTATGGACCCAAATAGCTATATTTATTATATCAACACCGGTTATTATTTATTATATTAGACAAACACTAAAAAAAGTCTTATCATCCTTGGATTACCTTTTATTTAAAACCGCTGTTTTCGTTCCTTTACTCAACTTTATATTGATCTATGTTTCTAGATTTTTAATTGAGTTTAAAGACTTGTATCCTTTATTTATCTTTTATATTTCTATGGTCTTAATGATTATGGCTTCATATTATTTTATATATCGAATTATTAGTACTTTAAGTTCAAATAAGACATTAAAAGATTTGGTTTACATTGATCAACTTACAAAATTAAAAAATAGGATGGCCCTTTATAAAGACTTTAAAGAAATATCTTATCAAGAAGGACAGTGCACCTTATATTATATGGATTTAAATAATTTTAAAGAAGTAAATGATCGAAATGGTCATGTTATAGGCGATGATTATTTAATACACTTTTCTCAAGTCTTGCAAAAGACCTTTGAGGTCCCCTTAGGTATTTACAGAATCTCTGGTGATGAATTTATTGTCATAACACGCAAAAGTTATAAATCAACAGTAGACATTAAAAAGAATATACAAAAACATTTTCGTCATAAAGAAACCTTTCTTGGGGTCAGTATTGGTTTTGCGGAATTCCCTGAAGAAGGTATTGATTTAGATACACTATTAAACATTGCAGATCAGCGGATGTATGAAGATAAGAAAAACAAGGACAAATAATTGTCCTTGTTT
>JBKHBS010000024.1:0-19840 GCA_046542225.1 Candidatus Izemoplasmatales bacterium | reverse complement strand
TGGCATATACAAGATCCGGTTGATGATTTTGAATTAAATAGAAACAATGTTATCTATGATTATCAAGGCAATAGAAATCCATTTATTGATAACCCTGAATATGTTGATTTAATTTGGGGAGAAGACGATACAAATTAAGTTAATTATCTATCAGATAAATTGCATTTTTACATTTATGATTAAATTTGAGTAAAGCCTTTAAAATAGAGATAATAAATATAATTTATCAATTGCTAGAAATATGTCTTTGTGTTAGAATAAAAATAGATATAAAATCAAGGAGGAGAGAAATAAATGAAAAAAGTATTAGGTATTTTTGTTTTAGCTTTTGTTGTATTTGGATTTGCTGCTTGTGGTGGTACTGAAACTACACAAGATAATGGTACTGAAACTACAGAAGAAGAAAAAGATTGGAATATAGTAATGATTACAGATGTTGGTACAATTACCGACAAATCATTTAACCAAGGAACATGGGAAGGTGTTCAAGAATTTGCAGATGAAAATAACATTCCAGCTATGTATTTTAGACCAAATGAAGGTACACAAGCTGAATATGAAGCTGCTATTGACTTAGTTGTTGATAATGGGGCTAATGTTATTGTTACACCTGGTTTCTTATTCGAAACTGCTATTTACAACAAACAGTTTGAATATCCAGATGTAAAATTCATCTTAATTGATGGTCAACCACATGCTGGAGACTATACAACTTATGAAACAGCTGACAACACAACCAACATTTTATTTAAAGAGGAACAAGCTGGTTTCTTAGCTGGTTATGCTGCAGTTGCTGATGGATTTACTGATTTAGGATTTATGGGTGGTATGGAAGTTCCTGCTGTTCAAAGATTTGGTATTGGTTATGTTGCTGGCGCATTTTATGCTGCTGAACAACTAGATAATACAATTTCTTTCCCAGCTAATAGATATACTTATTTAGGAGACTTTGATGCTAGTCCTGCACACATTACAACTGCAAGTGGATGGTATAGTTCTGGTACAGAGATTATCTTTGCTGCTGCTGGTGGTGCTGGACAATCTGTAATGGCTGCTGCTGAATCTGCAACTGACGCGACAGTTATCGGTGTTGACGTTGACCAAGCTGGAGATTCTGAAACTGTTATTTCTTCAGCTGTTAAACGTTTGGCTGTTGCTGTTCAACAAGAATTAACTGCCATTATCATTGATGGTGAAGGCAACGGTGGAGAAACATTGGTTAAAGGTGCACAAGAAGACGCTGTTGGATTACCTTTAGGTGATTCTTTCAAATGGGAAAACTTCACTGAAGAAGATTATGAAACAATTTTTGCTTTAATCGAAGATGGATCAATTGTTGTTCCAACGACTGAAGAAGAATTAGAAACCTTCTTAGAAGCACATGCTGGTAACCCAGATGTGGCTGCATTAGTTGAAGAAACTATGTCAGAATCAGAATAGTTGATTTAAATTAAAACAAGAGGGATGCAAGTCATCTCTCTTGTTTTATTAAAATAGGAGGAGTTTTATGGATTATGCTATAGAAATGTTAAATATAACAAAAAAGTTTGGTCCTCTTGTAGCGAACGATAATATTGACTTAAAAGTTAAAAAAGGCGAAATTCACGCTATTCTCGGCGAAAATGGTGCTGGAAAATCGACTTTAATGTCTATTTTATTTGGCTTATATAAAGCTGATCATGGAACCATTAAAATAAATGGTGAAGTTGTCAATATCGATAGTCCTAATGATGCGAATGAATTAAATATTGGAATGGTTCATCAGCATTTTAAATTGGTTGAAATATTTACAGTACTAGAAAATATTGTGCTTGGTTTGGAAGATAAGAAAAAAGGATATCTAGACCTAGAAACACCAAGAAAGAAGATTCAAAAATTAATTGACCGTTATAGTTTGAAGGTTGATTTAAATGCATTGATTAAAGATATATCTGTCGGTGCTCAACAAAGAGTTGAGATTTTAAAAATGCTTTATAGAGATGCTGAAATTTTAATTTTTGATGAACCTACTGCTGTCCTTACCCCACAAGAAATTGATAGCCTTTTTGAAATTATTAGAGAATTTGCAAAAGAAGGAAAATCAATCATTATTATTACCCATAAATTAAATGAAATTAAAGCTGTTGCAGAGAATTGTACTATTTTGCGAAAAGGAAAACATGTGGATACTGTAAAAGTTAATAAGACATCTGTTAATGAACTTGCCAAATTAATGGTGGGAAGAGATGTTGATTTTTCGGTTATAAAAGAGACTTCTAAACCTAAAGAAAGTGTTTTATCAGTCAAAAATTTAAATTACTATAATAAAGATAAAACAAAAAAACTTCTTAAGAATATTAATTTTGATGTTAGAAAAGGTGAGATTGTTTGTATTGCTGGTATTGAAGGCAATGGACAAACTGAACTCGTAAATTTAATCACTGGATTAAGTTTGGTGACAAATGAAGAATCTCAAATCCTCCTCAATGATAAAGACATTACAAGTTCTAGTATTAGGGATAGGTTTGAGACGGGTATGTCTCATATTCCTGAAGATAGACAAAAACATGGGTTGATATTGAATTATAACTTAGCAGAAAACTTTATATCAAACATCTATTATAAACCTCAGTTTCAAAATCATCATATTTTAAATTTTGAAAATATTTATAATTATGCAGAAGAATTGATTGAAAAATATGATGTTCGGTCTAGTTTAGGGGCAAAGTCTAAAGCTAGAAGTATGTCTGGGGGTAATCAACAAAAGGCGATTATTGCTAGAGAAACTGCTAGGAATCATAATTTTTTAGTTGCTGCTCAACCAACCAGAGGTTTAGATGTGGGCGCCATTGAATATGTACATCAAACCATTGTTGAAGAACGTGATAGAGGTAATGCTATATTGGTCATCTCATTGGAATTAGATGAGGTTATGAATATTGCAGATCGAATTTTAGTGATGTATGAAGGCGAAATCATGGCAGAATTAGATCCTAAGAAAACCAATGTTGAGGAAATTGGCTTATACATGTCAGGTTCGAAAAAACAAAAACTAAAAGGAGGTAGCAAAGATGGAGAAAGTTAAGCAATTCTTTAATGATTTGTGGAAAAAAACCAAAGAATTCTTTGTGAACTTCCCATATAAAAAAGTATATAAAAAGATGACAAAATATATCTTAAATCCTAAAGTATTAAATTCTTTTGCTGCTATATTCGTTGGTCTTTTGGTAGGGTTTATTGTGATGGTATTTGTTGCAAAAAATCCCTTCACTCAAGAGTGGTCGTTTGCAACTGCAATAGATGGTTTAGAAAGATTGCTTGGTGGTGGTGCAAAAGATCTTAAAAATTTTGGGAATGTATTGTTTAAAGCTGCACCTTTAATATTGGTTGGTTTATCCGTTGGCTTTGCTTTTAAAACTGGCTTATTCAATATTGGTGCATCAGGACAGTTTATGGTCGGTGGTGCTGCAGCCTTATATGCGGCTAATTTATTAACCTTACCTGTGGGATTACATTTTATAGTGGCTGCTTTAGCTGGAATTATTGCCGGTGCTTTTTGGGGCTTCATTCCAGGTATATTAAAAGCCATTTATAATGTGAACGAAGTTATTACAACAATCATGATGAACTATATTGCCATGTATCTTACTGTCATGATGGTGACTTATCCAAAGGTATACGACCAAGGTTTGACTGCCATTAATACAAATTTTCCTACAGCACATACACCTGTTTTAGGTTTAGATAAGTTATTCCCTGGTTCTAACATTGATATTTCTATTATAATTGCAATTTTAGTCGCTGTGTTAATTTGGTTTATTTTAGAAAAAACAACTTTAGGTTACCAACTGAAAGCTGTTGGACATTCAAAAGAAGCTTCTAAATATTCAGGGATAAATTATAAACGAAGTGTTGCAGTATCGATGATAATTGCTGGTGGGTTGGCTGGATTAGCAGCTGCCTTGCATTACTTGCCAATTAAACCTTCTTATTTTAGACCGATAGAAGTCATTAATCCTATTGGTTTTGAAGGTATATCCATTGCATTAATTGGACAAAGTAATCCTTTAGCCATTATTTTCTCTGGAACTTTAATTTCATATATTAAAGAAGGTGCTTCACAAATGCAATTATTTGGTTTTAATAAAGAAATTACCAATATTGTCATTTCGGTCATTATTTATATGATTGCCATCTCAGCTTATCTTGGCTATATCGTTAACAAGAGAAGAGAAAGACGCAAACAACTTGAAGAAGAAACCAAGGAAGCAAATAGAATTGATGATGAATCTGTGACAAAGGAAGGTGAAATCAATGGATAGTTTCTATGATTATTTTTCCTTAGTGCTTTTCTTTGCAATTCCACTAATAATGACAGCTCTAGGCGCTTTGTTTAGTGAACGAAGTGGGGTTGTAAATATTGCCATGGAAGGTATCATGATTATTGGTGCTTTTGTCGGTATTTTATTTATCAACGGAAAATTCACACCTGAATATGCAAATGCAACTGAATTTGTTGAAGCGATTGGTGGTGTGAATGTTTATCTATTGGGAATGTTAATGGCCATTATAGCTGGTATCATAACCTCATATTTACATGCTGTTGCTTCCATTAAAATGAATGCTGACCAAATTATTTCTGCTACAGCCATTAATACTTTAACACCAGCCCTTGCTTTGTTCTTAACCATGTCACTTGCTTTAGGTGAATCTGCTGGTACAGATAAACTTCCCGTGTCAAGAAGTCTATATTTAATTGAAGAAGTGCCATTGTTATCAAAAATCCCTTTCTTTGGTGAACTATTCTTTCAGGGTATATATCCAGGCTTCTATATAGGTGTTTTGGTTATTTTTGTGACTTATATTGTCATATACAAGACTAAATTTGGACTTAGATTAAGAGCTTGTGGGGAAAATCCTCATGCAGCTGATGCAGCAGGTGTTAATATTTATAAAATTAGATATTTAGGCGTATTAATCTCAGGCGCAATTGCTGGTGCCAGTGGTTTTATATTTGTTATTGGTTTTACAATTGAATTTAACGCTTCAGTTGTAGGTTATGGTTTCTTAGCCATTGCAGTTATGATCTTTGGTAACTGGCAACCATTTAAAATTGTTGGTGCTGCTTTCTTATTTGCTGGATTATTAACCTTATCTGATGGGATATCATTTTTCCCAGCACTTGATAACTTAGAGATTCCAGAAGGTATTATTAGTATGTTGCCTTATCTAATCACAATTGTGGTATTGGTTTTAACGTCCAAAAATTCTCGAGCGCCAAAAGCTGCTGGTCAAATTTTTGATAAGGGTGAAAGATAAATTTAGATTAATTTAATAAGGTGGTATTTTATTTTGAAATACCATCTTTTTAATGTTATAAGTAAATGATAACAACAAACATGAATATTTATTCACTAATTACTTCCTTATCATCTAAAATATTGTTATAATGTGTATTATATGATAAAATAATTAAATGGTGATATAGATGTTTAAAGAAGAAAATATAGAAAAATTATATGATGTATTGGATGAATCAGCTATCCTATTTTACGAAAATTTGAAAATGCCTTATTTAAAAGGTTTGGTTAGGACCTGTGAAAATATTTTAGCAAATTCTGTTGAAACTGAAGATGAAGAATTAAATGATCTTTTAAAAGAAAAAATATCATCTATTTCTGATATAGAATTTCAAAAAGAAGAAATTAGAAAGGCGTTTCAATATGCTGTTCTGAAAGGTCTAAAACACGAAAACATATCTAATCAAATGATGACACCTGAAAGCATTGGTATGTTGATGAGTTATTTAATTCAAAAATTATATGATGTCAATGCTATAAAAATTTATGATCCATTAATTGGTACTGGAAATCTATTGGCTGCTATAGCCAATCAAATTGAAGAAGACGTAGAATTAATTGGTGTTGATAATTTCGGTATGAGTTATGAATTATCACAAGCCTTGTTTGGGATGTTGGGTTATGGAAACAATATCTTTTTCCAGGACACTTTAACATCTATCAATATTGGGGCGGATGTGATTGTTTCAGATTTTAGTGCTGTACAACAATCTGAAGTTTATAAGATTATTAATCACCAAACCCAAAATATTAAAGCCAATGGTTACTTTATTTTTATGGTTGATAATATGTTTTTTGAAGCTTTGAATATTAAAGAGTTTATTAAAGAAATTAATAAAAGTTGGTATATGTTTGGAATGATGATATTGCCTAAAGAAATATTTAAGACTCAAGAAAAAACCATTATAGTTTTACAAAATAAAGGCGATAAGTTCATCCAGCCAGACAGTTTTATGATGGTTGAAATTCCTGGTTTTAAAGACGTGCAAGCATTGAATCATGTGATTGGTCAATTAAACGAGTGGTTTAAGAAAACTAAATTTTATAGATATAAACATTAAAAATAGATAAAGGGAGTGAATGTATGATTGAAATACTGAAAAAGTTTGATTTAAAAGAAGAAACAAGAGATTTGGTGATTGTTGCTAATGAAAATAAACAAACGCAACTTTTATTTGATTTGTTTGATCAAGCATTAGAACAATTTAAAGATGAATTGTTTACTAGCATTTATACTTTGGGGAAAATGAAAGCTAAACGCCTTCATATTATTGGTAAAAACAAATTAAAAGATGAAGAGAATTTTAAGAAAATTATTTCTAAATTATCTGATTTGAAAGAAGATTATATTGTTTTAGCCAATACCTTTGCTGATGATGAACATTCTAAGCTGGCCCTATTAGTCGAGAAATTAGTTGTGAAGACTTATAAGATTGATACCTTTAAGTCAAAAAAATCAGATGATTATCCTAATGTATATTTCTATGCTGACGAAGACATTTTACCAATCATAAATGAAGGTAAAGTTTATGGTGAAAGCATTAATAAAGCTAAAGATTTAGTCAATACCCCTTATAATTATATGAGGGCAAAAGATTTAGCGGACTATGCAAAATCTTTAGAAAAATATGATGGTGTAACTGTAAAAGTTTTTGAAAAAGAGGAAATTGAAGGGATGAATATGGGGGCTTTTCTTGGTGTTAACAAGGGAAGCAGTGATAAACCTTATTTGATTTTCATTGAATATAAAAAAGAAGGCAATAAGGATCAACCAACAGCCCTTGTCGGAAAAGGCGTCATGTATGATACGGGTGGATATTCTTTAAAAACCCCTCAATCAATGCCTGGTATGAAAGTTGACATGGCTGGATCTGCGGCAGTTATTGCTGCCATTGAAGGTATTGCTAAACTAGGCTTAGATGCCTCTGTCATGTCTATAGTTGCCGCAACAGATAACCGTATTGGTGATGGGGCAATTGTACCTGATGATGTTTTAACTGCAGCCAGTGGTAAAACCATTGAAATAGTTTCAACGGATGCAGAGGGCAGATTAACCTTGGCAGACGCAGTATGGTTTGCTCAAGAAGTTGGTGCGAAGAGAATCATTGATGTGGCCACTTTGACAGGTGCTATTCTAGTGAGTTTGGCCCAATATTACACAGGTGCATTCACTAACAATCAATCATTTTTTGATGAATTTAAAAAAGTGACTGAAGACACCAAAGAAGATATATGGCAAATGCCTGTTTCTAAAGTATTCCATGATGAGTTAAAAAGTCAAGTTGCTGACATTTCTAATAAAGGTGGACGCTTTGGAGGGTCTAGTATTGCAGCTGCATTTATTGAAGAGTTCATTAATAAAGATACAGCATGGATTCACTTAGACATAGCCGGAACAGCAAGTAATAAAAAAGAAGGCGCAACAGGGGTCATGGTTAAATCTTTTATAAAGTTATTTCATAAATAAAAAATTACATTCATTACAAAAATAGAAAGGAGTTGTATGGAGTCATCCATACATAATAAACGATGAGTAAAATAATGGCGGTAAATGCTGGTAGTTCTTCCTTGAAATTTCAATTGCTTGAAATGCCAAGTGAAAAATTAATCACCAGTGGTATAGTAGAAAGAATTGGCATGAGTAAATCAGTCTTTATGATCAAAGTTGACGGAGAAAAAATTGAAGAAACTTTAGACATTCCAAATCATGGGGAAGCGGTTAATTTATTGGTCAATAAATTAAAAGAACATGACATCATTAAAGATTTTGATGAAATTGCTGGCGTTGGACATAGGGTTGTTCATGGGGGCGATCAAATATCTGAATCTGTTGTTTTAGACGATGAAAAAATTAAGTATTTAGAAGAAAATATCGATTTAGCACCTTTACATTTAGGTCCTAATTTAACAGGGATTAAAGCCTTTAAGAAAATATTACCTCGTGTAAAAAATGTTGGTGTATTTGATACAGCCTTCCATCAAACCATGCCTGAAGAAGCATTTTTATACGCAGTCCCATATGATTGGTATAAAAAATATAAAGTAAGAAAATATGGTTTTCACGGAACAAGTTATAAATTTATTACCCAAAGATATGCTGAGATGATGGGTAAAGATGTGAAAGATGTAAACATTATAGTCGCTCATATTGGTAATGGTGCTTCAATATGTGCCATTAAAAATGGGAAGTCTATGGATACATCGATGGGATTCACACCTTTAGAAGGTATACCGATGGGGACACGGTCAGGTAATATTGACCCAGCAGTTGTTGAATACATGGCAAATGCAAAAGAAAAACCTGTTAAAGAAATTATGAATATTTTAAACAAACATTCTGGCTATATTGGCCTTTCAGATATTT
This sequence comes from Candidatus Izemoplasmatales bacterium, assembly GCA_046542225.1. GTDB lineage: Bacteria > Bacillota_I > Bacilli_A > Izemoplasmatales > Hujiaoplasmataceae > Hujiaoplasma. Next base: position 11,137 of record JBKHBS010000024.1, on the reverse strand, counting down.
CTTCAGATTCAAGAGATTTAGTGGCCGCTGCTGAAAAAGGCAATCATCAAGCTGCTTTAGCAATTGAAGTTCAAGCCAAAAGAATTGCCGATTATATAGCGTCTTATAATAATTATATTGGCGGTGCTGAAGCCATTATTTTCACGGCAGGTATTGGAGAAAATGCAAAACCAACAAGGGCTAATATTGGTGGACGTTTAGGCACACTTGGTGTGAAAATTGATGATGAGAGAAACGACACTAGAGGTGTTGAACAATTAATCTCTACTGACGATTCTAAAATTGCAGTTTATGTCATACCGACCAATGAAGAAGTCATGATTGCTAGAGATACTTTGTCTTTAATATAATTTTAAAATGATGAGCAGAATGGTTAAGCCATTCTGCTTTTTTTATAGAAAAAAAACTTTGTTTGTTATATAATTAAGGTAATTAAGGGAGGTATATATGAAAAGTGTAGATTTTAGGAAAAGAGCTTGGGACCAATTAAAAGGTTTTTATTGGCAATTACTAGTTGTTGGGCTTATTGTTGGGGCTATTATGGGTAGTTCTGTAGCTCTTGTCGGTATATTGTTAACAGGACCTGTTTTGGTTGGTGTTAATGGGTATCGACTTCTTATCATTAGAGAAGCAAGAGATGATACAAATATTTTGCTTTCAGGTTTTAAAGGGCCGGTTGTAAATTATATTATTACATATATATTAAGAGGGATTTTCATTATTTTATGGACTTTATTATTAATCATTCCTGGTATCATCAAATGTTTCAGTTATGCCATGACTTTTTACATTCTCGCTGACAATCCTGATTTAAAACCTACTCAAGCCATTCGTCAAAGTCAAGAGATGATGAAGGGTAATAAATGGCGCTTATTTAAGTTATATTTTTCTTTCATTGGCTGGTTTATTTTAGCCATATTAACTTTAGGTATAGGATATATATTCCTTGAACCATATGTACAATTAAGTGTTGCCAATTTTTATGAAGATTTACATGAAAAGAAAACCGAACTAATAAAATAAATAAAGATTAAGCTCCTATAACAAGTAATATTTTGTTATAGGAGGTTTTTTTTATGAAGATATTTTTCTTGCTTTTATTACCCATATTATTCTTTGAAAACAACTTAAATATAATGGATACATATCATTTGGGTCACGCCTTTATTGCTTATGGCTCCTATATGGAAGATGCTTATGTGATGATTGGTGATGTTAGAAGCGAAGAAGTATATAATGAAATCATCGTTGATGAAGGGTCCATAGAATCATTTGTTTATTTGGCAGAAGTAAGGCATCACGAATTTATATTAGTGCTTAAAAAATATTCTGAGGAGACAGACCTTTATCAATACTCATTGCTTTTATTCAACACATATGGTGAAGTATTGAATCGATTGGATCTGATTGAGCAACCAATAGAATTTTATAACCACCATCAAACATTAATTTTAGAAACTAAAGAAGGTTATACTTATGTCAAACGTGATTTAATCCTTTTGAATAGTCTCTCTTTAGAGACCGATGTTACGGGAGCATACCAAGCTCAATTTCAAGGTAAAGCTTATATTAATCATGCTTTAGTGGATGATATTAAAATTGATGAACCTGGCATCTATGAGATAAGCATTATTGATGGAAGTTATGAATTTCAAGAGACAATCACCATACATCCTTTGATTGAGATTTATGGTGACCATTATCAGGCTGCTTATATAGGTGATGTTGTGATTGAATCAAAAGGTAAAATCACAATGAATGGAAAAGCCTATGAGAGTGGTCAACCGATAACAAGACCTGGAACATATGAGGTTTATATATTGGGTGTTAATCACTATAAACATTCATTTGATTTTAAAATCCTTCCCCTATTGTATTATTTTGATGGAGAAGATCAATTCAGATTAGAAGATGGAATGGTCTTTGATTTTCCAATTAGATTGTATTCAAACACGGACGTCTTAAATGTCAATGGTGATGAATATGAGGGGGATTTGTTGACAAAGACTGGTGATTATTTCATTGAGTTATGGGTCAATGATAAAATTATTGATACCATCAATATTTCCCTTGTGTCAAGGGTAGATGGAGTTGAGAATAAGGGAACATATCAAGAAGCAAGGCTATATGCTTTTGGAGATGTCTATTTAAATGGAGAAAAAATCTCTGGCTTTCATCATGTCAAAGATGAAGGAAGATATCAAATTACATTAAAAAACCAAGATGAAAATTTTGAAGAAATTGAATTCTATATTCAAGCCATGACCAAAGAAGAAAAACCACCCCTATTCCCTTATGGAATCCTCATTATTTCTTTATTAGGATTCATCATATTTTTGTTCAAAAAATAGTTAAATGAAGCCATATATGGTATAATATTTTTGAGGAATATTATGATAGATTTTAGTCTATATATACAAAGTTCATATTCTTTTAACGGTTCTATTATTGACATAGAACCAAGTGTTAAAAGGGCCAAAGCACTTGGCTATAAAACCTTAGGTTTAACCGATTTTAACAAGACCCATGGCTTGATTAAGTTCTATAAGTCTTGTTTAAATCACGGTATTAAACCTCTTTTAGGTTTAGAAGTCACCATTCAGTCTGAAAAATACCCAGATATGATTGCTTTGTTGTATGCTAAAAATAGGCAAGGTTATTTAAATCTTCTAAAATTAAGTTCTTACTTATCATTAAGAGAAGGATATTTAGAATTACATCATGTTCGTGATTATAGTGAAGGGATTATTCTTGTACCTGTCTTAGATAGGGGCGGTTTGTATCAAATGATAAAGAATAAAAACCTTAGTGATTCAATTGATTTAATTACCGATTTAGAAAAAAACGCTGAAGATTATTATCTTGGATTTGGTTCTGATATATTCACTGGTAATGACCTATACCAAGACTTATCAAAAGACTTTAAATTGATGATTGTCAATCCCGTCATCTATTTAGAAGAAGAAGATAAAGAAGCATCTGAAATTTTAAAAAAGATTTTAAAAAATGACCACCAAGATCAAGGCATTTTTGAAGAAAGCAAAAAATCTTATGCTTTACTAGAGATAGAACAATTACAATCTATGTTTAAGGGCTTTCCAGATGCCATTAAGAATACACAAAGTTTAATTGACTCTGTGGATCTAAGCATCAATTTTAAACAAAGATTTTTACCCAATTATCCTTTAAAGGAAGGGTCTTCTTTAGATAAATTAAAGGAATTAACCCATAAGGGTTTGGAGAGAAGATTGCGTCAAAAGGGTCTTTATAAGACAGCCTTAAAAGCATATGAAGACCGATTAAATCATGAGTTAAACATCATTGAGGAAATGCATTATGAGGACTATTTCTTAATTGTATGGGACTTTGTATTGTATGCAAAAAAACAGGGTGTATTGGTTGGGCCTGGTAGGGGTTCAGCTGCTGGATCTTTGATTTCTTATGTCCTTGGTATCACTGAAGTAGACCCTTTAGAATTTGATTTATATTTTGAACGATTTTTAAATCCTGAAAGAATTACCATGCCTGATATCGATATGGATTTTCCTGATAATAAAAGAGATGATATTATTCGTTATGTGGTTGAAAAGTATGGGATTGAAAAAGTCGCTTCAATCATTACCTTTGGCACATTTCAAGGTAAATCAGCCCTTAGAGATGTTGGTAGAATTCTTGAAACAAGTTCAACAATCATCGATGATTTAACTAATAAAATATCCATGTCTAATAACTCGATAGAACAATTTGAAATAGATCATCCTAAAGACTACAAATATTACATGAACAATCCTGAAATTAATCATTTGATATCTATTGCTAAGAAATTAACGGGGTTGGTAAGACATGCTTCAACCCATGCGGCCGGTATCATTATTTCAAATAAAGCAATTATTGAACACAGTGCCATCCAACCAGGGCTTTTAGATATGTATCAAACCCAATATGAAGCCAGTGATTTAGAAAGTTTAGGTTTATTAAAAATTGATTTTCTTGGCATTCGTAATTTAACAATTATCCAAGATGTTATAAGTCTAATTGAGAAGAATGAAGGCAAGAAAATTAATGTCTATAAACTACCGTTAGATGATGAAAAGACTTTCGAACTCTTAAAAGAAGTCAAAACCTTGGGGATATTTCAGTTAGAATCCGAAGGCATGATGAATTTAATGCGTCAGATGAAACTGGATACCTTTGAAGACATTGCCACATGTATTTCTCTTCATCGGCCAGGTCCAATGGAGAATATTCCTTTGTATATCAAGCGAAGGAATAAAGAGGAAATGGTTGATTATTTAGATAATGATTTAAAACCAATTTTAAAACCGACCAATGGTATTATTATTTACCAAGAACAGATTATGAAGATAGCCAATAAATTTGCTGGGTATTCTTTGGGTGAAGCAGATGTCTTGAGAAGAGCTGTTAGTAAAAAGATTAAATCAGTTTTGGTTAAGGAAAGAAAAAAATTTGTTGACCGGGTCAAAAAACAAGGATACACGGAAGTCTTTGGCGAAAAGATTTATGATTACATTGTAAAATTTGCCAATTATGGTTTTAATAAAAGTCATGCGGTTGCTTACTCTTATGTGGCTTATTGGATGGCCTATTTAAAAGCGAATTTCCCTATGTATTTTTTAGCAGTATTACTGGACTTTCAAATTGGTTCTGTGACTGGGACAAAGAAATATATCAGAGAAGCAAATTCAATGGGTATAGAAGTATTGCCGCCTAAAATGAATCGGTCAGGTGTCAGTTATCAATATGAGGATGATGGTTTAAGATATCCTTATATGGCTATTAAGGGCATTGGCCAAGTGATGGCTGAGAAAATTGTTGAAATACAAGAAGAAGCCAAGGTGACAGGATTTATTGATTTTTATTCTAGAGGAAAACATTTGCCTAAGAATGTCATTGAATCATTAATTCATGCAAATGTGTTTTCAGAGTTTGGCATCAACAAACACACCTTGATAGAAAATCTTGACCGTGTTGAAGCTTTTATTAATTTTCATTATAATGATGAATCCTTTAATTTTATTGAATACGAAGAATATACTTATCAAGAGATGGAAAACAAAGAACGAGAATTATTAGGCGTTAATTTTGAATATCATTTAATCCATAGTTATGATTCAATCATCGATAAGAATCATTTACAAGTGCTATCAGACATCGTCGATAAACCTTTAGGTTATGAGAAGTTTGTAGCAGTCATATCTAAAATTAAGGTTATTAAAACCAAAAAAAATGATCAAATGGCATTTATAACATTAGAAGACGAGTTTTCACAAGTTGATGGCGTATTGTTTCCGAGTCAGTTTAACCGATATGAAAATATATTGAAAAAGAATCGTGTATATTATTTCTCTGGCAAAACAGAATCAAGACATGACCATTTACAGGTGATTATCGATACATTGAAAGAAATGAAGAGGTGAGATTATGAAAATAGCATTATTAACATCTGGTGGAGACGCACCAGGAATGAACGCTGCCATACGTGCAGTTGTAAGAACATGTATTTATCATGACATCGAGGTCTATGGTGTCCGTGATGGTTATAGAGGTTTGGTCGATGGCGACATTAAACAAATGTATAGTTTCGATGTTGGTCAAATCATTGATCGTGGTGGCACAATTCTAGGATCTGCTAGGTTAGAAAGTTTTAAAAAGGAAACTGTAGTAGCAAAAGCCGTTAAGAACCTAAAAGAAAGAAAAATTGATGCTTTAATCACTATTGGTGGAGACGGAACCTTTAAAGGTGCCATGGCCTTAGAAAAACAAGGCATTAAAACCATTGGTATACCCGCAACCATTGATAATGATATTAGTGGTTCAGAGTATACGATTGGTTTCTTTTCGGCCTTGGACACATCAATGGAAGCCATTGATAAATTAAGGGATACTTCTTTTTCTCATCAACGTTGTACAGTCGTAGAAGTGATGGGAAGAGATTGTGGTGATTTATCAATCTATTCAGGAATCTCTTGTGGGGCGGAAATCGTTGTAACAAGTGAAACTGGCTTTAATGAAGATGGTATCTTGAAACGTGTTCAAAAAGCAAAAAATCAAGGTAAAAGACATTTAATCATCGTGGTGGCTGAAAATATTACAGATGTTAATGGTTTGGCCAGTAAGATACAAGAGAATACAGGTTATGATGCTAGAGCCACGGTTCTAGGTTATATTCAAAGAGGTGGATCACCAAGCGCCTTTGATAGGGTCTTGGCCAGTAAAATGGGCATCACAGCTGTAGAATTATTAAAAGAAGGAAAACATGGTTTAGCAACTGTTTCAAGGGGCTTACATGTTGATTCAGTGAACTTGTCCGATGTTTTAGTGAATAAGATTAATAAACCAGATTTATATGAATCATTACAGAAATTAAGATAAAGAAAAAAGGGTTGTTTTATGACAATCCTTTTTATTTAATAAAATATTTAACGATAAACATTAAAAAAGTATTGACAAATATTAAATAGATGGTATACTTTTATTTGAGGAGATGATATTATGAAAACAAAATTTGACAAAAAGAACTTTGATTTGATTTTAAATGTTACACGATTTTTAACCAAAATTACATTAATTTTTTTAATTGTAATATTTACCGTGCTAACATTGGTTAGTGTAGGGGTTATCTTTATTAATTCAGCAAATTATAATATTGATTTAGAAAATATTACCCACTTTACTCTCAGTGTTGCGTCTTTAGATATTGATATGCCCATTAAAAGTATGACTGGTACCTTGAATGTAAGATATTTGATACTTTATGCAAGCGCGACAGGGATGATTTATGTGGCTAGTTTTTATTACTTGTTTAAAAAAGCAGATGCATTTCTTGCTTTTGTAAAGCAAGCCACACCTTTTCATCCAGATAACATTCACCTAATGTATCATATTGGTAAAGTCCTTGTGATATTATCAATTGCTTTACCACTAATCACCTTGCCATTTTCCTGGGCCATTGCCCATGCACTTCCTATTGATGTCCAAGTTAACATTGGTATCCAAGGTGGCTTATTAATCATTGGACTGATAGTCTTATTATTAGCAAGTATTTTTAATTATGGTGCTTACTTACAAGAAGAATACGACCAAACGGTATGAGACAGTGATTATTATTAGATTAGATAGAGTCATGGCTGATCGTAAGGTTTCCTTAAATGAATTGTCTGATAAAGTCGGGATCAGCATTGTGAATTTAAGCAACCTTAAAACTGGAAAAGTAAAGGCGATTCGTTTTTCAACTTTGGAAGCAATTTGTGAAGCCTTGGATTGTCAACCAGGTGACATATTAGAATATTCAAAAGAAGGCTAAACTTTTTAAGGTTTAGCCTTCTTTATGTATAAAGATACTTTTTTGTTCGGGATGATATACCATGATTAAGTAACCATCTAAGTAATCTGTGACAACAGCGTATTTATATAGGTCTTCAATACGGATGCTTTGGGTTTCTTGGTAAAAACTTCTAATGATTTCATTTTTATTGATGTGTCTATTGTCCCAATAGAGTTTGGGTTTTATTGGGTGATGGTTTAGAAAATCATATTTTAAATAACTTTTTATCTGTTCATCATACATGTCATATGTCTTTAAATAATCAATAAGGATGGTGAATAATTGATTGAAAGAATATCTTAAGGTTGATTGTTGTCTTTTTTGATAAAAATCGTATAACTTTAAGTAAAAATCAAAAGCATCTCGATTCGTTGTTAGATATTGAATAGAATGATTCATAAAGTTTTTATTCCAATAGATGTTTAACATGGTTTCAACCTTATGGATGGTATTTAATTCTTCCTTGGTGATGTACTTGTTGTCAATAATCTCATAAGGTGCTTGGTTTTGATACTTTATTTGGTGTTTTTGAGCTTTATAATATATGTCTGTGCCTTTTAAAACTTTTAAAAAGCCAAGTTGAAGTTCATCACCGAACAATTGATAAATGGTGTTGAAGGTGTTTTTAAAACTGTTTAAGTCTTCATAAGGCAAACCGGCAATTAAGTCAAGATGCAAGGTGACATTTGACCTTTGAAGTTTTTTGATGTTTCTAATCAATTTATTGGTATCTTGATAACGATTGGCTTCTTTATTAACCATATCATTCGTTGATTGTATGCCAAGTTCAAACCTGATGAAGTCTTTGGGTGCTTTTTCAATCAAGAAGTCTAAAAAATCATCCTTTAAGACATCACCATTGATTTCAAATTGAAAAACAACACCCTTATAATTTTTTTTAATGATGTATTCTAAGAAGGCTTTAGCAAGTTTTGGATTTGCGTTAAATGACCGATCCAAAAATTTAAAAGTTTTAGCCCCTTTATCGACCAATTCATCGATGGTGTTCTTTAGGCGTTCAAGCGAAAAGAATCTCAAACCTTTCTCTAAGGAAGCCAAACAATAAGAACATTGATAAGGACAACCTCTTGATAACTCAACATATTGAATTTTATGAGGTATGTCTTTTTCTTCTACAGTATGGTAAGGGTCTTTTAAATCATCAAGATTTTTAATGAGTGAAGTTTTGTTTTTGATGATTGATTTCCCATCCTTATATATAAGGTTGGGAATTTGTGATAAATCTTCTTTATGATGTAAGGCATTTAAAAGAAGGTTAAAAGATTCTTCACCCTCATTTATGATAATGTAATCTGCTAAGTTATTTTTAAAGAATGATTCATTGACATACGAAACTTCTGGACCCCCTAGAAGGATTCTAACTTGTGGGTTCATTTTTCTGATGACAGGGATGATTGACTTAACGATTTCAACATTCCATATATAAACACTAAAACCGATGAAGTCAGGTTTTAAGTCTAGCATTTGTTCAATCATCTCATCTTGCTTGTCTTTAATGGTGAATTCTAAAATATCCACTGAAAAATCAGTATTTGCTTTTAAATACCGAATGGCTAAGTTAGGATGAATATATTTTGAGTTGATACCGACCAATAATGTTTTCATTAAATCACCCACTCTATTGTAACAAATAAATCAATAAAATTATAATATTATTAAAATATGTTATACTAAAAATGGTGATAATAATGAGTAAATATAATTTAAAATCCGAATATAAACCCACTGGTGATCAGCCAACGGCCATTCATACTTTGGTTGATAATTTAAATAATCATATGAAGGAACAGGTCTTATTGGGTGCAACTGGTACAGGGAAAACATATACCATTGCCAATGTGATAAAAGAGGTTGAAAGACCGATTTTGGTCTTGGCCCATAATAAAACCTTAGCAGGACAACTTTATTCTGAGTTTAAGTCATTGTTTCCTGATAATAGAGTCGAATACTTTATTTCCTATTATGATTACTATCAACCAGAAGCCTATGTACCTGGGGCTGACTTATACATTGAAAAGGATGCTAAAATTAACGATGAAATTGATGAACTGAGACATGCAGCAACATCCTCTCTATTAGAAAGAGATGACGTAATCATCGTGGCCAGTGTTTCCTGTATCTATGGTATCGGTGATCCAGAGACTTATAGGCGGGGTATGGTAACGCTTAGAAAAGGTGAAATGACTAGGGATGAGTTAATGGAAAGACTAGTGGACATCTTATATGTCCGTAATGACATTGATTTTGTTCGTGGGAGTTTTAGGGTTCGCGGTGATGTGGTTGAGATATTGCCACCTTACAATAAAACAAAAGGAATCCGTGTAGAATTTGATTTTGACGAGTTGAGTCGAATCAGGGAATTTAATATTGTTTCCGGTGAGATCTATAAAGATTATGAAATGTTGTCTTTGTTTCCGGCTTCACACTTCTTAACCGATAAAGATAAGTTAGAAGAAGCTTTAAGAAGAATTGAACGCGAATTAGAAGAAAGAATAAAATATTTTAAAGATCACAACATGCCTTTAGAAGCTGAAAGAATAGAACAAAGAACCAATTATGATTTAGAGATGTTAAGAGAAATGGGAACAGTCTCAGGCGTTGAAAACTATTCAAGACACCTAGCCTTAAGAGGAGAAGGAGAAACACCTTCTACATTAATTGACTTTTTTCCAGACGATTTTGTTTTAATTGTTGATGAATCACATGTGACCTTGCCACAGGTGAGGGGCATGTACAATGGCGATAGGTCAAGAAAACAAACCCTAGTTGACTTTGGTTTTAGATTGCCAAGTGCTTTAGACAATAGGCCATTAAACTTTCAAGAGTTCAATGACAAGATTAATCAAGTGATTTATGTATCTGCGACGCCTGGCGATTATGAGTTGGAGAGATCAGGTGCAATTGTTGAACAGATTATTAGACCAACTGGCTTGGTTGATCCAATTGTTGAAGTTAGACCTTCAGAGAATCAAATAGATGATTTATTAATAGAAATTGATAAAACCATTAAAAGAAAAGAAAGAACACTGATTACAACATTGACTATAAAAATGAGCGAAGACTTAACCGGCTATTTAAAAGGTTTGGGTTATAAGGTAGAATATTTGCATTCTAAAATCAAGTCTTTAGAGAGAATGGAATTGATTCGAAAATTAAGACAGGGTGACTTTGATATTCTTGTTGGTATTAATTTACTAAGAGAAGGGTTGGATTTACCCGAAGTATCTTTTATTGCAATTCTTGACGCTGATAAAGAAGGGTTTTTAAGAAGCGAGAAATCACTCATACAAACAACAGGTCGTGCTGCGAGAAATGTTAATGGCCATGTGGTCATGTATGCGGATCGTATTACCGAGTCTATGAGAAAAGCAATTGAAGAAACAGAACGTAGAAGAGAGATTCAAATCCAACATAATATTGATAATAACATTACTCCACAAACCATTCTTAAAAATATACCTAAGGCCATATCGATTAAAACAAGCGCTGACCAAGTTGTCAACGATATTGAAAAATTATCGAAAGCAGAAATCGAGAAAAATATAGCCATGTTAGAAGATCAAATGATGGTTTATGCAAAAGAGTTAGATTTTGAACAAGCTGCACGTATAAGAGATTTAATATTTGAAATGAAAAAAACAAGTAAAAATAAAAGGTAAAATTAATAATATTAATTAAAAAAGTCATTTATTTGACTTTTTTTAATTTTTTTATTAAAAAACTTTAATTTTTCCCTTGACATTAAAAAAATACTTGATATAATAAAGGTGT
>JBKHBS010000060.1:0-3738 GCA_046542225.1 Candidatus Izemoplasmatales bacterium | reverse complement strand
GAAACACCAACAACCGAGGCACCAACAACAGAAACTAACCAATCTTTTATACCAGAAGGGTATTCGCTATTGCAAGATGAATTAGATTCTTATGGAATACCATCTATGGGCGATGTGAATGTTTTGGTTTTTGCTATAGATTTTCCTGATTCACCTGTGACAAGTAACCAACCGAGTTTGTCTGATATTGAAACAGCCTTTAATGGTGAGTCTAATGATTTAGATTTTGAGTCTGTAAGAAGTTATTATCAATTATCTTCATATAACCAACTAAACATCAATGCGGACGTTTTTGGATATTATACAATGTCACAAAATGCTAGTTATTATCAAACTGAAAATGAAAAATATATGGCCATAGATCCAGAGACTGGAGAATATGTTTATGATGATAGTGAAGTTACACATGTTGAAAGCGATATTATTAATGAACTATTAACACACTATGATGACCAAATAAATTACGATGATTACGATAGCAATAATGATGGATATATAGATGGTATCTATTTGATTTATAACCATCCATCTGAATCTGAAAGTGATTTATGGTGGGCTTATCAATATAACTACTCATATACAGATACATTTGATGGAGTTAAACCAGATTACTATATGTGGGCATCTAATGATTTTTTAGATGAAGGCGATGATGATATAAACGCTAGAACTTATATTCATGAAACTGGTCATATGATGGGGCTTGATGATTATTATGATTATTCATATGAAGATGATCATAATACAGGAGGTTTAGGAACTTACATGATGGATTATAATGTTGGTGATCATGATCCATTTTCGAAAATATTGATGGGATGGATAAAACCGATTGTGGTTGAATCATCAACGACGATTGATATAATGCCACATTTAGAAAGTGGAGACGTCTTATTGGTAACTGATGACTGGAAGGGAACAATTTTTGATGAATACATACTCATTAGCTATTTTACACCAAACGGATTAAATGCTTATGATCCTGATTATATTTTCACAGAATCTGGTATTAATATGTTTCATATATCGGCAGAAATAGGTGATGGTTATTTAGAAGATTCGTACTATTATTCGATTTTTAATAATAACAACACAGACACACCAAATAAACTCATCAATATAATTGAAGCAGATATGAACGATAACATCGAACAGTATGAAATAATTGAAAATTCAGACCTTTTTCAAACAGGAGATATTTTTGGAATTGATATTTATCCAAATTATCTATGGTATGATGATTCGGAATTGGGCTTTACTATTTCAATTGATGCAAAAAAATCAGAAAATGCCACAATAACAATTATTTTTGAGTGATCTATTATAAAAAGTAAGTTATAAAATATTATTCTTAGATAGTAAAATCATATTTATTATATATTTTTTTCATGATATAATAATATCAATCGGAGGGATAAAATGAAGAAAATTGGATTACTATTATTTTTATTGGCTTTTACATTTGTAGGCTGCCAAAACAAACAATTAAGTTCACCAGAGAATATTGCCTATGATGATGAAGGTTTCATCATTTGGGATGAAGTTGAAAAGGCTGATGAATACTTGGTGAGAATAGAAGACAATGAATATATCACTCAAATCGCTGTCTATGATATCACTGAAGTGATTTCTGAAAAAGGTTTATATGAAGTAGAGATTATTGCCCTTTCTGAAGACCTTGAAAGTTCTGACCCAGCAATCTTTTCGATACAAGTGGACTACAATTTAAATGCAGATATTGACTTAGAGATTCAAGGAGATACATTGGTTTGGGAACCGGTATTTTTAGCAAAAAATTATCTTGTGATCTATGATTTTGAAATTAAAAAGGTAAATGGAACAAGTTTTAACCTATCAGATTTACCATCTGGAAGTCACGACATTACAGTCCAAGCAGTGTTTCCTGATGGCACTAAAACCGAAATTTTTGCTATAAATTACACAAAATAATTCATAATAAGAACACCTCTAATTTTTTAAATTAGAGGTGTTTTTTTAAATTTGTTTAATAAATGATTTAATGAGTCTACTCATCCTAGTCATTGCTTTTTGACTGGTTTCTAAAACTTCTTCATGTGATAAGGGTTGTTTTGAGATGCCTGTAGACATATTGGTAACAATTGATAAGCCTAAGACACGCATATTGGCATGCCTTGCTAAGATGACTTCTGGTACAGTGCTCATGCCAATGACATCACCGCCCAAGATTCTAAAGGCTCTAATTTCAGCCTTTGTTTCATAACTAGGTCCTAAATAGGAAACATAAACACCGTGTTGTAGCTTGATGTTTTCATTTTTGGCAATATCGTCTATCATTTTTCTGAAGACATAATCATAGGGTTCTGACATATCAACAAATCTAGGTCCTAGAGATTGGTTGTTTGGACCTACTAAAGGATTTCTCCCGAGCATATTGATGTGGTCTTCAATGACCATGATATCTCCTGGATGGAAGTTTTCATTCATACCCCCACAAGCATTGGTGATGATGACATTTTTAACACCTATTTCTGCAAAACTCTGGATGATCAGTCTCATATCAGCATCTGAAACACCTTCATAATAATGTTTTCTACCCTCTAAGACCAATATCGGTTTTTTATCTATATATCCCATGTGCAACTTTCCAAGATGACCAATAGATGTATCTGTTTTTAAATCAAATAATTCTTGATAAGTAATCACAACACTTTTGCTTATTTCTTCAATAAAATCATTGATGCCAGAACCAAGAATAATCATTGTTTCTGGTATTTTATTAAATTTTTTCATGACGATATTTTTTAACATAAAATCACCTCACCTTTATTATAACCATTCAAAGGAAAAAAAACACCTCATCTGAGGTGTTTTGTATATATTTTTAGATAACGAAGTTACCATCTTTAAAGATTTGTACTTTTTCTCCGCTTTGTGTTTCGCCAACGATGTCTAAATCTTCTGATCCAAACATAAAGTCAACATGAGCCATAGAGTCATTATAACCGCGTTTTTCCAATTCTTCTTTGGTCATTTCAGTACCACCCTCAATGTTCATTGGGTAAGCTCTACCAAGGGCCAAATGGCAAGAAGCATTTTCATCAAATAAGGTATTAAAGAATAAAATATTTGATTGTGAAATTGGAGAATCATAAGAAATTAAAGCCACTTCACCAAGATAAGAAGAACCTTCATCAAAATCAATTAGGTTTTGAAGGTTACTTTTACCTGCTTTTGCATCATAATCAATCACTTTTCCATCTTTAAATTCTAGCCAAAAATCTTCAATGAGATTGCCTTGGTAATCCAAAGGTTTTGTGGCGACAACTTTACCGTTAACACCAGTTTTTAAAGGCATGGTAAAATTCTCTTCTGTTGGAATATTTGGATTGAAAACTGTCCCATTTGTTGCAACTTCTTGGCCGCCTGACCAGACATGATTTTTAACCAATTCAACCCTTAAATCTGTGCCTAAATCATTTTTAAAATGTAGGGCTTTGAATTGATAATCGTTTAAAATTTTATTGTGTTTGATTAAACGTGCATTATGTTCTTTCCATTCTTTGACAGGATCAGTGTCATCACTAACCCTAGATGCTTTAAAGATTGCATCCCATAAAGCTTCTTCAGCTTCATCTTCATCCTTGTCAGGGAATACTTTTTTGGCCCATACTGGATTGGATGCAGCAATGATGGTCCACTGGCTTCTATTGCCCATCATGTGTTCTCTATAAAAATTAAGGGCCTTAGAAGAAGCGA
>JBKHBS010000023.1:0-19942 GCA_046542225.1 Candidatus Izemoplasmatales bacterium | reverse complement strand
AATCATTTATACATAAATCATTTATACTTAATCTGTTTATATTATAATACAATAAGTATAATTTGTAAATAGAAAAACAAAAAAAATACTGGAAAAATTTCCAGTATTATTTTGTAAAGTTAGATTTAAACTTCTCCCAAAAGCCTTTTGAGTCATTAGGACTGTCTTCGACTTTTGCCAATTGTTCAAATATTTTTCTTTGTTCTGATGATAATTTCTTAGGCGTTTCTACATTAATAATGACATGTTGATCGCCTTTTTGTTTGGTTCTAACATTCGTTATACCCTTACCTTTTAAACGGAACTTAGATTCTGATTGTGTACCAGCTGGAACCGTCAACATGACATCGCCATATACTGTTGGTACTTTTACTTCAGCACCCAAAGCCGCTTGAGAGAAAGTAATTGGGTAGGTAATGATAATGTCATCACCTTGGCGAATAAATGTGTCGCTTGGTTTGACCTTAATGAGTATGTATAAATCTCCATTCGGACCACCATTTGCACCTTTATTACCATAACCTGCTAAGCGAATATGTTGGTTATTGTCAATACCAGCAGGGACTTTAACTTCAACTGTTTTTGTGACTCGCTCAACACCTTCGCCTTGGCAGTTCGGACATTTATTTTTAATTTCTTTACCGGTTCCACCACATTTTGGACAGGTTGTTTGAGTCCTTGTTCGACCAAATATGGTTTGTTGTTCCATGATAACAGTTCCGTTACCACCACATTGTGAACAAGTTTTTATATCACTTTTTGATTCTGCCCCAGTGCCATGACATACATGGCATTCATCATAAGCAGAAACCTTTATTTTTTCTTTTTTTCCGAAAACAGATTCCTCAAAAGTTATGTTCATTACTTTTCGAATATCAGACCCTTTTCTTGGTTGATTTCTTGATGGCTGTGACCGTTGACCGCCACCACCAAAGAATGAACTAAAGATGTCATTAAAATCAAAATCTCCAAATCCACTACCGCCGAAACCGCCTTGTCCAAATCCACCAGCACCTGGTGCTTCATGACCAAACTGGTCATATTGGGCTTTCTTTTGTGAGTCAGACAATACATCATAAGCTTCTTGGACTTCTTTAAACTTTACTTCAGCATCTTTTTCAGTAGATACGTCAGGATGATACTTCTTGGCAAGTTTTCGATAAGCTTTTTTAATTTCTTCTGGGGTTGCTGATTTATTTAACCCCAACACCTCATAATAGTCTCTCTTGCTCATTTCATCATCCCGACCTTTCTTTGTTTGTTATTGTTTTTCTTACACTTCTTTATAGTCTGCATCAAAAACATCATCGTCATCGCTAGAATCTTTGTCGTCTTTAGTTTCTTCGTCAGCTGGTTGTCCTTCTGTTTGACCTTGAGATTGTTGTGCTCTAGCCATAATGTTTTGAGCAGTTGATTCTAATTCAGATTTTGCTGATTTGATCGCTTCAATGTCTTCGCCTTTTAGGGCTTCTTCTAGAGTTTTAATTTTTTCTTCTGCTTCTTGTTTTTCTGAATCAGAAATATTATCGCCTAAATCTGTGATAGATTTATTGGTTGCGAAAATCAATTGATCTGCTTCATTTCTTATATCGATTTCTTCGCGTTTTCTTTTATCTTCTTCTGCATTTTCTTCTGCTTCTTTAACCAATTTATCAATTTCTTCTTCTGATAATCCACTGGTTGATTTAATTGTGATTGAATTTTCTTTACCAGTCTTTTTATCTTTGGCAGATACATTTACAATACCATTGGCATCAATATCAAATGTTACTTCAATTTGAGGCACACCTCTTGGTGCTGGCTCAATATCGCCTAAATGGAATCTACCTAAGGTTTTATTGTCTTTAGCCATTGTTCTTTCACCTTGTAAGACATGGATGTCTACGCCAGGTTGATTGTCTGCGGCTGTCGAGAATACTTGTGATTTAGATGTTGGAATGGTTGTATTTCTTTCAATTAAAGGTGTTACAACGCCACCAAGGGTTTCAATACCCAATGTTAATGGAGTCACATCTAATAATAGAACATCTTTAACATCACCTTGTAATACGCCAGCTTGGATAGCAGCACCCATCGCAACAACCTCATCAGGGTTGATTGAACGGTTTGGTTCTTTGTCTAAAATCTTCTTAACTTGTTCTTGAACAGCTGGAATTCTTGTTGAACCTCCAACCAATAAAACTTCATCAATGTCTTTAGCAGTCATTTTCGCATCTTTTAAAGCAGTTTTGACTGGTTGAACTGTCTTTTGAACCAATTCATCTGTTAATTCATTAAATTTGGCTCTAGAAATCTCTTTTTCTAAATGGATTGGTCCATCACTACTCATTGAAATAAATGGTAGAGAGATTGAAGTTGATGTTGTTGAAGATAATTCTTTTTTAGCTTTTTCTGCAGCGTCTCTCAATCTTTGGAATGCCATTTTATCTTTTGATAAATCTACGCCTTGTTCTTTCTTGAATTCTTTGACTAACCAGTCAACAACTTTTCTATCAAAATCATCTCCACCTAAACGGTTGTCACCGCTTGTTGAGATAACTTCAAAAGTTCCGTCGCTAAGTTCAAGGATTGAAACGTCAAATGTTCCTCCACCAAGGTCATAGACTAAAACTGTTTGATCTTTGTCTTTTTTGTCTATCCCATAAGCCAATGCTGCAGCTGTTGGTTCGTTGATAATTCTTTTAACATCTAAACCAGCAATCTTTCCAGCATCTTTTGTGGCTTGTCTTTCTGAATCATTAAAATATGCAGGCACTGTAATAACAGCTTCTGTCACTTTACCACCTAAATATGCTTCAGCTGATTCTTTTAAGTTTCTTAAAATCATGGCTGAAATTTCTTGTGGTGTATAAGTTTTATCTTTTATTTTAATTTTTTCAGATGTTCCCATTTTTCTTTTTACTGAGTAAACAGTATTTGGGTTTGTAATTACTTGTCTTTTTGCGACCTCACCCACTTGTATTTCATCATCTTTAAATGCAACAACTGATGGTGTGGTTCTATTACCGTCTCTGTTTGGAATTACTTTTGCTTCTTTGCCTTCCATTACTGAAACAACAGAGTTTGTTGTTCCTAAGTCAATACCTATAATTTTCATTTATTATTCATCCTTTCTAATTTCATTATTGTTTTCATTTTCTTCATTTTCATTTTCTTCATTTATTTCTTCGTCAGGTTTTAAATTGATGATGACAAAAGCTGGTCTCAATACCCTATCTTTGAATTTATAACCTGTTTTTGTCACTTTTAAAATGGTATGGTCTGGTTTATCAGGATGATATTCAGTATCCATTGCTTCATGAATATTTGGATTGAATTCATCACCAACACTTGTTTCAATGGCGCTCACGCCTTCATCTTTAAGTGCATTGTAAATCATATCTTTAATCATTTTAAAGCCATATAAGAAATTTTGCATTTGTTTGTCTTCGGTTTCCATGTTTAATGCTTGTGAAAATACTTCTAAGGAATCAATCAATTTATCAGCCAGGGACTGAGAAGCGTATTTACGCTCTTTGATCAACTCATTTGAGGTTCTTTTCTTATAATTTTCCATCTCAGCTAAGTTGCGATAATATTTGTCTTTAAATTCCTTCAACTCTTCTTCGATTTCTTCTAATTGTTCTTCAATTTTTGTTTTTTTGGTCTTTTTCTTTTTTGTGTCTTCTTTCTTGTTGTCTTTGTTATTTGGTGTATCTTCTTTAGGTTTTTCTTCTTTTTCTAATTCTTTTTCTAAATCTTTTTCCGACATATTATTACTCCTCTTCGTAAAGTTTTTGGATGTGTTTAGCAATGTATTTAATCAGCGGGATTGCTTTACGATAATCCATTCGTTTAGGTCCCACTAGAGATACTGTTCCTTTTTCTCCATCCATCGTATCATAAGTTGATGAAATAACTGTAATATCATTTAAAGAAGTTATCTGATTCTCAGTTCCTATCTTAACGGACATACCTTCTTTTTCTGAATCAACAATTTTAAAAATCTCTTTGTTTTCAATGGTAGAAATAAATTCTCTTAACTTTTCAATATCATTAAACTCTGGTTGGTAAAGCATGTTTGCTTGTCCGGTTAAATAATACTTTGATTGAGCAAACTTTGAAAAAGCTTCAATAAATGAATCAACAATAGTATCCCTATATTTTAAGAGTTCTTTGATTTGATTATGCTCAATTTCATAATGTAATTTCTCTGACACTTTCGATATTGGTGTATCTCTTAAAAGTTCATTTAATAAGTCAATGACTTTTGTGAGTTCTTCAATATCTAAATTCGCATCTAAGTTAATTTCCTTAGACTCTACATGCCCATAATTAGTAATGACTAAAATCAGACCATGGGTTAAAGAAAGTTGAACCAATTGTACTTTTTTCACCTTAGAATTGTAAGCATTTGGACCTAAAGAAATTGCTGTACAATTTGTGGCCTCTGAAAGCAAGTTAATCGCTTCTTTAATAATGATATCTCTTGTCGCTTCTTTGTTTGAAAAAATTTGTTCAAACTCAAAAAAACCATCTGTATCTTCTTCAATCGTCTTCGCAACAGTTTCTATATAATACCTGTATCCTGTTTCAGAAGGAATCCGACCAGATGAAGTATGTGTTTTTTCAATATATCCTTCTTCTTCTAAAACACTCATATCATTACGAATGGTCGCCGAAGAAACATTGAGAATTTCGGATAAAGCCTTTGAACCAATCGGTTCAGCTGTCCTTACATACTCATCGACAATTAATTTTAAAATTTTGTCCTGTCTTTCAGTCATAAAAATTACCCCTTTAGCACTCTATGATTTCGAATGCTAATGATATTATACTAAAGACCATTGGCAATGTCAAGTTTTGAGTGCTAAAAATATAAAAAAATTTAGCTCCATCAATGAATTGAAATAAAGCAGAATCCTTAGTATAATATATTTAAGAAAAGAGGTATATATGAAAGAATATAAAGTTGGAATCATTGGTGTTGGTTTTGTGGGAATTGCCCATATTGAAGCATTAAGAAGACTCGGTAATGTTAAAGTCGTTGCCATATGTGGTCGGCACAATATTAAAGAAAAAGCTGAAAACTTAACAATTAAACATGCCTTTACTGATTATAAAGATATGATTGATAAAATGGATCTAGATTTTATACATATCTGCACACCAAACAATACTCATTTTGAAATGGCTAAGTATGCTTTAGAGAATGATATCAATGTTGTTTTAGAAAAGCCTATGACAATAACCTCTGAAGAAGCGAAAATCCTTACCGATTTAGCCAATGAAAAAAAACTTATTAATGTTATTAATTTTCAAAATCGTTTATATCCAACATCCATTCAAATGAAACACATGATATCCGAAGGTGAAATTGGTGATGTGATTTCTATTCATGGACAATACTTACAAGATTGGCTGCTTTATGACACCGATTATTCTTGGCGGCTTAATTCTAAAGAATCTGGTAACACTCGGGCTGTAGCGGATTTAGGAAGTCATTGGATGGATTTGATAGAATTTTTGACAAACTTAAAAATTACTGAGGTTTTTGCTGAATTTAAGACCCATTACCCAAAACGCAAAAAACCCATGGGTCCAACAGAATCTTTCACGGTGAGTCATACAGGTGATTACCAAACATATGATGTGGATACAGAAGATATTGCTATGATGCTTTTTAGATTCAGCAACAATGCTGTTGGCAGTGTTACTATATCACAAATGGCGGCTGGCAACAAAAACAATTTACAAGTCAATATATTAGGCACTAAATCTTCTATCCAATGGACCTTGGAGGACTTAGAAAATATTCGCTTAGGAAACAGAGATTCTGCCAATCAAACAATCGCAAAAGATTATCTTTTAACAAATTTAGCCAAGGATTTTATAGACTATCCAGCCGGTCATATGGAAGGATATCCAGATTCTATAAAACACGTATTTAAAGAAGTTTATCAAAGTCAATCAAAAAATTATCAGTACCATGCAACTTTTAAAGACGGATTGAGACAAATGATTTTGTGTGAAAAAATATATGAAAGTGCACGTTCACATAAGTGGATATCTATTTAAAAACAGGTGGATATCTATAAAAAACACTGTTTATGTTATATAATAAATGAGAGGTGATAAAATGTTAAAAATAGGAATCATTGGTGCTGGAAACATTGCCAACAAATTTAGTGAAGCGGTAAACAAGAGTAAGCTTGTTGATGGGGAACTTTATGCCGTAGGATCAAGAAGTATTGAAAAAGCTGAAATTTTTAAAAAACAACACAATATCAAAAAAGCTTATGGTTCATATGAAGAACTCTACCAAGATGAAGACGTTGACTTAATCTATATCGCAACGCCACATGTTTTTCATTATGAACAAATGATGGATGCCTTAGATTATGGTAAAAATATTCTTTGTGAAAAGCCATTCACCATCAATGCTGATTTAGCCGAAAAAGTATTTAATAAAGCTAAAGAAAAAAATGTCTTTATTATGGAAGCCATGTGGACACGTTTTTTACCTGTAATACAAGAAGTAAAATATCAAATCAATAAAGGCTTAATTGGAGAAATAGAATTATTAGAAGCTGACTTTTGCTTTAATCCTGACAAGGATATTGAACATAGACTTTATCAGCCAAAACTCGGCGGAGGCGCCTTATTAGATGTTGGCATATACCCAATAACATTTGCCAATATTTTTATGGGTAAACCAAAAAATATTGAATCCACGGTGAAGATGTACAAAACAGATGTCGATGCATCTGAAACAATTAAATATGAATACGATAAAGGAAAAGCCATTTTACGAGCTGCAATCAATGAAGAAAGACCACTTTTAGCAACCATTAAGGGGACTAAAGGCAAAGTAATCATTGATGGACTTCATGAAACAGAGTCCGCTAAAATATATGATAAGGATGATGAATTAATTCATTTAATTGAAATCCCCCATGAAACCAATGGATTTGAATATGAAATTAAAGAAGCCATTGACTGTATTAGATCAGGAAAAACCGAAAGTGATATTGTATCACCTAAAGTAACCTTATCTATTTTAAAACAAATGGATCAAATCAGAGATAGTTGGAATTTCTACTATCCTCAAGAAAAATAAAAATAATGACAAAAAAAACCCCACCAAAATTTTGGTGGGGTTTTACTATAAATAAGTATTATACTTTATTTATATGGTGTGAAATCGATATTATCGAATGCAGAATCATCTTCGTCTTTGTATCCTGTTGCGAAGATTAAATCATAAGTAGTTTGTTTGTCATCAATTGTTAAAGTATCAATTGGTGAATATGCAGTATCAGCGCCATCAATTGAAGGTCCTTCTGATACACCATCGTTCCATGGTTCTCCATCGATAATGTTCTTAGCGATTTGTACTGAGTCAGCAACTAATTTAGAAGTATCTTTAAATACTGTCATTGTTTGAGTTCCTTGACCAGCTTCAGTGTCGCCCATTAATGAAGCTAAAGCTGTGTTTGAAGCATCTTGGCCAGTTGTATAATAGTTATCATACGCATTGTCTTCTAACTTAGAGAATTCTAAACGAATTGCAGCTGAAGTATCATCATTAGGAGCTAAAACGTAAACGTCTTCATCTGAATAATCTCCATCTAATGTAGAAACCAAACCTGAAGCTAATGTTCCAGCAGTCCCTGCATTCCAGTCAGTATCAACTGTAGCCATTGCATCTTGTAATACAGTTCTTGCATCATCATCGAAATTTTCTTCAGTAATAACACCATTGTCATCTACATATGTTACTAATGCTTCAATATCATCTGTAGATACATTGATTAATTCAAACATATCCATGTTTGGAACGATAACTTCCATAGCACCACCAAAGAAATAAGTAGCATTTGGCCAGTCAGCAGTTCTACCTGCGAAAATAGCTAAATCGCATTTTTCAGTTTCAGAACAACCATTTTCTTCAGCCATATCAACTAAATGTTGACCTTGAGCTTTTCCAACTTCCCAACTATTGAAAGTTGTGTAATAATCAGCAACCGCGTCATCACTTTTTGCCATTCTATCATGAGCAATTAAAGTAACGCCTTCTTCTTCAGCAACCAATTCTGCAACACCAGCTCCAGAACCTTCAGCAGTTAAAATAATAACTTCTGCTCCTCTAGAGATTAATGCTTCAGCATTTGTTAATTCTTTGTCTTCTGCACCATCAGAGAATAGGATTTCGTATTCATATCCTTCACCTAATGCTTCTAATTCTTCTTCAAAGAATTTACCATCTTGGTTTGCCCATCTTTCTTCTGATGCATCTGGTAAGATGACACCGATTTTGATCGTCTCTTGATTACATCCCATAATGGTAACAATCAAGAATGCTGCAAATAATAATCCAATAAATTTTTTCATTCTTTCTCTCCTTTATAAAACTAAATTTTTTTCTATTTTAAGTGTGACTGGATTAATCACATTCTTAAACCGTGGTTAAATTTTTTCTTGTAAATGAGGATCATTGTCCATTTCATCATTGACAAATTCCTCTTCTTCAGCAATTCTAATGATGTTTTTTATCTTACTAATTCTCGTTTGAGCATTGGTTAAAGCGTATTCATAATCAATCATCTTTATGTCTTTTGTTTCATTTTCTGCTTCTCGAAGTTCTGCTTGTGCAGCTTCAAATTTATTTTTAGCATCTTGTAATTTTTCAACGTCACCTTTGGATTCGGCGTCTTTAAGTGCCGCTTCCATTGCCTCTAATTTGGCCTTGGCCTTATCTAATTCTTTTATTGCAACTTTAGCATCGTAAAGTTCTGCTTTAGCAGTTAGTAATTCCTCTCTAGCCTGAGACAACTCTTCTCCATGAACTTGTTTAGCATAATACATACCAACCAAATCAACAGGACGAACATTTCTTGTGTAAATATCAAATATAACAGCTAGCAATAGAATAGAACCTAAGATAATTGGTTCGATATTTGCGTTACTGCCAGGTGTTAAGGCAAGTCCATTAGGAATTGACATAATAACAATCGCACCGACAACAGAGTTTATTACTTTACCAACTCCACCACCGGCAGACGCACCGCCGATAAATGTTGCGGCAATGGCATATAATTCCCAAGAAACACCATGTTGAGGTGATGTATTTTGAACTTTAGTAGCATACATTAAACCAGCAAATAAAGCTAATATACCCATGGAAACAAAGACAATAATTAGTGTTGTTGATACTTTAATTCCAGATAATTCAGCAGCTTCAGGATTACCACCCACTGCATAAATTCTGCGCCCTAAAGTAGATTTGGTTGTAAAAATAAAATAAATAACCAAAACGAATAATGTTATTAAAAATAAATAAGATATTCCGTTAAAAGCCGCTAAATTACGAGTTAGAATGGCTAAAACTAAAACGGTTAAAAACTGTTTTGTTAAATATATTTGAGTCTCTTCGTTTTGAACCCCTAATTGTCTATTTTTTCTTCTTCTCATGATTGAAGTGAAAATCATAAGAAAAATTAATAAGGCGCCAATAATAAGAGCAAGGATATTATACCCACCTACTGTAAAATTCCTTAATAAGTATCCCTTACCAATAGCTTGGAAAAACGGATGTGTTGTAGTAATGGTTGTATTATCAGTACGAATCATTAAGAAGCCTTTAAATATAAACATCCCTGCAAGGGTAACGACAAAGGATGGTACTTTGACATTGGCGATTAAATAACCTTTTATGATTCCGACAATTAAAGTTATTAATAAAGCGACTCCAATTGCAAAAAACAAGTTTTGACCTAAGACCTGTACAGCTACAATCACATATGCACCCAAGAAAGCACTCAGGAAACCTACTGATAAATCAATTTGTCTTGTGACGATGACCAGTGTCATACCAATGGCTAAGACAGCAACATAGGCGGTTTGATCTAATAAATTAGAAAAATTTCTTGGCCTTAAAAAGACACCGTTTGTCGATATTGCAAATAGAATAAATATAACAATCAACGCAATAAACATTCCATAATCTCTAATATTTGTTCTAAACATCGAAATAATTACATAAAAATATCTCAAAACTGGATTTATTGGTTTTAAATTTTCTATCTTGACATCATTTTCAAGATTATTGTTTTTTGTCATGTTCTCTCCCCCTTAAACTGTAGTGGCACTATGCATAATTTTTTCTGCGGTAGCCTCATCTATATTAAATTCACCGGCTTGTTTGCCTTCAGCAATAACATAAATTCGGTCACACATACCTAAAATTTCAGGCAGTTCAGATGAAATAATAATAATACTCATGCCTTTTTTGATTAAATCATTGATGATTGTATAAATTTCATATTTAGCCCCAACATCAATACCTCGAGTTGGTTCATCTAAAATCAATATTTTTGGTTCAGCAAAAAGCCATTTTGCAATCTGAACTTTTTGTTGGTTACCACCACTGAGGTTTCGTATCTTTTGGTATATAGATGGTGTTTTTATTGATAAATCTTTCACATATTTATCAGCATAAAATGCTTGTTTAAAAAAATTTATAAAACCATTTTTAGAAATTTTATTTAAGGAAGAAACACAAATATTTTCACCAATATTATCAATTAAAATCAAACCATCTTTTTTTCTGTCTTCAGACACATAAGAAAGCCCTTTTTTTATTGCATCATTTGGATGATTTAATTTGACTGGTTTTCCGTTCACTGCTAAATTTCCAGTGGTTCGATAATTTTTTACATTACCAAAAATCGTATGTGCTAATTCAGTTCTTCCAGCGCCCATCAAGCCTGCCAGTCCGACAACCTCACCTTTTTTTAAGGTTATGTTTATATCATTTAAAACATAACGATTTATTGAGCGGTCAAAAGAACTTAAATGAAGGGTTTCTAAAACAACTTCTCCACCTTTAAATTTTGGTCTTTTAGGAAAAATATTATCGATAGATCTTCCCACCATATGTTTAATGATTTTATTTTGATCAATTTCACTTCTATCCATTCTAGTAATGACTTTACCGTCTCTAATCACAGTAACTGAATCAGCTATGGCTTCAACCTCTTTTAACTTATGAGAAATCATAATTGAGGTAATACCTTTTTTCTTCTTAAGTTCTACTAAAAGATTTAATAAATTTTCACTATCATTTTCATTTAATGCAGCAGTTGGTTCATCCAAGATTAATAACTTAACGTCTTGACTTAAAGCTTTTGCAATTTCAATTAATTGCTGCTTACCAACACCAAGTGTTCTAACATTCTGGTCTAAATCGACCTTTAACCCAACCATATCTAAATATTTTTGGGCTTGATTACTTGTTTCTACCCAATCAATAAAGCCATTGTTTTTTGTTATTTCGTGTCCTACAAAAACATTTTCATAAACTGATAAGTCAGGAAATAATGCCAACTCTTGGTTAATAATTACAATTCCTTTTCTTACAGAATCTTTTATATTATTAAAATGTTGAATCTCACCATCAAATACAATATCCCCAGAATAATTTCCATGTGGATATATTCCACTTAAAACTTTCATTAAGGTTGATTTTCCGGCACCATTTTCTCCAACAATAAAATGTATTTCACCTTTATCTACGTGAATATCTACACTGTCCAAAGCCTTTACACCTGGAAAGGTTTTTGTAATGGATCTCATGATGAGTATTTTATTTTTTTCAGACAATTCATTCACCTCTGTTCATCAAAATTTCTGTAAAGCGTTTTCACTCTTGGGTATATTATAACAAATTTTTTATACTTTTTATCATATATTTTTAAATTTTTTGGAATTTGTGTGTATTTTGCATCTAGTTTCACGATTTTTTTACAAGCTTCTTGCACACTTTCATACAAACCGTTTCCAACCATGGCTAAGATAGCAGCACCCAAGGCTGGTCCTTCTTCATTTTCCATAGTATAAACTTCTACATCTAGAATATCCGCAATCATTTGTGCCCATATTTCACTTTTCGCACCACCACCTGTAATTCTAACAGATGGAATCTCAATACCTAAATCCCTTATTTTTTCAAAAGATTGTTTCAAAGCAAATGTTATGCCTTCTACAACAGCCTGATCCAAATCTTTTTTAGAGTGAGATAAATCTAAACCTAAAAACAGCCCTTGTGCATCTGGATCATTAATTGGTGCTCTTTCGCCACTCAAATATGGCAGAAAAAATAAATTATTGTGAATAGAAGTTTTTTCAACCCCATCAAAAAATGTATCATAATCTTTTTGTTTAAATATATTTTCTGACCACCATTTTAGTGCGCCCCCTGCATTAAGCATGACGCTCATAATATGATAATTTCCATTGGTATGACAATAAGATTGAAAATGACTTTTTGTATCTATTTTAAATTCTTCTGATGCAACAAATATAACGCCACTGGTTCCTAAAGAGATACTGGCTTTGCCATCTTCAACAATACCGACACCAACAGCTCCAACCGCTTGATCGCCACCGCCGATAATAACGCTTACATCATTTTTTATATTGAGCATCTCTAAAATATTATTTTTTAGGACACCAATCTTTTCATAGCTTTCGAACACTCTTGGGAGTTGAGAAGGAGCAACTCCCAATGTGTTCAATAAATCACGACTATATTTTTTATTTTTAACATCGTAATACAAGGTACCTGATACATCAGAAACATCGGTTGCGAAAACCCCAGTTAACTTATAGGCAAGATAATCTTTAGGTAACATAATCTTTGAAATTTCTTTAAAAACTTCTGGTTCATGTTTTTTTACCCATAGTATTTTTGGTGCTGTCAAACCTGTTAAAGCAATATTGCCTGTTTCTTCTAAAAGTTTATCCATACCATAATCATTATTTAGAAAATCGACTTCATCAACAGTGCGCTGATCATTCCATAATATGGCAGGTCTTAATACTTGGTCTTTATCATCTAGTATGACTAAACCATGCATCTGACCAGAAAAACTCATTGCTTCTATTTGGTTTTCATATCCTTTTACCAATTCAACAAGTCCATTAAGACTTTCCTCGTACCAAAGGTTTGGATCTTGTTCTGCCCAAGCACTTTTTGGAATGATTAAATCATAAGATCTTGTAACTGATTTAATTACTTTTCCATTTTCATCTGTTAATAGTAATTTAACGCCAGAGGTTCCTAAATCTACACCAATATACATCTTTAATTATCCTAAGATATATTGGTTAAGAATAGATTCAATTAATTCTTGTCTACCTGAATTATTTTTATCTAAATCTTTTTTGTTTAAGATATATTCTTCTAGTTCTTTAAAACCAACTTTTTTATTAACGATATCTTTTCCAATACCATCTTTATATGATGCATATCTTTTATCAAGTATATCTTCTATGACCTTATCTTCCCATAATTTAGCAGCTACTTTAAGTCCAACTGCGTATGCATCCATACCAGCAATATGTGCATATGCTAGATCTTCAACAGTAAATGAACTTCTTCTAACTTTTGAATCGAAGTTTAATCCACCTGTTGTAAATCCACCGCCTCTAATAATTTCATACATGGTTAAAGTTGTATCATAAACATTTGTAGGAAATTGGTCAGTATCCCAACCCAATAATAAATCTCCTTGATTTGCGTCAACACTACCTAAAGAATCATTATCAACTGCTAATCTTATTTCATGATTCATGGTATGTCCTGCTAGTGTTGCATGGTTTGTTTCAATATTTAATTTAAAGTGTCCCATTAAATCATATTTTCTTAGGAAAGCTAAAACAGTTGCACTATCAAAATCATATTGGTGTTTGGTTGGCTCTTTTGGTTTTGGTTCAATATAGAATTGACCTTTAAAACCAATTTCTTTGGCATAATCTACAGCCATATGTAAGAATCTAGCAAAATTGTCTTGTTCTAGTTTCATGTCTGTGTTTAGTAAAGTTTCATAGCCTTCTCTACCACCCCAGAAGGTATAGCCAGCGCCACCTAAGCGATGGGTAATTTCCATGGCTTTTTTAACTTGAGCAGCGGCAAAAGCAAAGATATCAGCATTAGGGCTTGTTGAAGCGCCATTTACAAATCGTTTATTTGAAAATAGATTTGCAGTGCCCCATAATAGTTTGATGCCTGTTCTTTTCATTTCAGCTTCAATGATTTCGACAATAACATCTAAATTTTTATTAGATTCTTCTAAAGTATCGCCTTCAGGCGCAATGTCTCTATCATGAAAAGCAAAGTATTCGATGCCCATTTTTTCCATGAATTCAAAAGCAACTTTCACACGAAGTTTTGCTTGTTCCATTGGGTCTTTTGCATCTTCATCCCAAGGTCTTTCCATGGTTCCATCACCAAATGGATCTGTTCCATCAGCGGTTAAGGTATGCCAATATGCCATAGAAAACTTAAGATGATCTTTCATCTTTTTACCCAAGACTTCTTCCTCAGGGTTGTAATACTTGTAAGCAAAAGGGTTTTTACTTTTAGAACCCTCATATTTAATTTTTGGTATTTCATTTAGATATTTCATTTTTTTTCTCCTTTTTTATTTTATATTTTATTACAATTGAATAACTTAAATTTTTGTGATATATTCGATTTATCAAGTGCTATCTTGAAAGGATTGATATCATGAAAACACATAATTCTAAATTCAATAAAATTCAAAACAGAAAACTAGTTATTGAAAAATTAGTTGAACTAAGAGAAACTTCACGGGTAAATTTAGCCAAAACCACTACCCTAAACAAAGCAACTGTTTCTTCAATCATCAATGAACTCATTGATAAAAATATCGTTGTTGAAACAGAAGAAAGATATAAAACAAGTGGTCGAAGTGCTAAAGTAATTGCACTTAACAAGAACGCTGGACGCATCATTAGTATTGAGTTGTTGACAGATTCTGTCTATGGAGTCATCGCCAATCTATACGGAGAAATTCTCTTTGAAATGTCAAGAAAAGTTACCAGTACTGACTTTAGCGATTATTTGAAAGATATCCTTTCAACTATTGATGAACTGAAAACAAATACTTATGATTCTACATATGGAGTCATTGGTATTGGCGTTGCTGTTTACGGTATTTTATCAAAAAATAAAAAAATTAAATTTGCAACCTTTACATCTTGGAAAGACATTGAACTCAAAAAGATTATTGAAGATTACACCAATCTAAAGACATATGTAGAAAATGAAGCGAATATTTCTGCATTGGGTGAAAAAACATTTGCATTTCATTATCCAAACCTTGTAACATTAAACATCGGTATTGGAGTAGGTGCTGGTATCATTATAGAGGATAAACTCTATACCGGCCATGATGGATACGCTGGTGAGATTGGTCACACTACTTTAGTTCCAAATGGCAAAGCCTGCGTTTGTGGTAATCACGGATGTTTAGAGAGATATATATCTGATACAGCTATTATTGAAAAGTATAAAGAAATCACCAATGAATTCATTACAATCGAAGAAATCATTAAACGTTACCTAAACAAAGATAAAAGCGCTATCATTGTTTTTAAGGAATTTATACAATATATAAGTGCAGCCGTTAACAATATAAGTTTATTTTTAAATCCGCAAGCTATCATTATAAAAAGCAAAATCATTAATAGTATTCCTGAGTCTATTTCGCTTATCAAAAATAATTTAAAGTCTCATATTATGAATCTTGAAGTTTTAACAACATCTTCATTTCATAAAAAGACAAATGTCTTAGGATTAACTCATATTTTAATACAAGATTTCTTAGACATTGATAATTATAAGGTTCCTCAAAACACTTAATATAACATAGTTTATCATTTAAATTATGTTTTGTAAATATGGATTTAATATAATATTCATTCATTTAATATTAATAAAAATAATTTTATAATTTTTATTAAAACAAAATTTTAAAAAAAATCTATTAAATTGATTAAAGAAAAATTCTATGTTATCATTTATTTATATCAAAGGAGATGAAATTATGAAGTATAGAAAATTCGGTAAAATAGGTATTCAAGTATCTGAAATTTCTTTAGGAACTTGGCAATTAGGTGGTAAATGGGGAGACGATTTTGACAAAGATGTCGCTCGAAGCACTTTATCTTCTGCGACTGACAAGGGCATCAACTGTTTTGATACAGCGGATGTTTATCAAGATCAAAATAGCGAAAAAGCAATTGGTGAGTATCTTAAGACACTCGATAAAAAACCTTTTGTAATCACCAAATCAGGACGCCAATTAGATCCTCATAATGCAGAGGGTTACAATGAAGAAAACATTAGAAAATTTATAAACCAATCAAGAGAAAGGCTAGATGTAGATGCACTTGATATGGTCCTTTTACACTGTCCTCCAACTGATGTTTATTATCAACCTGAAGTCTTTGAATTTATGGATAAGTTTAAGGAAGAAGGTTTAATTAAACATTATGGTGTGAGTGTTGAACGTATTGAAGAGGGATTAAAAGCAATGAATTATCCCGGTGTAGAAGCCATTGAAATTATTTTTAACATGTTTAGACTAAGACCGGCTGAGCTATTTTTTGAAGAAGCTAAGAAAAATAATATTGGCGTAATTGTTCGCGTTCCACTGGCAAGTGGTTTATTAACAGGCAAATTTGATGAAGATACTACTTTTGGTCCCGATGACCACCGAACCTTTAATCGAGAAGGTCAAGCTTTTGACAAGGGCGAAACCTTTAGTGGTGTTGATTTTGAAAAGGGATTAAAAGCTGTAGACGAACTTAAAAAAGTTTTTGGCACTGATCAATTGGCACCTTATGCTTTAAAATATATTTTAATGTTTGATGCGGTTAGTACTGTCATTCCTGGCGCTAGTAAGGAATCACATATTGTTAGTAATGTTAAAGCTGTTGATATGCCAGATTTAACAAAAAAACAAATGGATGAAGTCAAAAGAATTTACGATGAATATATAAAATATCCAGTCCATCATTTATGGTAATCAATTTATATTAAATTAAACATAAGATTATTTAGTTTATTCTAAATAGTCTTTTTTTATACAGAAAAATAAGTATTTATGTTATGATTAATATTGATTAAAAATTATTAAACGGAGGCAACAATGTTAAAACTTAAATATTTTCTTACGGACAAACGCTCAAGTATTGCATTTTATTTATCAGGAATTCTAATTCTTGGATTCGCTGTAAATCTTATGAAAGCTTCAACCCTAGGTAACGGAGCATGGGACACGGTCACCATTAACGTACGATATTTCTTTAATATGAATCTTGGCTTAGAATGGGTAACCATGGGCATGGTCTCATTTACCGTCAGCATCATTATCATGTTAATCATTATTTCTTATCGAAAGAAATTAAGATACCTATTTATGCTTCTACCGGTCGTTTTAGTTGCGCTTTCTATTGATTTTTGGAACTTTGTATTATTTCTAGATCGAGAAGCAAGCCAGCTAACCTTTCAACTCATATTTTATATTGCTGGGGTATTCATATTACCACTGGGTTTAACACTTGTTGTAAAATCAAAATTCCCTGCATTTGTTTTTGATGAATTAATGTTAATGTTTGTTAAAATAACAAAAGCAAAAAAAATCACTTATGTTAGATTGACTATTGAATTAGTCGGTATTGGAATTGGTGCAATTTTCGGATACTTGACCTTTTACCACATTGATCAATCATTTGGTGCAGTAGACATAGGAAGTTTTATACTTACTATAGCCCTTAGTCCTATCATGACCTTTTATTTTAAATTATTATCAATAGGTAGTGAATCCTAATAAGGAGGCGTCATAATGTATAAGATAAAGAATGGTGAATATTTTAATTTCATTTTTGTTGAAACCAAAGATTTAAAAGTAGAATTTATTGATTATGGTGCTACAATCAAACAAATACAGACACCAAATCATAAGGGAACATTTGAAGACTTATTACTGGAATATAAAAACCCTAGCGATTATATCAATAACAGCATTTACTTAAATGCAACCATTGGACCTATCGCTGGCCGCGTTAAAGGCGGAACCATCAATGTTGATAAACACCAGTATCAACTTGAGAAAAATCAGGATGACAAACACGCTTTACACAGTTCGAATTTAGCATTATCTTTTAAAAGATTCAACCATCAAATCATTGAGAATGATAAAGAAACAAAGGTAATCTTTACTTATACCGAATCTGATTTTGATGACCTGAACTATACTGTTAAAGTAATATACACCATTGTTAAAGATACCATTAAAGTTCATTTTAATGTTGAAACTAAAACTGATTTCTTCTTTAACCTAACCAATCACGCTTACTTTAATCTTTCTGGTAACCTAAAAAGTGATATTACAAATCATGAAGTTACCATTCACACAAATACACACCACAAATTAGATGAGGACTTAATCAGCACTTATCAATTACTTCAAGATGAATTATTTGATTTCACAAATTCTAAATCTTTAAAAGAACCTTTATCACGGTTAAAAAGTCATCCTAATAATGGTTATGATGATATATTTTATTTTTTAAACGCAGATAAGCATAGGCCAAAAGCATCTGTTTATGAACCAAAAAGCAAACGACGTCTGGAAATATATTCAACATATGACCATATGGTATTTTATACTCATAACAATGTGAATGATTTACCTTTAAAACATTTAGATGATCATTTCAAACATTATGGCCTATGTTTTGAATTTCAAAAAAGCCCCCATGGATTTCATGAGACCAAGGCATCAAATACTTATTTAAAAAAGAATCAAGAATACAATGAAGACATAGTTTTTAAGTTCTCTTTAGAGGACTAAACAACCATTAAATAAGTTGATATATCTATCAATATTGTTTATAATAAATTAAAGACAAATCAAGCGAGGTTATTATGAATAAAAGAGAAAGTTTAATTCAAAAATTAAAAGACAAAGACCCTAGTCAATATAAAATGTTATTAGGATTTGATGGTTTCGTGGATGAGATTATTCATGTCGTTGACAAACGACAAGACCCTGAAAATTTCACTCGTGTTAAAACCATTAAAGAGTTCGCAAAAAAAATTGAACGAGCAAGCGGTCTATCTTCAAACATTGAGTTTGTACCTATCAATACAAAACTTGGTGGGAATGGGCCAATCATGTGTAATGCCCTATCCAAACACAATCCTGACTTAACTTATATAGGGACCTTAGGCTATCCAAATATACATTCTGTTTTTGTACCCTTAACAAAAAAAGCTAAAGTATACACCATAGAAAAATACGGTGATACTCAGGCAGTTGAATTCAATGATGGCAAACTAATTATTGGTAAAATGAACACCTTAACCAATGTAAATTATGACCATTTGTTAGATATTGTAAGTGAAAAAACATTAATTGATTTGTTGAATACTTCTGACTTATTTGCCACTGTGAACTGGTCTATGATTCCATATATGACTGATATATGGAAAAATATTATTAAAAACATATTACCGAAATTAGACAAAAAAGAAGTCTCACCAATTATGTTTGTAGATTTAGCAGACCCTGAAAAGAGAGAGCCTACTGATATCATTGAAGCCTTAAATCTACTCAGACAATTTAAGTCATATTTTAGAGTCGTTCTTGGACTTAACAAAAAAGAAGCTTATGATGTTGCTGTTATATTGGGACTCTATACAGACAAAGAAATCTTAAACAAAACACTTCAAGATGTTAATCGAGCACTTTACAATTACTTAGAAATCGACTATGTGGTTGTTCATCCTGTTGAAAGATCTAGTCTTGTTTATAAGGGCAAATACTATGAAGAAGACGGTCCTTATATAGCCGAACCAAAATTAACAACTGGAGCTGGTGATAACTTTAATGCTGGTTTCGTGACTGGTTTATTGCTAGGATTAGAACCTAATGAAGCTTTATTGACTGGTATGTCAACCAGTGGCTATTATGTTAGAAATGCTGACAGCCCAAGTTATAAAGAACTTATCCAATTTATTGACGATTGGTCAAACAACAAAATATAAAAAAAGTCTCCCTAAAAAGGAGACTTTGTTTTTTTAATG
>JBKHBS010000022.1:0-19943 GCA_046542225.1 Candidatus Izemoplasmatales bacterium | reverse complement strand
TTTTGTTGAAACCGCAAAATTTTATTCAAAATAAAAGAAAGAGGAAATTTCATTAAGAAGTTTCCTCTTTTGTTTTCGATGGTTTTTCAATTAAAAATGACAAAATAAAATTTAAGAAAGCAAATATAATCATGGCGACGATTGCGTAATTATAGTGGTCTGTTAAGTCATAAGCAATACCAAATGGTAAGGGGCCTAAAGCACTACCAATGACCATAAAGATGGTTGCAGCACCACGGATACTGCCCAAGTACTGTCTGCCAAAATAATTGGGCCATAAGACATTGAGCGTGACCGCTTGTACGGCAATGGCCAAACCATAGAATAAAATGAATATAATGGCATGTGTGGCGTTTGAAATGAAATACATGAGTATAAACATTGATATAATCATCATGGCCATGGTCGTTGATAGAATTCGTTTTACGGGTTGTTTATCAATCACTGGTTTAGCAATAAAGAATATAAAAAATGATGGTAAGGCGATTAATCCGATGATAATAGCCGCTGTTTCATTATCGATTCCCCTTAAACCCATAATGTTATAAAAATGGAAGGTCATACCGGTTGTAAACATGGAAGGTATCATTGAAATCAGTCCAGCAAACCAAAACTCTTTTGTTTGAATGGCTTCAGAAAGTGTAAAACTTTCATTTTCCATTTTCTTTAAACTTTCTAAATGTAGTTTTTTATCCCCAAGGGTTTTGTTTTCCATGGGTATTTCAAAGTCTTCAGGTTTATTTGCCCCAAAGACAAAAACCACTGGAATAAAAAGAACAATTAAAATTAGGGACCAAATACGCCAAGCATTTTCCCAGCCAATTTCTTGGATAAGCCAATAGTTGAATGATGGGATTAACATGGTTGCAAGTAGGCCGCCAAATACAGAAAGACTTATGGCCAGAGCCCTTTTCTTTTCAAACCACTGTGGGATTAATGCATTTGGAAGTAAAGTTAAAGAACCTTGACCAAAATACCTTAACATAAAAAAAGAAAAGAAAATCATGACAATGTTTGTGGTAAAGCTAGAGAATAATGTCGATAATGCCAGCATAAATCCAGCAATCATCATCATTTTTCTCGGCCCATATTTATCTGAGGCTTTACCCATAAATATCAGCAACAAACCACTTAAGACAGTCGCGATACTATAAGCAGAAGATATGGTGGTGCTTGAATAGGGGAATATATTTTCATATTCATTGACAAAGACACTGATAGAATATGTTTGACCGGGAGCACTCATAAAGAATGCAAGGTTTCCAACAAGGACAATAATCCATCCATAATATATTTTTTTGTTGATTTTATTTACGATGTTTTTCATGTCAGCCTCCACAAGTAAAAATTATAACATAAAAATAATCTATAAATAAAAAAGATTGTCTCCAATCTTATTTATTTTATATTTTCAAGTTTATTTAATATGAATTTAGCTGTCTCTTGATACCAAGGCATGGGATATTTATTGATTGATTCTTGAATTAAATCATTGTAGTCTGTATTGTTATGATTGTAAAGAAGGGTTAAGGCATTGCGCATAAGAATGGTTTTGCCCTTCCAAGTGTAAGCCATGTCAGAATATTTTTTATTGAATTCTTTTTGAGATAATTCAAAGAGATCCAATATAGATACCATTTCTTTACCAGATAATTCAAAACCTGGATGAACAATTTTACCTTTGTTTATATTTTTTGGACAGACCAATTGACAAATATCACAACCGAAAAGGCAATAATTTTTTTCGATTTCTTCTTTGGTCAAAACTTTTTTTGTTTGGTTGTAATTGCTTATACATTTATTTTGGACATAACCATCATCTGTTAATGCATTTGTCGGACATGCCTCAATACATTTTCTACAAGATCCACAATCATCATCAATGGTATATTTGATGTCTTCATGTATAGGGTTATCGAGTGAAACCATGGCTAAAAACATGTATGAGCCATAGTCTTTGTTGATGATTAATTGGTTTTTACCAAGAAAACCAAGACCAGATATTTGTGCTGCTAGCCGTTCGTCTAAAGGATGATTATCAACACCATATTCGTATTTAAAGGAAAAAGTATCACAAATTTTTTGAATTTTTTCTTTCATGACCAAATGATAGTCTTTACCAAATGTATAAAAAGAAGGAACAAGATGTGTTTTTGAGTGTTTCAATAAACGTTTAGGATAAGCCAACCCTAAAACAACCATGGTTGGATACTTCAAACCGGATGTGTTTTTATTCAAAGCATTTGCCGTTTTATTATATTCACTTGTTCTTATAATCCCCACAAGATCAAATTCTTGTGAAAAGAGATTATGAATTTCTTTTGCGGTCATAAGCATTCATCCTTCCATAAATATTTTTACATTATTATTCTATCATATCTTTTTGAAAGATAACATTTCCCAAAATAAATAAGGCTAATTATTAAATAATAATGAACAAATATGATAATATATATATATAAAAAGGAGGAATATAAAAATGAAAAAATTTTTAACTTTATTTTTATCATTATTTATTGTTTTGACAATAGCTTCATGTTCAGACGATGATAATGTTTTGCGAGTGGGCATGGATTTAAGATACCCACCATTTGAAACAACCGAGGAAGGGACGCAAACACCAGAGGGTATCAGCGTGGATATTGCTTATGGTTTAGGTGAATATTTGAATAGAGAAGTTGAAATTGTCAATATGAATTTTGGGGCACTCATACCTGCATTAGAAGCGGATACTATTGATATTGTCATTGCTTCTATGAGTATTACTGAAGATCGTGAACAATCGGTTGATTTTACTGATCCATACTTTTATTTTAAAATTATCTCATTAGTGAATCATGATTTTGCCATTGAGAATAATATCGATGAAGATTCAACTAAAGAAGATTTATTGGCTATAGAAGATTCGCTTTTTGTTGGCTTGGCTTCGCAAGTCTCTGCAACAATACCAGAGTCTTATAATAAAGATGTTGTTGAAGCGGCTGATTTAGGCTTAGCTGTTGAAATGGTTGCTCAAGGTCAATCTGATATTTTATTAATGAGTGCTAATCCAGTGGTGGATGGTTATCAAGCAAACATGGATGATACAATCGTGGTATGGGATTCTTTTGTCTCAAGCCCAATTGGCATGGCTGTTGCAGATGGTAATGAAGAATTACTAGAAGAAGCCAATGCATTTATTGATACATTCCATGAACCTGGTGGTATGTATGATCAATTGGCTGATGATTGGGATGATTTATTATTAGAAGAATTAGGAAGGTACGGACTTGACTTCTATATTAACCCATAAGACTAAGACACTTTTATCATATATATTTGCAATTTTAACGGTGATTGCATTTATATTATTTGTGGCTTATCGACAAACATCTGAGTTAAGATTTGAAGCATATTCACCGTATTATAGAATAATCTTAAATGGTATTAAAAATACCATTTTTGTTTCTGTGCTTTCATTGATAGGAAGTATGATTTTAGGCTTTGTTTTTTATTTATTACAAAAATCTAAAATAAAGTATTTTAATGCCTTAATAGATGTCTTTACTGAAATTATCTATGGAACACCTTTATTGGTCATGATTGTTATTGTTGCTTTATTAATAGGGCCAGCATTTAATGTTAGAAACCTTGGCTTACTAGGTATTAGTGCTTTAATTGTCTATATGGCGCCTTATATGAAAAACGTTTACCAAGCCGCTTTTTCAAGTATTTCAGATGAACAATATATGGCCATGGATTTATTTGGATTTACACCATTTCAAAGATATTTCTATATCATTATTCCTCAAGTATTAAGAATATTAATGCCACCAATGATGAATAATTTTTCTTTAATTATAAAGGGCAGTGCTTTGTTGCATATCATTACTTATCTTGAATTGTTTCAAGCCATCGGTAACGCACAATCTAAAACATTTGAATTTACTGAAGGTTATTTGTTAATGTGGATTTTGTATTTGATAATAACCATACCTTTATCACAATTAACAAAATTAATTGAGAGGAAATGGACCCTATGAGAATAGAAATTAAAGACCTAACCCATGAATATGATGTAGAGGTCTTACACGAATTAAATTTCTTTTTGGAAAAATATAAATCTATTGGCATCATTGGCGTTTCTGGTTCTGGAAAATCAACCTTAATCCGTTTAATGTCAGGCATTGAAAAGCCCACGAGTGGACAAATATTTATCAATGGTATGAATGTGGCCAATGAAAATCATAAGAAAAGAGTAGGATTTGTATTTCAAAACCATAACCTTTTTCCCCATCTAACTTTGAAAAAGAATATTACTTTGGTTTTAGAAAAAACAAGAAATAAAAGCAAAGAAGAAGCAAATGAAACTGCTGAAAGGTATTTAGATTTATTACATTTATCTGATCAAATGAACAAACTACCGAAAAATGTATCTGGCGGCCAAGCCCAAAGAGCATCTATAGCCAGGGCTTTGAGTATTAACCCTGAAATTGTATTTTTAGATGAGCCAACTGCATCATTAGACCCTATTTTAACTCATGAAGTCTTAACTGCAGTTGAAGAGTTAAGAGATTTGGGGAAAGAGTTTATCTTTGTGACCCATGTACTTAGTTTTGTGCATGATTTCGCTGACTACGTGATTTATATGTATCAGGGTAGAATTTGGGAACATGGATTGCCTAAGATTTTAGATAACCCTAAAACACAAGAGTTAAAAGATTTTATGCGAAAAGTGAGATAATTTGATATAATATAAATGGCATTAAAAAGAAAATAAGGAGTGATTGAATGATAGCTTTAGGAAGTGACCATGCTGGTCTACCATTAAAAAGAGTCATCATGAAACATTTAGAAGAAAAAGGTTTAGAATATAAAGATTATGGAACATATAATGAAGAGAGTTCTCACTACCCCGAATATGGAGTGAAAGCCGCTAATGCCGTTTCCACTGGTGAATGTGACAAAGGTATTATTTTCTGTGGTACGGGTGTTGGTATATCCATTTCAGCCAATAAGGTTAAGGGCATTCGTTGTGTGAATTGTTCAGAACCTTTCTCAGCCCTTTTATCAAGACAGCATAACGATGCAAATATGCTTGCTTTAGGCGCAAGAGTCTTAGGCGATGATTTAGCAAAAATGATTGTTGATACATGGTTAGATGGGGAATTTCTTGGAGGTCGACATAAAATTCGTGTTGATCAAATCAAAGAAGTTGATGAAACTGGAGAGATAAAATAAATTAATTGAATCACTTCTCAAGAAGTGATTCTTTCTATAATAAATTACGATTTAAAAGGAGAGCAAGATGATAAAGAATTACTTATTTGATTTAGACGGAACCTTATTGCCATTGGATGAAGATGATTTTTTAGATAAATACATGAATTTGATTGGCAAAAAATTTTATGAGTTAGGCTTAGATCCTAAAGAAATGGTTGATAAATTATGGTTAGGTACCAAAGCCATGATAGAAAATAACGGAGAAAAATCAAATGAAGATGTTTTTTGGGAAGTTTTTTACCCCTACAAAGATAAACAAAATGACTTAAAAACCAAACTTGAAAAATTTTACACCAATGAGTTTAATCATGTCTTTACTTCAACAAATCCAAGTCCCTATAGTCAGAAAATACTAGAAGCTTTAAAAGAGAAAGGTGTGAAGATTTACCTTTTAACCAATCCGATTTTTCCTAAAGTTGCTACCATGAGAAGAATTGAGTGGGCTGGATTAGATGCAAGTGATTTTACCTATATCACAAGCTATGAAAATTCATCCTTTGCCAAACCCAATATTAAATATTACCAAGATATTTTAGATAAATTCAATCTA
This sequence comes from Candidatus Izemoplasmatales bacterium, assembly GCA_046542225.1. GTDB lineage: Bacteria > Bacillota_I > Bacilli_A > Izemoplasmatales > Hujiaoplasmataceae > Hujiaoplasma. The sequence continues at coordinate 14,131 of JBKHBS010000022.1, read as the reverse complement.
AATCCCAGTGAAACCATTATGGTTGGCAATGATGTCTATGAAGATATGATTGCCGCTGAACTTGGCATGAAAACATATTTAATTAAGGATTGTTTAAAAAACACACTAGACAAAGATTATAAACATTTTGAACAAGGAACATTGGAAGACTTTTATAGGAATTATCTCTTAAAGGATTGACATATTTAAAGTTATAAAGTATTATGTGTGACATAGTAATTATGAGGAGGACTTTATGAAAAGTTCATCACTAGGAGAGTTGATTGCAGATGCAGTCACACACGGCATTGCAGTTTTGGCCTCGATGATTGGATTGATTTTGATTATTATGAAAGCTGATACTTTGGTTGGCTATGTTTCTGGAAGTATCTATGGCTTTTGTTTAATATTTTTATATTTATCAAGTACTTTGTTCCATAGTTTTCCAGATACTTTTAAAAGAACCAAGGCAGTCTTTCAAAGGTTTGATCATTCGGGTATATTTCTTTTGATAGTCGGAACCTATACGCCGATTATCCTGGCAACATTACCTATAAAATTTGCCCTTATTTATTTGATTATCATGTGGAGTTTAACCTTTACTGGTATTGTTTTTAAAGCCATATGGATTAAAAAATTTCATTATATCCATTTAGCTATTTACCTTCTCATGGGTTGGAGTGTTGTCTTTGTTTGGCAATATGTTTATCCCTTAATACAAGCCCAGTTATGGCCTCTAGTATTAGGTGGATTGGCATATACATTTGGCGTTGTTTTTTATTTAGCAAGATTTAAGTATCATCATTTTATTTGGCATTTATTTGTTATGACAGGCAGTTTTTTGCACTTTATTGTTATATACAACATCATATAATCAAAGACTCTATATTTTATAGAGTTTTTTATTTTATTATGAATTTTGCTTTATAGAACACAAGTTAAAGATATGAAAATTAAAAAGCGTATCTTTTGAATTCGAAATATATATATGAGATAATATAAATAGATAAAAGGAAAAGGAGTGAGAAAATTGAAACATAATTTACCAGAATTGAATTTTAATTATAATGACCTAGAACCTTATATTGATGCTAAAACTATGGAAATACACCATACCAAGCATCATCAAGGGTATATCACAAAATATGTGAATGCACTTGAAGGTAGTGACTTACTTGAAAAAGATGTTGAAGAGGTATTGAAAAACCTAGAAGACGTCCCAGAAGATATTGTACAAGGCATTGTTAATAATGGTGGTGGATATTACAACCATAGATTATTTTGGACAATCCTTACACCTAAAAAAACAAAACCAAGTGATGCCTTGTCTAAAGCAATTGAAAGAGACTTTGGATCATTTGAAACATTTAAAGAAACATTTGCAAACGCTGCTAAAACACAATTTGGTAGTGGATGGGCATGGTTGGTTGTAACAGAAGATAAAAAATTAAAAGTTTTATCAACCCCTAACCAAAATGCACCATTCGAATTTGGTCAACCTATTCTTGCGCTTGATGTATGGGAACATGCATATTATTTAAACTATCAAAACAAACGTCCTGAATATGTTGATAATTTCTGGAATGTTGTAAACTGGGACCAAGTATCTGAATACTATGAGAAATTAGCATAATTTTTTGAACAAAGGCCTGCAACTCAAGTTGCGGGCTATTTTTTTGCTTTATCAGTGAAAAAACCATTCTTGAATGTTATAATATTTACGACAAGGATGGTGGCTTATGAAAAAGTGTTTAATTGTGATTGATTATCAAAATGATTTTATTGATGGGGCACTTGGTTTTGAGGGTGGCCTTAAAATTAAAAATAAAATATTATCCAAAATATCATCTTATAGAAAAAATAAAGATGACATTATTTTTACAAAAGATACCCATGATGAAACCTATTTACAAACAGAAGAAGGAAAGCATTTGGATGTTATTCACTGTGTAAAAGGAACTCATGGTCACGAATTACAAAGGGATGTCCTTGCTTTAAAGACTGATGAAGATGTGGTTTTTGAAAAACACACATTTCCTTCTTTAGAATTAGGGAATTATTTAAAAGCAAAAGATTATCAAGAGGTGGAATTATGTGGGTTAGTGTCAAACATCTGTGTCATCTCAAACGCAATAATTGCTAAAGCAGCCTTACCCAATGCCCATATTTTTGTTGATGCCTTGGCGACTGCTTCAGCTGATGAAATATTACACAAAAAATCTTTAGATGTGATGGAGGGGCTTCATATTGAAGTCAGAAATAATGAATAAAGCAATGATGATAGATTTTTACGAATTAACAATGGCCAATGGATATTTTGAATCAGGTAAGAAAGATCAAATCGCTTATTTTGATTTATATTATAGGAAAAACCCTGACAATGGTGGTTATGCGCTCTTTTCAGGTTTAGAATCAATGATTGATTTTATTGATAATTTAGCCTTTAATGATGAAGATATTGAGTTTTTAAGGTCGAAAAAAGTCTTTTCAGAGGACTTTTTAGAATATTTAAGAAACTTTAAGTTTACCGGTGATGTTTATGGGTTTAAAGAAGGCAGTGTTATTTTCCCAAATGAACCAATCATTACAATTAAAGCGCCGATTATTGAGGCGCAAATTTTAGAAACTTATTTATTACAAGTATTAAATCACCAAACATTAATTGCAACTAAGGCTTCACGTATTAGATATTCCAGTCAAGATAAGATAGTACTCGAAATGGGCGCAAGAAGGGCCCATGGATTAACCTCTAGTTTAAATGGGGCAAGAGCCGCTTATATTGGTGGGTTTGATGCAAGTTCAAATGTATTAAGTGATCAAATTTATGGCGTGCCTTCAGGCGGAACAATGGCCCATTCTTGGGTACAAATGTTTGATTCCGAATATGAAGCATTTAAAACCTATGCTAGTATTTACCCCAATCACTCAACATTTTTAGTTGATACATATGATACTTTAAAGATCGGTGTGCCTAATGCGATTAAGGTGATTAAAGAAGTTTTGATACCAAAAGGCGTTAAGGCTTTTTCAATAAGAATTGATTCAGGGGATTTAACCTACCTATCAAGGGAAGCCCGTAAAATGTTGGATAAGGCTGGCTTAGAAAACTGTACCATAACCGTCAGCAATTCACTGGATGAAAGGCTCATCAAAGATTTATTTCTCCAAGGGGCAAAAATTGATATTTTTGGTGTCGGGGAACGCCTAATTACAGCCAAAAGTGATCCCGTTTTTGGTTCTGTTTATAAGTTGGTTGCCATAGAAGAAGATGGCGAGATTATTCCAAAGATTAAATTGAGTGATAATGTAGAAAAAATAACCACCCCACATTTTAAATCAGTTTATAGAATTATTGACGAAGAAGGTCATTTTGAAGCTGATTTGGTAACTCTTCATGATGAAAAAATAAGAGATAAAGAACCTTTGACTATTTTTGATCCTAATAATATTTGGAAACAAAAAACATTTGAAAATTACACCCTTCAATGTATGCAAGAAACCATTTACAAAGAAGGAAAAAGAATTTATGATTTACCAAGTTTAGAAGATATCAAAAATTATGCCAAAGATCAATTAAATGCCTTGTGGCCTGAAGTAAGACGATTTGATTATCCACACCAATATTATGTGGATTTATCAAGAGGCTTATGGACTGTGAAAAATAATATGTTAGAAAGCATAAGGGATCAATCATGAAATATATAAAAGACATCGAGAATTACAAACCCTATAACGAACATGAAATCATGGACAAACAATTGATTTTAAACTTTATTCAAAACAATTCAGATCATTTGTATAGGGAAAACCTTGCCGGACATATAACCTCATCCGCTATTGTGATTAATCAAGATAAGACCAAGGTATTATTTGCTTACCATAATATCTATGATTCATGGGGATGGGTTGGTGGCCATAATGATGGTGATGATGATTTGTTAAAGGTCGCCATTAAGGAAACAAAAGAAGAAACAGGGATTAAAGAAGTCAAACCCTACTTAGAAGACATCTATATGCTTGATGTTATTTATGTTGAAAACCATATAAAAAACGGGAAACTTGTTCCCGATCATTTACATTTAAATGTAACTTATTTACTTATTGCTGATGACACTCAGATATTAAAGGTCAAAGAAGATGAAAATCAAGCTGTGGCTTGGATAGAATTAGAAGATGTTTTTAATAAAATAAGTGAACCAAGAATGGTACCGATTTATAAAAAGGCCTTTGATAAGTTAAAAGCTATTTAAATTCATCAATAGTTTCAACCATGATGTCTATAGCTTTAATAATGACATCATCACAACCACTATTTTCATCCCTGAATTTTGCTTTAATGATTCGACAATTAATCGAATGAAACGCATCTTTGATGCGTTTTTTATATGCAATGACGGCATCGCTTAATTTATGGGATTGATAAGCTGTCTTATTGGTTAGGACCATAGAGATAACGCTAACACCACCACTGACGATACCACATAAATCTTCTTCAAACATGCCACCACCAAAGCCTGACATGGCTTTAAGGGCGCTTTTATTTAAATTCAATTGATAATATTCATTACCAAAATACAAGATTGTTTCAGAACAATTTAAATGTTTATGTTTTTTTCTAAATTCTTTTGTATTCATCTTATCCTCGCTTTTCTTCTTATTTAGTATAACAAATAATGATAATTATTCTACTCATATTTTTAAATAATTTAATAAAAATGCATCGCCATTTGGCGATGCATTTATTATATATTGATGAGATTACTCAGTTCGACTTCCTAATTCACGGTTAATGATGCATAATCTATTATCATCCATTATTTTAATTTTGCAATCTTAATAATTGCAATTAATTAATTATTTATCATTTAGATTTTAAAGGTCTTGGTCATTAACGTTTTCTAAAAATTTACTGATTGGGCCAATTACCGACTTAATGGTGCCTTTTTTAAATGGATTTTTTAAACCAGTTGACTCAACCAAGTCAACAAAACTTTTTGAACCACCTAAACGGCATAATTTAATATATTTTTCTAAGGCCTCTTCATGATTTTTTTGACTCAATACGAAGAATTGGAAAGCAAGAACTTGAGCTAAAGTATAGTCTATATAGTAGAAAGGTACCGAGAATATATGGCCTTGTTTAAACCAGAAAGTTCCTTTTTCCATAAATTCATCGTCGTCATAGTCTTTATAAGGTAAGTATTTTTTTTCGATTTTTCTCCAAGTGTCTTTTCTTTGGTCTGGTGACATGTTTGGATTGTTATATATTTCGTGTTGGAACTCATCAACAGTCACACCATAAGGCAAGAATGATAAAGCACTGTCTAAGTGATAGTACTTATACTTATCAGTGTCTTCTTTGAAAAATTGATCAATCCATGGCCATGCCAAGAATTCCATACTCATTGAATGAATTTCAGCGGCTTCCATAGTCGGCCAACGATATGATGGAATTAGGTCTCTGCTTGAATAAATTTGGAAAGCATGACCGGCTTCGTGAGTTAAAACATTCACATCATGGCTTGTGCCATTAAAGTTTGCGAAAATAAATGGCGACTTATAGTTAGGAATATAAGTACAATATCCACCGCCAGCTTTACCTGGTTTGCTATCGAGTTCAAGCAGTTCATGTTCAAGCATATAGTTAAAGAATTCACCTGTTTCTTGAGACATCTCTTCATACATATTTTTTGCGATGTTCACTTGCCATTTTAAATCGCCTTTTGGCGTTGGGTTTCCTGATTTGAAAGACAATGCCAAGTCATATGACTTAGGATCTTCAATACCGATTCTTTTGGCTTTTCTTTCAACCAATTCCTTAGCCAGTGGAACAACTTCTTGATAAACTTGGTCACGGTATGTTTTAACATCTGATGCGTCATAGTCTGTTCGACCCAACCTGTCATATCCTAGTTGTACAAAATTATCATACCCTAAGGTTTTGGCCATCTTATGACGTGTTTTAACCATTTCATCATAGATTTCATCTAATTCTTTTTCGTTTTCTTTGAAGAACTCAGATGTTTTTAATTGGGCTTTATGTCTGGTTTCCCTATCTAAGCTTTGTAAGAATGGCCCCATTTGGGTAAGATTGTATGTCTTTCCTTCAAACTCAATTTCTGCCCCGGCTAAAAGTTTAGAATATTTAGTGCTTAATCTGTTTTCTTTTTGCAAGTCAGGAATAATGTCTTCAGAAAATGTTTTTTCTTGGAGTTCAGCTTGTTTAAAGATTAATTCACCAAAATGTTTTTCTAAGCTTTGACGATTTTTTGATTGGATTAATTTTTTAGAAAATTGATTGTTATACATTTGTAATTTAGGACCATTTTCGTCGAAGAAGTCTTGTTCTTCTTGATAAAATTCATCTTTTGTATCAAGACTGTTTCTAATTGAAACTAGGGTTGCCATAGAATCCAATTCATCATTGATTCTAAAATATTCTTCAATGGCTTCAATCTCAGTATTAGCATCAACATCTTCACCAATTTTACTCAATAAATCTGTCATCTGTTTTTGATATTTTTCAATATCAGGTCTTTCGTACACAAAATCTTTAAATTTCATTTTTAATTTCTCCTTTATTTCTTTGATTATTATAATTTTATCATAGATTGATTTGAGATGCGAACGGCTTGTTTATTTATATAAAAAAATCCCAAGCATTTGCTTAGGATTGATTGAATTAAAACATAACAGCCAGTAATAATGATACAGTTGTCATTAATTTGATTAAAATATTAAGTGAAGGACCTGAGGTGTCTTTTAATGGATCACCAACAGTATCTCCGGTAACGCTAGCCTTATGAGCAGAAGAACCTTTTCCACCGTGGTGGTCATCTTCTATATACTTTTTAGCATTATCCCAAGCGCCACCACTGTTGGCCATAAAAATAGCCAACATAATACCTGTAATTAAGGTACCTGCCAATAATCCACCTAAAGCTTCAGCGCCAAAGACAAAACCAACCACAATTGGCGTTAGGATTGCTAATAAGGCTGGGGCAATCATTTCTTTTAAAGCTGAGTCTGTAGATATGGCAACGCATTTAGAGTAATCAGGTGTGGCTTCGCCTTCTAAGATGCCTGGGATCTCTCTGAATTGTCTTCTAATTTCATCAATCATTTTATTGGCTGCTTTACCAACACTAAAGATTGTCATAGAACTAAATAAAAATGCCAACATACCACCGACAACCAAACCTGAAATAACATGTGAATTGATTAAGTCGATTTTGGTTAAGTTTGCTTTGACAGCATAAGAACTGAATAAGGCTAAGGCTGTTAAAGCCGCACTACCAATGGCGAATCCTTTGGCCACCGCCGCTGTGGTATTACCAACACTGTCTAACTTATCGGTAATTTTTCTAACATGTTGATCCATGTTGGCCATTTGGGCAATGCCACCGGCATTATCTGCAATGGGTCCATAGGCATCTACGCTGACAGTCATACCTGCAGTACCTAACATGCCAACTGCCGCTAAACCGATACCGAATAATCCACCAAACTCAAAGGCAAGGATGGATCCAAGGGCAATGGCTAAGATTGGAAAAACTGTACTTTGCATGCCTGTTGCGATACCTGCAATAATATTGGTCGCATGACCAGTTTCTGATTGTTTGGCTATTTGTTTGACAAAACGATATTTTTCAGATGTATAGTATTCACTGATAAAGGCGATGAATAATCCGACTGCAAGTCCAATAATGATGCTATAGAAGGGCCCTAGATTAGATGGTAATTTTCCAAAGCCAGTATCATATTGATTGATTTTAAAAAAGAAGGTAATAAGAAAACTTCCTATAACAAAGAAAAGAGCGCTCATATATGTGCCTAATTTAAGTGAACGGTGAGGGTCACTATTGTTTTTGCTTCTAACAAAAGAACTTCCCATGATAGAAGATAAGATGCCCATACCGGCAATAATTAAAACAAATAAAACACCTTGTGTCTCAAACCATAATGCCCCAATGGTCGCAGCACCGATAATAGAAGAAACATAAGATTCTAAAAGGTCTGAGCCCATACCTGCAACATCCCCAACATTATCTCCAACATTGTCTGCGATGGTTGCTGGGTTTCTAGGGTCGTCTTCAGGTACATTTAATTCGATTTTTCCAACCATATCCGCACCAACATCTGCGGCTTTGGTATATATACCACCACCCACACGGCTAAACATGGCAATGGTCGATGCACCCAGTGAGTAACCAGCGGCAATGCTGATTGAAGATTCAGCTGTTAAAGCAAATACTGTATTGGCCATAAAGTAGACGATAATCAAACCGAGCAATCCAAAACCTACAACACTCATACCCATGACAGAACCACCTTTAAAAGCAACATTTAAAGCTTGATTCATACCGTGGTTATTGGCTGCAGTAGCTGTTCGGGAATTTGCTTCTGTAGCAGTTTTCATACCGATTAAACCTGCAGCACCAGAAAAGGTTGCTCCAAGAACAAATGCTAAAGCACTGCCTAAACCTAAGGCTAACCATAGACCAAAAAATCCTATGATTACAAAGATAACGATGACCCGGTATTCTCTAGATAAAAAAGCGTTGGCACCTTCTTTGATATATCCAGCAATTTCTTTGACTTTATCTGTGCCAGATGCATATGATAAAACCTTTTTAAATGAAAGAATTGCAAAAATAATTGCTAGTATGGCAAAGCCCCCAGCAATATAAATAATAAAATCCATAATACCCTCCCTAAAGTATAGATTGTTTTTTATATTTTATCACTTATGAAAAGAAAATCAATTGGTTTACTAAAACTATTCGATTTGTTTGCCTTTGATTTTCGCTAGACTTAATATTAGACCTAATGCAATGGATAAAAAACCAGCCATTAAGACCCGATAATGTTCTGGCAACAAGAAGGTAATGGTATGGGCAGGTATCCAAAAAAATGGAATGGTTTTTAAAACAACAAATTCAAAGAAATTTTTCCAATTGATTTGATTAGATATTTCACTGAGTGGTGTCCTAAATATTTTACTTATCTGACCTTGGCCTAAATCAATATAGGTATCGGTGACCCTATGTAATAACATAAATGCAGGAGCAAAAGTAAGGTTCATAATTAAAGAAATCATAAAAGCTTGATAAAGGTTAATGATAAAGCCAGTTTGATTAAATTGAGGTAATAAATTGTTTTGAATTGAATCAATGACGCCTTTAGAATAAACATTAAACATTAAAACAAATCCCATGCCTAGAAAACCCCAAACAATAAATCTATAAAATAATCCTTTTTTTGTAAAATAGTTGCCTCTAGCGATTCTTGATGCTAATAATTCACCTGATGTGGCTAATATAGATGTTTTGATAAAGCCCAAAATATAAGGGTGGTTTATCGTTTGTGTCTCTATAAAAGATCGACTTGTTTCAAATGCAAATAAACCAATGATGATGAGAATATAAATTAACAAAATTATGTCCTTTTTCTTCATTTTTTTTTGCTCCTTTAAATATTTTTCAATTAATTTATTCTATCTTAACACAAATCATATAAAATATGTATAATTAATAATATAGAGGTGTCTTATGAAAAATTTAAAAAAATATTTAGAAACATATGAAAACCCTAGAATTTTAGACATAGGTTCAGGTAAAGGAGACTTTATTAAACTGATTGACTATATCTTTCAAGATTACCAAGAAATTATCGGCATAGATATTGTCGATTATTTAATGGAGATGGATGCATCAGCTTTTAACAATAATCCAAAAGTGAAATGGATGGGAAAAGAAGTTTTGGAAACCAATTTTCCGAAAAACAGTTTCGATATAATCTCTTTATCAAACACCCTACATCACATTCAGGATATTGAATCTATTTTTAAACAAATGGAAATGTTATTAAAGCCAGGTGGAATGTTGATTGTGAATGAACTAATGGCTGCTGATGATTTGACTGAAGGTCAGATATCTCATCAGTTGTTACATTCTTTTGCAGCAAAAGTTGATCATGAAATTGGTAAACTACATGCTCAGATTTTTACTAAGGAAAATATCATCAATGCCATTAAAAAATATTCACCCTTACCTATCATTGATTATTGGAAACTAGAAACTAAACCTTTCGATCAAGAAATAACCTTGGAAGACCTAAATAAGATAATTGATGGATTATTAGTAAATGTCAAAGATAGTCCCAAGTATTCTTTATATCAAGAAGAAGCTTTGGAATTAAAAAAATATTTAGAAAAAAAAGGTTTTAGTTTTGCAAATCAATTATGTGTCATATTAAAAAAAGCATAGATTTTTATAAGAATTATTGTTATTTTCTTGATTTTATTATATAATCAATTAAATATTTTAAGGAGGGTATATGAAAAAATTATTAAGTATTTTTGTTTTATTATTTTTATTATTCGTTATTGTCTCTTGTGGCGGAGAAGAAACTACACTTGCGCCAACGACAGAAGCACCAACGACAGAAGCACCAACAACACAAGCGCCTATTACAGGTGATATTGGAAGTGTTCCTGAATTTACAAATGTTGAAGATAGAATGATGCCATTAGATGGTGAACCTGATTTTTTATCAGGCATTGAAGTAAATGATGAAGAAGACGGTGATTTAACTGCTTCAATAGAAGTAGATTCTAGCGAACTTGATGCTTCTTCAATAGGGTCTTATACCATCATCTTGACTGTGACTGATAGTGACGGTAATGAGGTATCAACCTCATATGAGTATTCAGTTGTTAGCGAAAGCGAATATCTTGTTGAAACAGATTTGGCTGACATCAATATTACATTAGAAGATTTAGAAGAAGGTGAAGTACTTAAAAAAAATTCACCAACTTTTGAAACTAGATTTACTTGGACGAGTTCTCATGAAAATGTCATTACTAAAGATGGGTTCGTTAGAAGACCAGCTGTAGGTTCTGATCCAGTCGAAGTAACCTTGACTGTAAAAGCGTCACCTTATGCAGGTGGGATTTACACATCAACAAGAGATTTTGTTTTTGTTGTTGAACCGCAAAATCCTGTGGACATTGCGACCAAACGCACTTTAGACTTTGAGGGTACTTCAGAAGAGTATGTTGTAGAGAATTCACAAATCGATTTATTTTATGAAGAAAATAGTGAATTGGCTTATGTAGATATAGAATCATTCTTGAATATGTTAAATGGTGCTATAGAATCAGATATTATTACTTATACAATGATAGAAGACCATATAATGAAAATTGAATATTCATCGACTTATACTGATTTTGATGGAGAAACTGAAATCACAGAGACTTATTGGGCTGAAATTGACTTTGAGTTAAATACTTTTACTGTTCAGAATTTTGATTTCTTTGGTGGATATATTGCTGAAACTGAATCAGACTATGGTGAAGGCTTAAATTATGTTGATGCAACTTATGTTGATGGAAATGAAGTCACCATACCATTAGGTGAATATGGTTTTGATTTAACAATCTATGAGGATGGAGAACAAACACTTTATTTAATGCCTTTTGATGTCGCGAATATTATTTTTATGAATGATGTTTATTATCAAGCATATTATAATGGTGATAAGATTTATGGTATTGATACATTTGGTCTAAGCAGTGGTGATGAAGAAATTATGGCTCAAATTCATGAAAGTTCATATAATGATAAGACAATGGGTCAAGATATTAAAATGGCTTCTTACAATGGCCTAGCATTGATTATGGATTATTTTTATGGGTTAAAACCAGATAAAGGCTATGATTCATTTTATGATATATTGAAAAATTATGGTAAATCAATTCAAAACGGTTCTGATAATCAGGTTTATAATCGTATATTTAATTTAATGTATGGTATGGATGATTTACATACTTCTCATGTTTTTTATGGTTATTATGATTCAAGAACATCTTCAGGCATATCATTGTCAGACCTTGGTCCTGAAACAACTGATTTTTATGAAGGCTTATGGGAAGTTCAAGATTTGTTAATTGCAAAATTTGGAGAAGCAGACGGACAACCTGATATTCCTGAGTATTCTCTAATCAACAATGATACAGTTGCTGTTATACACATTACTGGCTTTAATATTGACACACCAAATGAATTTAAAGCAACTTTAGATAGTTTACCTTCATCTGTTGTCGATGTTGTGGTAGACTTAAGTTATAATACTGGTGGAAATATTGGCGCAGTTATGAGAATTTTTGGATATATGACTGAAGAACAATTCAACTATCATTCTCAAAATCCTGCAGATGGTTCAGCAGTAACCTATTATATTGAGAGCGATTATGTTGCTTATGAATATAATTGGTATGTATTAACATCCAGCGTTACCTTTAGTGCAGCCAATATGTTTGCATCAATGGCTAAAGAACTTGACATCCCTGTAATTGGCCAACAATCAAGTGGCGGTGCTTCATCAATTGGTGCATTTATCACACCTGATGGTTCAGCAATTATGATTTCAACCAATAATGTATTAAGTACAAAAGATGGTACAGATTATGTCAGTGTTGAGTCGGGTGTTCCAGTAGATCAATACATCAATAATGTTGCCAGTGACGAACAATTAATAGAAGCCATCAATAAATATAAGTAAAAACTTTTATTTTATTGACTAATTATCTCGAAAACGAAATGACAATTGTTAGTGAAAACATAGAGAAAATTGTTTGTTTTTGACTATATTTTTGAAACTACAACTTTACACCTTATTTTTTCTATGATATAATTACATAAAAGTTTTGGTTGATTATATTGTCTATAATTATGCCTTAACTTTTAATTAATAGGTTATATATTTCATTGTGATTAATTTAATTCTTTTAAAATAATCACGATGGACTTATATATATAAGAAAAATGTAATATTTTAAAGAAGAGAGGAGAAAAAAAATTGAAAAAATTATTTATGTTTTTAATGGCAGCATTTCTATTGATTGGAATCGCTGCATGTGGTGGCTCAGAAACCACAGAAGCTCCAACTGAAGAGCCAACTACAGAAGAAACAACAACAGAAGCTCCAACAACGGACGAAACTACGACTGAAGCGCCAACAACTGACGCGCCAACAACAGAAGATTTGTTCCCTGAGGAGGCATCTTATCCAAGCGGCTTATTAAACTATAAGTTCCAAACGTCTGAAATTAGACATACGTTTATGGCAGCTGCTGAAAAGTTCTTAATGAACAATATGTATGGTGGGGTACCACTATTCGCTAATGGAGGGTTTGCATTATACTCTTCAAGACTTCAACTTCCTGTTGATAGCTACATTCCAGTAATGGGATGGGGAACTGCATTTGCAACTATGGATGCAGATGACTCAACAGTACTTATGGCTGATGGAGAACCAGGAGAAGCAGGAGAATATACTTATCGTACAACTTCTACTACAAATCCTGTAACATTTAACCAATGGTTATATGACACTTCAACAGACTCAGATTATATGGGATTCTATTATGATGCACCATATACTTATCATTTCAATGATGATAAAACTGGTTATGAGGTAGTTCCATCAATGATGGCTTCTAACCCTATTCCTGTTGGTTCAGAATTCACTGAAACAGGTAAAGAAATTTCTAATACTTGGCAATTTGAAGTTAAAGAAGGTCTAGAATGGTTCTTCCATCCAGATGCTGATACTTCATACATTACAGACACTACTATTGATGCTAATGACTTTGTTGAAACTTTCAAATATGCATTAGCTGAAAACTGGTTCCGTGCTGTTTCAGGTGGTGGAGACTTTATCAATTCAGCTTCTTCAATTGAAGGTGCTGCAGAATTCAACGCTGATCCAACTGAAGAAAATTGGGATGATGTTGGAATTAACTTAATTGATGATAATACTTTTGAATTTGTATTCGAAAACAAACAATCTGAGTGGAATGTTAGATATTTTATGGGATCATTTGTTATGTCTCCAGTTCATTTAGAAATGGTTGAAGAATTAGGGGAAGATTTCGGTACAAACAACTTAAATGTTGCTTATCATGGTGCTTACTATGTAGACTACTATGAAGCAGACAAAACTGTTGTATTTGCTAAAAACCCTAACTATCATACACCTGATGAATATTTCTATACAGGTTATGAATGGCAAATCATTAACGATGCAGCTATTAGATTCCAAGAATTCGAAGCTGGTAAATTAGAAGCAGTTACATTACCAACTG
>JBKHBS010000059.1:0-3758 GCA_046542225.1 Candidatus Izemoplasmatales bacterium | reverse complement strand
ATGATTAGCCTTTAAACCAGAGAAGATTATCTCTGGTTTTTTTATTAAAAATAAAAAGACATTCTCCGTTGACACATAGAATATGGAAATGTTACAATATAGATGATTTTCTATATAGATAAATATAAATATTGAGGTGTAAAAATATGAAAGATCAAATCGTTGATTATTTTAAAGTCTTATCAGATCCAAATAGACTAGAAATCGTAGAATTATTATTAAAAGGAGAAACGTGTGGTTGTACCTTGATTGACAAACTACCAATATCTCAACCTACCTTGTCTTATCACTTAAAAACAATTACTAACTCTGGTCTTGCTAAAGCTAAAAGAGAGGGCAATTGGATCAAACACTTTATCGATAGAGATAAAATTAATGATATGATTCAATATTTAGAACAATTAAGAGATATGGAGGATACGTCATGCAGTTTATAAAGGATTTCTTTGTCGCATTAAATGAAATATTCCTTAAAATGTCATGGTTAGAATCCTTAGTAGAACGTCTTCTTTCCAGTGTCTTTGGCATAGATGAGACCAGCTACCTTTTTATAGCCTTATCTTTTTTCATCTATGACGTTATTAAGATTTTTATTCTATTATCTGTATTAATATATATATCTTCATTCATTCAATCATACTTCACACCTGAGAGAACTAAAAAGATATTAACTAAATTTAAAGGTTTGCCTGGTAATATTATCGGTGCTTTATTGGGAACGGTCACTCCATTTTGTTCCTGTTCCTCTATACCAATTTTTATTGGGTTTACCAAAGCAGGTTTACCCATAGGCGTTACTTTTTCTTTTTTAATTTCATCACCCTTGGTTGATTTAGCATCGGTGATTCTCTTGGCAAGTATCTTCAACTGGACCATTGCTTTAGCTTATGTGGTTGTTGGTCTAATCATTGCAGTGATTGGCGGAACATTCATTGATAAATTTAAAATGGAAAAATATGTGGAAGATTTTGTCCTTGAAGCTAAAGAAAATAACGACGGTGAAGAAATTGTTGTACTTGATCTCACTAAAAAAGAAAGACATCTTTATGCTTTAGAACAAGTTAAAGAAATCATTCATAAAGTTTGGATTTATATCCTTATTGGTGTTGGTATTGGTGCTATTATTCATGGATATATTCCTGAATCATTTATACAAAGTGTTTTAGGCGACAACAATCCATTCTCAGTTCTCATCGCGACTATCATTGGCATACCAATGTATGCAGATATTTTTGGAACACTGCCTATTGCCGAAGCCCTTGTTTTAAAAGGTGTTGGCATCGGTACTGTACTAGCCTTTATGATGGCAGTTACAGCCTTAAGTCTACCGTCAATCATTCTTCTTAAGAAGGTTGTAAAAACAAAATTATTGGTAACATTTGTAAGTATTGTAACTATTGGGATTATAATTACAGGATATTTATTTAATATCTTTGGTAATTTCTTTATTTAAAAAAGAAAGGAGAGTGTGAATATGAATATAAAAATATTGGGATCTGGTTGTGCCAGTTGTAAAAAATTAGAAAAAAATGTTATTGAAGCTTTAAAATCATTAGACAAAGATGTCACAATGGAAAAAGTCACAGATATGAAAGACATTATGACTTATAACATCATGAGCACCCCAGCATTAGTTGTTGATGGAAAAGTATTGTTCTCAGGTCAAGTACCAAGTGCAAAAAAAATTCAAGAATTACTAAAATAAATTGGAGGAAAAGGAATGAAAAAGAAAGTTGCTTTTGTTTGTGTACATAACAGTTGCCGGAGTATTATGGCTGAAGGTTGGGCCAAACATTTAGGCCAGGAAGTCATCGATGCATATTCTGCTGGAACAGAAGAATACGACAAACCAAAACCCCTAGCAATTGAAGTTATGGAAGACAAGGGTGTTGATATGAGCAATGCCAGTTCTAAATTGTTAGATAAGTTACCGAATGATATTGATTTATTAATTACCATGGGATGTGGTGTAGAATGCCCATTTGTGCCCTGTGATCATCGAGAAGATTGGGGTATTGATGACCCTAGTGGTGGACCAAAGTCTGACTTTGAAGAAACAAGGGACATTATTAAAGAAAAAGTACTTGAACTCATTAATCGGATAGAAAAAGGTGAATTTGATGGAAAAAAAAGCAAAGAATATAAGTTTTTTTGAGACGTATCTCACACTTTTCGTACTCATTTGTATGGTTTTAGGTGTTCTTATTGGAAGATATTTACAAGTCATTCCAGAATTCTTAAATCAATTTGAAGTCTATAATGTAAACATTCCTATTGGTATATTGATATGGGTTATGATATATCCAATGATGTTAAAAATAGACTTTACATCCATAAAAAATGTTGGTAAAAAACCCAAAGGCTTATATCTAACATGGACAGTCAATTGGTTAATTAAACCCTTCACTATGTTTGGAATTGCATCTTTATTCTTTTTGGTTATTTTTAAAAACATCATACCTTTAGACTTGGCCAATCACTACTTAGCAGGTGCAATTATTTTAGGTGCAGCCCCTTGTACAGCAATGGTTTTTGTATGGAGTGGTTTAACCAGAGGCAACCCTGCCTACACATTGGTTCAGGTAGCAACTAATGATTTGATTATCTTAATTTTATTTGTTCCTATAGTTGGTCTATTATTAGGTGTTGGTGGCATCAGTGTGCCTTGGGGAACCTTATTCTTATCAGTCGTATTATTTGTTGTTATACCATTATTAGCAGCTTCACTTACACGGTATTATATGATTAAAAACAAAGGTTTAACCTATTATAATGAAAAGTTTATTCCTAAATTTTCTTCGATTACAATTACAGGATTATTACTGACTTTAATTCTAATCTTCTCTCTACAAAGTGACTTAATCATTAACAACCCTCTACATATACTATTAATCAGTATACCTTTAATCATTCAAACCTTCTTGATTTTCTTTATCGGTTATGGTGGGGCTAAAGCATTAAAGCTTCCACATGATGTTGCTGCGCCAGCTGGAATGATTGGTGCAAGCAATTTCTTTGAACTTGCTGTGGCTGTTGCCATAGCACTCTTCCCATTAAGTCCCGCTGTCGCCCTAGCAACCATAGTCGGCGTTTTGGTTGAAGTTCCTGTCATGTTAATTTTGGTTAAGATTGCCAATAAAACAAAACATTGGTTTCCAAAAAAAGATGTATCATCAAAGACTGCATAAGCAACCTTTATTTATTTAAGAAAACCCTGATCAAGAAAAAATCACATAAATATTAAGACGTTATTTCATCTATTTAATGATAAAATAACGTCTTTGTTTATTATATTCACGTATTAATGGTTTTATAAATAAAGTATATATATCCTCATAAAGCTTTCAATGCAAAATATAGCCAAATAATAAATAGGATAAATGGAATCGTCGAAAGCATTGAGATATAAAGTAAATGCTTATCTTTTGTAATAATCCATCTCAGAAGAAAATAGATTGGAACACCAATGGCAAACAGATGAAAAACAAAGGGAGAAAGGAAATCTAAGGTGTTTGAAAACCAATCAAAATCAAAAATATTTCCATTAAAATATAAATCGTTCATCATAAAAAGACTGACAATGATTAAAACCCCTATTAAAATTTTGTCTAATGTTTTGATAAATACCGTCTCCTTTTAAAATGATAATAGAATTTAGTAACTACCTTGTTCAACCATGGCTTTTGCTAATCTTGAAAAAGCCGCTATATTTGCGCCAGCAATTAAATCATAACCCAAGTCATATGAATGACTTGCAT